>JAYVYH010000342.1:0-4436 GCA_043784385.1 Caulobacteraceae bacterium | reverse complement strand
CGAGCGGCGGTGATCGCCCATGGCCGCGCGGAGAAAAGAACATGAGCAAGCGACAACATATTTCTGCCGTCGTGAACGGCGATCCGGTCGAGTTTCTCAGCGCGCCAGGAACCACCCTGCTGGACGCCCTGCGCGACGAACTTGGCCTGACGGGTTCCAAGGAGGGCTGTGGGTCCGGCGACTGCGGCGCTTGCAGCGTTATCCTGGACGGACGCCTGGTCTGTTCCTGCCTGGTGCTGGCCGTCGAAGCAGAGGGCCGTCGTGTCGAGACCATTGAGGGCTTGGCCGACGGTGGGACACTTCACCCGCTGCAACAAAAGTTTCTGGAACACGCGGCCCTGCAGTGCGGATTCTGCACACCCGGCATTCTGGTCGCGGCCAAGGCTCTGCTCGACGCCAATCCCGATCCGACCGAGAGCGAGGCGCGCTATTGGCTGGCGGGGAACCTGTGCCGCTGCACAGGCTATGATAAGATCATTCGGGCCGTGATGGATGCGGCAGCTGAACTTCGGCAAGTGAGGGTCTGATGAGCGACGTTCTTGAGCGGCCAGAATCGACAAATCGCGCCGCCGCGCCACTGGATGACGGCCATCTGAAGGTCGTCGGAACCCGGCCGATCCGCCCGGACGGCGCCGAAAAGGTCACTGGGAAGGCGCTCTACGGCGCCGACTTGGCCATGCCGGGCATGCTTGTTGGCAAGATCAAGCGCAGCCCCCACGCTCACGCCAGGATCGTCTCGATCGACACCCGCAAGGCCCGGGCGCTGGCCGGGGTGAAGGCCATTGTCACAGCCGCCGATTTCCCCGACCTGGCGTCGGAAGAATACGAAGCCGGCGAGAGCGCGTCGAACCTGCGCGACCTCTCGCTCAATGTGATGGCCCGCCACAAAGCCTTGTATGACGGCCATGCCGTGGCCGCGGTCGCGGCGACATCCTCGGACATCGCCGATGAGGCTCTGGCCTTGATAGTGGTGGAATACGAAGCCCTGCCGCATGTGATCGATGTCGAAGCGGCCATGGCCGAAGACGCGCCGGTGCTGCACGCTCATCTGTTCACCGAGGGCCTCGCGGCCCGGCCGGATAAGCCGTCCAATATCGCCAAGCGCAACGAACTGAAGCGCGGCGACCTGGCCAGCGGCTTCGCCTCCGCCGATGTGATCGTCGAAGGCCGCTACACCACGGCCGCCGTCCATCAAGGCTATATCGAACCTCACGCCTGTGTGGCCAGCTTTGGGGCCGACGGCCAGTGCCAGGTCTGGAGCTCCAGCCAGGGCCAGTTCATGATTCGCACCTATTGCGCCAAGGTCCTGGACCTTGAGGCCTCCGACATCCGCGTTACCCCCGCCGAGATCGGCGGAGGGTTCGGTGGCAAGACCACGGTCTATCTGGAACCTGTGGCGCTGGCCCTGTCGCGCCAATGCGGAGCGCCGGTGAAGATGGTGATGACGCGCGATGAGGTGTTCCGCGCCACCGGCCCGACCTCCGGCGCGGTGATCGAAGTCAAGCTCGGCGCCATGACCGACGGGACGATCGTCGCCGCCGATGTGGTCCTGAAATACCAGGCAGGCGCTTTTCCAGGGTCTCCAGTGGGCGCCGGGTCGATGACCGCCCTCGCCTGCTACGACGTGCCGAATTTCTCGATCGTCGGCTATGACGTGGTGACCAACACCCCGAAAGTGGCCGCCTATCGCGCGCCCGGAGCGCCGATCTCGGCCTTCGGCGTGGAAAGCGCCGTGGACGACCTGGCCCTGAAACTGGGCATGGATCCCATCGCCCTGCGTGAGAAGAACGCCGTGCGCGATGGAATGAAGGCGTCCTACGGACCTACCTTCCGCAATATCGGTTATATCGAAACCCTCCAGGCTATCCGCGAACATCCCCACTACAGCGCTCCCCTCGGCCCCAATCAAGGACGGGGCTTGGCCGTGGGCTTCTGGTTCAACGTCGGCGGCGAATCCACCGCGGCGGTGAATATTGGCGAAGACGGCTCCGCCGTGGTGATCAGCGGCAACCCCGACATCGGCGGCTCGCGCGCCTCAATGGCCATGATGGCCGCCGAGGTTCTGGGATTGCCGGTGGAAAAGGTCCGCCCCATCGTCGCCGACACCGCGTCGATCGGATTTTCGATGCTGACCGGCGGCAGCCGCACCACCTTCGCGACGGGCATGGCCGTGACCCAAGCCGCGCAGAAGATCGTCGAGGATCTGAAGCGCCGCGCCGCCCTGCTGATGGATGTTTCCATCGATCAGGTCGACTACATGAATGGCGTGGCGGTCTGCCTTGACGCCTCCAAGGGCAAGGCGGACCTGACAATCGCCGAACTGGCGGCGAAGGCGGCTCAGACCGGCGGCCCGATCGGCGCCCAGGTCTCGTTGAACGCCCAGGGCGCGGGGCCGGGCTTCGGCGTCCATCTTTGCGATGTCGAGGTCGATCCGGAGACTGGTCACGTGACCGTGCTGCGCTACACCGCCGCCCAGGACGTCGGCAAGGCGATCCATCCGGCCTATGTCGAGGGTCAGATCCAGGGCGGCGTCGCCCAGGGTGTCGGCTGGGCGCTGAACGAGGAATATGTCTTCGACCGCACCGGTCACATGGAGAACGCGGGTTTCCTCGACTATCGCGTGCCGGTGGCCTCCGACCTGCCGATGATCGACGCGATCATGGTGGAGGTGGCCAATCCGCGCCATCCGTTCGGGGCCAAGGGCGTCGGCGAAGTGCCTATAGTGCCGCCCCTGGCGGCCGTGGCCAACGCGGTGCGCGGCGCGATCGGCAAGCGCATGACCGATCTGCCCCTGTCGCCGCCGAAGATTCGCGCGGCCATCGACGCGGGCTAGTGCCACGGGTTGTCGCGGCCTGCTCTTCCTGCCGCGCCTTCACCGGAGATGTCACTGAGTTTGAGGTCGAGGGCGATACGGTCAGACAGGTGATCGCGGCGCTCGACCGGCTCTATCCCGGGCTTGGTGAGCATATAGAGCGAGGCATGGCCATCGCCATCGATGGCGAGATTCATCAGGATGCGCTGTTCGAACCGGTGGGCTCGGAGAGCGAAATCTATTTGATTCCCAAGATCGGCGGCGGCTGACCGGCGCCCAGAGGACGCCGCCGATCATGCTCAACCGCCGTGACCTGATTTTATCCACCGCCGCCTGGGTCGCGGCGTCGCCATTGGGCGCGGTCGCTCAGACGACGGAAGACGCCAGACTCAACACGCTTTTCGACAGCTTCATGACGGAAGACCTGCGTCATCGGCCGGAGGGGGCCACGCAACTTGGTCTGGACATCGGCGCCAATAGAGATTTGCGCTCAAAACTCTCCGACACGTCGCCGAAGGGCATAGCTTCGGCCAAGGCGCTCAACGCCGACCAACTGAGCCGGCTCGGCAAGATCAATCGATCCACCCTGTCGACCACGGCCAAGGTTGACTATGACTCGGTGCTCTACACGTGTCGCTCCAGCGCGGCAGTGCAGGCTTTCGATTTCGGCGGCTTTGGCTACGGGCCGTCGCCCTATGTGGTCAGCCAATTGACCGGCGCCTATCAATCGACCCCAGACTTCCTGGACACCAAGCACAGGATCGAAACATCAGCCGACGCCGAGGCCTATCTGGCCCGGATGGAGGCCTATGCCGGCCAACTGGACAACGACACCAGCCGCATGGCCCATGACGCCGCCCTCGGTGTGTCTCCGCCGGATTTCCTGCTGGACACCGCCTTGGTGCAGATGACCGCCAGCCGCACCGCGCCCGCCGACAATCTGCTGGTTACCTCGATCGCCCAGCGCGCCGCCGCGAACGGCCTGGACGCCGCCTACGCCACGCGCGCCGCGGTGCTCTATGCCGACAAGGTGGCGCCGGCGCTGGATCGCCAGATCGCCCAGACCCGGCGACTGCGCGGCGCCGCCCGTCACGACGCCGGCGTCGGACAGTTCAAGCAAGGCGCGGCCTTCTATGCCGCCGCGTTGAAGGCGACCACGACTACCTCGCTGAGCCCAGATGAAATCCACCAGATCGGCCTGGATCAGGCCGGCGAGATCACCGCCCGCCTGCACGGGCTGCTCCAGGCTCAAGGCATGAGCCAGGGCACGGTGGGAGAGCGGATCGCGGCGCTCTACAAGGACCCGGCCGTGATCTTCGCCAACACCGACGAAGGCAAGACCACCGCCATCGCCTATTGCAACGGCAGGCTGGCCGCGATCCGGCCACGCCTGCCGAGCCGTTTCAAGCGCCTTCCGTCCTACGCCTTCGAGGTGCGGCGGGTGCCGCCGGCCAACGAGGCCGGCGCGGCGTCGGCCTTCTCCCAGGGTCCGGCCATAGATGGATCACGGCCGGGACTGGTATATTTCAACCTGCACGACAGCGCCGAATGGCCCCGGTGGACATTGGCGACCACGGTCTTTCACGAGGGCCTGCCCGGCCATCAGCTGGAGGGTGGCCTGGCG
>JAYVYH010000341.1:0-7108 GCA_043784385.1 Caulobacteraceae bacterium | reverse complement strand
TGGTGGAGCCGTGGGGAATCGAACCCCAGACCTCCTCATTGCGAACGAGGCGCTCTACCATCTGAGCTACGGCCCCTCCCTTGGGAGGAAGAGCGGGGGACATAAGGGGTGAGGGGCGGTCAAGTCAAGAATGGCGGACCAACGGGCCGAGCCTACCCCGTCGCTTGGGCGTTTCAGGCCTAGGGTCCTTTAGGCATCGAAAATCCTCAAAGCGCATTCGCAACATCATCCCGTGGCCAACGCATATGAGCGAAAATCCACAGGAAGATGATGTTGACCAACGGAACCGCGAAGAGGAGTGCCATCCAAGGGCTCAGACCGACGCGCTTCAAAATCCGTGACGCCGGCCAGATGAAAATCGCAAGGACCATCACTAGGACGATCAAATGAATTGGGGCGAATGGGCCCATAGTCGCTTCCTCCCGATGCAGCGACATTGTGCATGACCGCGACGGTGAGCGCCATGCTTGTCGACGACCTCGAATTTCACACTAGGACACTACCAGCGCGACGGGCGTCCCCCTGCCTTGCGCGCCATGGGTCGTCCGCATACTTAGGGCCGCTCTGACCAACGCGGGTTCCCATGCACGCCATTCTCAACTTCACCTACGCAATCATCGACGGGCTTCTAAGCCTCGTGCTGTTCGCGGTGATCGCTTATGCGATCTTGAGTTGGTTGATTGCCTTTAACGTCGTCAATGTTCGCAACCGCGCCGTTTGGCAGATATCTCGATTTCTCGAGGCCGTAGTCCGGCCGCTCCTTCGTCCATTTCAACGGCTCCTGCCCAATCTTGGCGGCATGGATTTTTCTCCGATCCTGCTGTTCCTGGTGATCGGAGCAGCCCGAACCTATCTGCTTCCCCCGTTCTTTGGCTGGTTGCATGCGCTGGTCGGCGGCGCGGGCGCCGCCGTAATCTGAAATCCGCCGTCGCGCGGCGCGAATAAAAATTGAGAGGAAACGCCATGAGCACGATGAAACGCTGGGTTCTGAAACGCCGTCCCCACGGCGAGATCCAGCCGGGCGACATGGAGCTGATCGACGAACCAATCCGCGACCTGGCCGACGGCGAGGTGCTGATCCGTACCGTCTATCTGTCGCTCGATCCCACCAACCGCATCTGGATGAGCGACCAGGACCAGTATCTGCCGCCGGTCCAGATCGGCGAAACCATGCGTGGCGGTGGCGTCGGGGTGGTGGAGCGTTCGCGCTCCGACCGCTTCAAACAGGGCGACGTGGTCAATCCGGGCCTGGCGGGCTGGGCGACCCACGCCATCGCCCATGAGTCCACGGTCAACCCGGTTCCGGTGATTCCTGGGGTGCCGCTGACCGCGTTCATGAGTGTGTTGGGCGCTACTGGCCTGACCGCCTGGTTCGGCATGATCGATATCGGCAAACCCCAGGCCGGCGAGACGGTGGTGGTTTCGGCCGCCGCCGGGGCCGTCGGCTCGATTGCCGGCCAGCTGGCCAAGCTGCGCGGCGCCCGGGTGATCGGCATCGCCGGCGGCAAGGCCAAGTGCGACTGGTTGGTCAACGACTGCGGTTTCGACGGCGCCGTCGACTACAAGAACGAGGACGTCGGCGCCGCCCTCGACCGTCTGTGCCCGAACGGCATCGACGTCGACTTCGAGAATGTCGGCGGCGAGATCATGGAGGCGGTCTACAGCCGTATGAACAATTTCAGCCGCATGTCGCTGTGCGGCATGATCTCGACCTACAACCAGGAGGGACCGATCAAGGGACCCAGCGACTTCGGCCGCATCCTGATGCACCGGATCATGATCAAGGGCTTCATCATCATCGACTATCTGCCCCGCGCCGCCGAGGCCTTCGCCGAACTGGGTCCGCTGGTGGCGTCGGGCCAGCTGAAGTGGAAAGCCCACGTCGAGGACGGCCTGGAGAATGCCCTGGACGCCGTCGGCCGCCTGTTCACCGGCGATCACGATGGCAAACTCCTGATCCGGGTATCGCCGGAACCCTGAGCAAACCCGACATTGGGAACGATCCGGCCGCTCTGGTCTTTCTAGTGGCTCTATCCGCGTAAGGATCGTCCTTTGCATTCAAATCGCCGTCGGTGGCTCGCCATCGGTGTTGGGGTGTTCGCCCTGGCCTTGATGGCCTTTTTGATCCTGTTCCAATGGAACTGGCTTCGTGGGCCGCTGTCGCGCGAGATTTCAGGCCGCATCCATCGGCCGGTGTCGATTACTGGTAATCTGGAGGTTCATCCCTGGTCGTTATCGCCGACCGCGACCGTCAACGGGCTGGTGATCGGCAATCCGGGCTGGGCCGGGACCGCGCCCCTGGCTACGCTGCCGCGCCTGACGGTTCAGGTAAAGGTCCTGCCGCTGTTGACGGGCCAAGTCATCCTGCCATTGGTCGAGGCCAATCGGCCCGATGTGGGACTGATGGTGGATGCCAGCGGGCGAAGCAACTGGGTGTTCAACCCTAATCAGCCCGCGAAACTTCCGCCCATAGGCCATCTGATCATCGAAAACGGCTCGGTGCGTTTCAACGACGCGCGGCGCCGCATCGCATTCACCGGTGTGGTGTCCACCAACGAGTTGGCGATCGGGTCCACGCGGGGAATCTTCCACCTGTCGGGTGGTGGCTCGCTGGCCGGGACCCCGTTCACGGTCGGCGTGGTCGGCGGTCCGCTCGTCAACGTCGATCCAACCCACCCTTATGATTTCGACGCCAGGGTAAGCAGTGGACCGACCCACGTCACCCTGATCGGCCACATTCCCCACCCGTTCGATCTAGGCATTCTGTCGGGAACGTTCAGCGCCAGGGGGTCGGACCTATCCGACCTCTACCGCCTCACCGGCGTGGCGCTGCCCAGCACCCCGCCCTATGATCTTTCCGCCGGCTTTGGACGCGACAAGGCGGTCTTCACCCTGCGCGGCATGCACGGTCGGATGGGCGACAGTGACCTTGAGGGCGATCTGAAGGTGGACGACACCAGCGGCCGGCCGTTTCTGACCGCGGGCCTCGCCTCGCGGCGCCTGCGCCTGGTGGATCTGGGCGCGTTCGTCGGCGCCGTGCCCAAGCACATCGCCGGCCACACGGTGTCTCCGGCACAGACGGTCATGGCCGCGAAGCTCAGCGCCGAGCACCGGATGCTGCCCGATTCTCACCTCGACGTCAGCCGGGTTCGTGGCATGGACGCCAGGGTCACCTACAAGGCCGATAGCGTCGAGGCGGGGCGACTGCCGATCCGGACCCTGAGCCTGAAGTTCGGACTGGATCACGGGATCATGACTGTCGACCCCCTCGACCTGATCCTGCCACAGGGCCGGCTGGCGGGAACGATCCGCGTCGACGCACGCGCCACTCGGCCATTGGAGTCGATCGATCTGAGACTGACCAACGGACGCCTGGAGACTCTCGTGGGTTCCGGCCAGGCCAATCCGCCGCTCGCGGGCGGCCTCTATGCGAGGGCCAGGCTTTCCAGCGGCGGCGATTCGGTGCGCGCCGCTGCGGCGGGCGCCAACGGTGCGGTCACCCTGGTGATCCCGAAGGGTGAAATGCGCCAGGCCTTCGCGGAACTGATGGGGATCGACGCCACCAAGGGCCTGCTGCTGCTGATCGAGAAGAACAAAGGACCGACGCCGATCCGCTGCGCGGTCGCCGATTTTCAGGCGCGCGACGGGGTGCTGACCGCCCAGCGCATTGTGCTGGACACCGGCGTCGTCCTGGTCTTGGGCTCCGGTAATATCGATCTTCGCCAGGAGACCGTCGATCTGCGCCTTTCCGGAAAACCCAAGAAGTTTCGGATCGTACATCTCAGCGCGCCAATCACGATAAGGGGATCCTTAGTCGCCCCCAAGGTCGGCGTGGATATTGTCAAGGCCGCTCCCCAGGCCTTGATCAGCGCGGCCGTCGGCGTGTTCGCGGCGCCGCTGGCCGCGATCCTGCCGTTCGTCAGTCCGGGCCTGGCCAAGGACGTCGACTGCGCCGCGCTGGTCTCGGCCGCCAACGACCGTAGCGCTCCGGTCAAGCGGCGCTGACAGGATTGGTCGCGCCCGAGCTTGCCTCCGGGCCACAGCGGGCGTAGTGACGCGCTCCCAGATTTTTCAGGAGAGTTGACGATGGGCTACCGCGTGGCCGTGGTCGGCGCCACCGGCGCTGTCGGGCGCGAGATGATGAACATCCTCGAGGAACTGGAGTTCCCCGTGGACGAAATTCACGCCATCGCCTCGCGAAAGTCCATTGGCATCGAGGTCGGCTGGAAGGCCGGTGTCGTCAAGATCAAGGACGTTGCCCAGTTCGACTTCTCCACCGTCGATGTGGTGCTGATGAGCGTCTCGGGTGCGTTTTCCAAGGAGTGGGCGCCCAGGATCGCGGCCGCTGGCCCGATGGTGATCGACAACTCCTCGGCCTGGCGGATGGACCCCGACGTGCCGTTGATCGTGCCGGAAGTGAATCCCGACGCGATCGCCCTGGCCCAGCGCAAGAACATCATCGCCAATCCCAACTGCTCCACCGCCCAGCTGGTGGTGGTGCTGAAGCCGCTGCATGACGCGGCGCGGATCAAGCGCGTGGTGGTCTCGACCTATCAGTCGGTGTCCGGCGCCGGCTCCGAGGGCATGGACGAGCTATGGAACCAGACCAAGGGCGTGTTCGTCCTGGGCTCCCCACCGCCGTCGGTATTCCCCAAGCAGATCGCCTTCAACGTCATCCCTTACATCGGCGAGTTTCGCGACGACGGCTATACCGACGAAGAAGCCAAGATGTGGCAGGAAACCCACAAGATGATCGACCCGTCGATCAAGCTGACGGTGACCTGCGTGCGGGTGCCCGTGATGGTCGGCCACTCCGAGGCGGTGAATATCGAGTTCCACGACCACCTCGACGAGGACGATGCCCGCGACATCCTGCGCGACGCGCCCGGCGTGCTGGTGATCGATAAGCGCGATTCCACCGGCTACATCACGCCCAAGGAAGCCCAGGGCGAGTTCGCGGTCTATGTCTCGCGCATCCGCAACGACACCACCGTCGAGCACGGTCTGTCGATGTGGGTGGTGTCCGACAACCTGCGCAAGGGCGCGGCGCTCAACGCGGTGCAGATCGCCCAACTGCTCGACGAACGCGGCCTGATCGGACACAAGGTTCTGGTGTGACCCCAAAAGGGGTGGTTGGCGGGGTGTCCGGAGCCGCCGTGAGCGGCTCCAGCCGCCCGGCCCTGATCGCTTCGATCATCAACAACCTGATTTGGGGCGGGGCGCCACTGCTGTTCATGGCGCTGGGCCGCGCCGGGGCCACCTCTTGGGAGATCGTCGCCCACCGCGCCATGTGGTCCGCGCCCTGGGCCGCCTTGCTGGTGCTGGTGGCCGGCCAGGGCGGTCAGGTTTGGCGCGTGCTGCGCGAGCCCCGCACCCTTGGCCTGCTGCTGCTGTCGGCGGTCTCAATCGGCACTGGCTGGTCGCTTTATGTCTGGGCGGTCAATCACGGCCGCAACCTGGAATCCAGCCTCGGCTATTATATCAATCCGCTGATGAACATGGCCGCCGGAGCGGTGCTGTTCCGCGAGCGGATCGACAAGGTCGGCATGGCCGCCATCGCCCTGGCGGTGATCGGCGTGGCGATCCAGACCGTGGCGCTCGGCCACCTGCCGGTGATCTCCCTGGTCCTGGCCACCACCTTCTGGATCTATGGCCTGATCCGCCGCCAGGTGAACGTCGACGCCCAGGCTGGGCTGCTGGTCGAGTGCCTGTTCATGGCTGGGCCGGGTCTCATCGCCGTGATCTGGCTGCACAATACCGGCCAGGGCATGTTCGGCCACGATCTGGGATCTTCGTTGCTGATGACTCTGGTCGGTCCGATCACGGTTATCCCGCTGGCCCTGTTCGCCTGGGCCGTGCGGCGGCTAAGCTTCGCGACCATGGGCTTCCTGCAGTTCCTCAGTCCGACCGTCGGCTTCGCGATCGGCGTGTGGATCGGCGAGCCGCTGACCCCGCTTCGCCTGCTGTCGTTCGTGTTCATCTGGGCTGGCGCGGGTATGTTCGCCTTCGGCGCCTGGCGCGCCGCGAGGCGTAATCAGAGCGCGGCGTAGGCGGCTTCGATCAACCGCCGCGCCCGGGAGTCGGCGATCAGTTCGGCGCTCTGGCGGTTCATCACGTAGGCGCCGGAAATCCCCCGCTCGGGATCGGCGAAAGCGCAGCTGCCGCCCCAGCCAGAGTGACCGAACGTCTCGCGGCCGGGGCCGTAGATCCACAGACCGTCGTTGCGGATGAACCCGGCGCCCCAGGCCATGTCATAGGGCAGCACCAAGTCGCGCCCGGCGATCCGCTCGCGGCCCGCCTTCGCCGCCATCTCGGGCCGTAGGACGCTTTCGCCGTCCAGCCAGCCGTCATCGGCCAGGATCGCCATCAGCCGCGCCAGGGCCGGCGCGGTGGCGTAGCCGTTGGCTGAGGGGATCTCCGCCCGCCGTCCGAGCGCTTCGTCGACACCGCCCGGCGTGGCCCATTTGGTGAAGAAGGCCAGGCGCTTGGCTTCGGTGATTTCGCCGAGCTCCGGCATCGCCGGTGGCCGTCGTACCTGGGCGCAGCGGGCGTGTTCGCTATCGGGCAGGCCGATCCAGAGGTCGAGGCCGAACGGCTCGGCGATGTCCTCCCGCAGAGCGGTCCCCAGGGTCCGGCCGTCCACCCGGCGGAAGATCTCACCCGCAAGATAGCCGAAGGTGACCGGATGATAGCCGCTGGCCGTTCCAGGAGGCCACAGCGGCGCCATCGCCGCCAACCGGGCGCACACACCGTCCCAGTCGAACCAGTCGGCCGGCGTCATCGGCCCCTCCAGCCCGCAGAGCCCGGCCTGGTGCGACAGAACCTGTTCGACGGTCAAGTGCTCCTTCCCGGCCGCGCCGAACGCCGGCCAAGCCTCGGCCACCCGCGCTCCGTAGTCCAGACGGCCTTGACCGACCAGCTGGGCGACCATCAGGCTGGCCATGGCCTTGGTGGTGGAAAACACCGGGGTCAGGGTGTCCTCGGCGAACGGCCGGCTCATCGCACGGTTGGCCCATCCGCCCATCAGATCGATCACGATCTCGCCGTCCATCGCCAGGGCGAACCGCGCGCCCAGCTCCCGGCCCTCCTCGAAATTGGCCGCGAACGC
>JAYVYH010000340.1:0-2211 GCA_043784385.1 Caulobacteraceae bacterium | reverse complement strand
CTGTCGCCAAGGCCATTCTCGGCCCGGCCTACAGCGACGCAGTTCTGCAGGTCGGCGAGGCGTTCACCGACACCGCTGTCATGGCGAAAAAGGACCTTGTCGACTACCGTGTGCTCTATTTCGCCACTCATGGCCTGCTCGACGAGGGAAACCCGTGCCTCCACACCGCGTTGCTGACGTCGCGCGGCGACAGAGACAGCGATGCCCTCTTGGGTCTGAGCAAGATCACCAGCCTCAGACTCGACGCCGACATGGTCGTCCTCTCGGCTTGCAACACCGGCAGCAATGCCCACGGCCGGACACTTCAGGCCGGTGGCGGAGCCGCGGCTCAAGCTCCAGGTGGCGGCAGGCCCGTGTCCCTGATCCGGCTTGGGGCCGGCGACGGCGAGGCGCTCGGCGGACTGGTGACCTCATTTGTTGAGGCCGGCGCCCGCAATGTGGTGGTGTCGAACTGGGAGGTCGATTCGGCCATGACCCAGGCGCTGATGATTGGTCTGTTCAAACAAAAGGGCGTTTCCCAGGCCGAGGCCCTGGCCAGGGCCGAGCGCGTGCTGATGAACGATCGCAACCACTCCCACCCCTATTTTTGGGCGCCGTTCATGGTCGTCGGTGACGGCGACAAGCCGATGCCCGCCTCTTGATCGGGCTTCAAGGTATTAGAACCATCCAGCTTCCCTCGGGGGTTTGACATAAGTGTGACTCACGGGCGTCTTCTGGTCGCCCGTGAGGGTCAGGGCCGCGCGGCTCTCGGCGCGCTCAACGTCTTTCACCGCCGCGCGCCCGCACCGGCCACGAGCGATGCGGCGCGGCCCCCGGGGCCGGCGGGTGAGTTTCCGCAGGCGAGCGCGACTGGACCAGAAGGGCCAGCAGGATGATCCCCCCGGTGGTGGCGAGGGTGTTCGGGAAGACATCACCCAGAACCCACCGGCTAAGGGGGCGGCCCTGCGCCGCGGCCGCCGCGGCGCAGGCGATGAGGGTCATAGGCAATCCGACTACCAGAATCATCAGAGCGGCGGAAATGATCGGCTTTGTCTCGAACTACGGCCTCGGTATCAGAAGGCGGGATCCGCAGTAGCCGAGGCCTACTCCGACGAGCGTGAGACTCTCGCCACAGGCCAAGCGAAAGATGACGGGTTCCTCCGTCGCGCCGAACCCTCCCGATATGGCCATTACCCCCGCAACCACGCTCGCGGCGAGCACTACCCTGGCACAGTCGCCGGAACAGATGTTTTGCGGCCGCCTAAACACCTGCACCCACGGTCCGCAGGAGGATCGATTGCCAGCATCAAGCGCGCGCACGTGGCCGTCAGGCTCCGCTTCCAAGGTGACGGGAAACCAGGAGTTGAGGCCCCAGCTTTGTGAAGACCCGGCGCCACGAACTCTGTTATGTCGCGGCGCGTTCAAACGACACTCTTGCAACATTCGGCTCTTTCGTCATCTTCCGCCCGCGTGGGGCGAGTCCCTACCCCGGGAAGCCTAAGCCTCGACCATGGACGATTTCATTTTTCACGACCCGACTGGCCGGCGCGCAAAGCGGGCCAATTTCGGTCTCGGTATCTTCGTATCCATATCGGCCCTGGTGGTGGCGGCCTTTTTCGCGACCCTGGCGTTCGCGCCCCGCCTGCCCGGGCTGAGCCTGAAGGACCCGCAGGTTTTGCAGGCGTTGCATGTGGAGACGGCGCACAAATTCAAACGCCCGGCCGGTTGGCGAAGGATTCCCAATCCCGCTAAAGCCAGAATCGGAGGCGCGGCTCGCCCGTTGTCGGTGGGGTTCTATGTCAGCTGGGACGAGAGTTCGCGCGTGTCGTTACGCCGACATGTCAACGATCTGGATGTGATCTCGCCACAGTGGGTGCTGCTGGATGGCTCTCTAGGACGAGTCGCCGTCACCTCCGATCCGTTCGCTGAAGCCTTGGTGGCGAGGGCCAAGGCGCCTCCGTCGGTTCTTCCGATGGTGCACAACGGGCATAACGGTATTTCCGACGGCCCACTGGCGAACAATCTGCTGCTCTATCCCGCCGCTCAGGACGCCTTGATCCAAAATCTGGTCACCCTTGCCAAGCAGAGGGGCTGGGCGGGCTACGTCTTCGACCTGGAGAATCTCTCCAAACCGGCACTGGCGCGGTATCCGGCCTTTCTGGCCAAGGCCCGCGCGGCGCTGAAGCCGCTTGGGCGCGAGATCTGGGTGGCCGTGCCCTTCGCCGACGACTC
>JAYVYH010000339.1:0-4247 GCA_043784385.1 Caulobacteraceae bacterium | reverse complement strand
CGGCGCCCATCTCGGGCAGGTCGATCCGATGAAAGCCCCGCGCCTGTCCGGGCCAGCGAGCAGTGATCAGGGTGGCGATCGGGGCGAGTTCCGGCCAGGCGCTCAAGGCCCTGGCGGCGTCGGCCGCGTCGAGAGGATTGGCCTCGATGGTGAAGACATGCAGTCGGCTTCCGGGATCGCGGGTCCGGCTCCACAGTTCAAGCAGGGCGGCGATGTTGAGCCCGGTTCCAAAGCCCAACTCGCCAACCACGAATCGCCGCCGCCCGGCCCAGGCGACCGGCAGGCCGCAACCGGTCAGGAACACCCCCCTTGATTCGGCCAGTCCATCGTCGCGCGAGAAATACACATCGCCATGCACCCGCGAGCGGGGCGCGCCGTCTTCCCAAACGACCGGAGACGGGTTGACCGCGGATGGGTTGGGTTGCGGGTCTGGCATGATGTAAAACGGAAAGGGCCGCCCCCTTTCGGGGACGGCCCTCAACAATAGTCTATTCGTTCGTAAAGACGAACGGTTGGGTCGGCTTAGGAAGCGGTGTTCGCGGCCGGGGCCATCGCGTTGTCGGCGGGAGCCATCGCGTTGCCCGGCGCCATGGCGTTCTCGGCGGGGGCCGCAGCGTTGGCGGTATTGTCGGCGGCCGGTTCGGCGGGCTTGCTGCAAGCGGCGACGGACAGGGCGGCGACGGCGGCGCCGGCGACGAGGATTTTACGCATCAGGTCAGTGGTCACGATAAATTTTCCCGTAGTGTCAGGTTTTTGAGCGTAAAAATGGGCCGCCTGGATTAAGCGACCCATCTCTTAAAATGATCGTCGAAGAAACCGAATTTTCGAACAGATCTTACGACGCGGAGTTGGCGGCCGGGGCCATCGCATTGTCAGCCGGGGCCATCGCGTTCTCGGCCGGAGCCATCGTGTTGGTGGTCTCGTTGATCGTGGTGTTGGAGGCGTCGACGGGCGCGGCGGGCTTGCTGCAAGCGGCGACGGACAGAGCGGCGACGGCGGCGCCGGCGACGAGGATCTTACGCATCAGGTCGGAGGTCATGATCGGGTTTCCTTAAGGTAATTCTGAAGACGCCAGGGACAACGGAGGCACTGTTCGACAATGCGCCGCTGGCGCACTTAACGGATTATGCGCTGTTTGTGTCCGAACGCAAGACAAGAGTTCACATCTGCGTGATCACATTTTTTCCGCGCCCGGCGCTGGTATCGGGTCTTTCCTAATCGCAATGCGCAGCCGGGTCACCATATCGACTGAAAGATAGGCGTCGGCGGGCAACGCCTGGGATTTCTGCCAGGCGCGCAGGGCCTGACGCGTGGCCAAGCCGATCACGCCGTCCGGCGCGCCAGGATTATAGCCCAGGGTGGCCAAGGCGCTCTGGGCGGTAAGGCGGTCGTCCAGCGACAGGGGGATCTCGTTTGGCCAAGGCGTCACCAGGCGCCTCCCGCCCGCAAAGCCGTCGGCCAGCAGGCCCACCGCGAGGGCGTAGGCCAGCGAATTGTTGTATTTACGAATCACGAAATGGTTCGGAAGAGCCAGGAAGGCTGGTCCCGCCGCTCCGGCCGGAAGCAGAAGCACACTGTTGGCCTGCGTGTCGGCCGCGCTCCACGTCCGGCCGTCGGCCGTGAGCGCGCCCCGGCCCGCCCACCAATAGGGAACCTCGGCCGGCCCCTCGGCCAAGCCATAGTCGAAGCCGGGTGGCAACAGAACCTCGCGCGCCCAGCCCTCGTTCCGCCGCCAGCCGTCGTGGCTGAGCAGATTGGCCGCCGAGGCCAAGGCGTCGGCTGTCGAGCCCCAGATGTCGCGGCGGCCGTCGCCGTCGCCGTCGGCCGCATAGGAAAGATAGGTCGATGGCAGCATCTGGGTCTGGCCCATGGCGCCGGCCCAAGAGCCGCGCAGCCGCTCACGCGGAGCGTCGCCGTCGGCCAGGATCTTGAACACCGCCACCAGCTCCGATTCGGCCCAGGCGCGCCGGCGCCCAAGGGCGGCCAGGGTGGCCAGGCAGCGGATGATGTCCATGTCGCCCATCTGGGCGCCGAACCGGGTCTCCATCGCCCAGATGGCGATCAGGATCTCACCGGGCACGCCCCAGACCTGCTCGATGGTCTCCAGCGCCGCGATCTCCTGACGTTTCCCGCGTCCGACGCTGATTCGCGCATCGTTGACCGCGCTCTTCACATAGGCGCTGACCGGCCGGGCGAATTCGGGCTGCTTTGAATCCAGGGCCACCACTCGCGGATCGGGTGTCAGCCCCGACAGAGCCGAATCGAGAACCGGCCGCGCCACGCCGGCCGCCAGCGCCCGGGCGTAAAAGCCGTTTAGCCAGTCGACGAAATAGCCCTCGCCCGAGACGCCCAGCAGGCCCGACGGCCGCAGGGGCCCGGGCGTCTGGGCGATTCCCGGCCGGGTGAGGCCGGCCATGGCCAGGGCGAGGAAGACTCTGCGATGCATCGCGGCAAGGTAGGCGTGGCCGGGCGCTCTCTCCAGCGAAATCCCGCCGGCCGCCGCCCTGGGTTATCAGTTGTCGTCGGCGTTGAACGCCTTGAAGACGCTGGCGCCTTCGTTCGCCAGGCCGCGCTTGGTGATCTCCAGGATCGGGGCGCCGCCCATGTCGCTACAGGCCAGGTCCGTCGGCCCAGAGCCGCTCTGGAAGACCAGATGCGCTCCCAGGGAACCGAGCAGGGCGGGCTGGCGCCGACCGTAGTTGGAGCATCGGTTTATCTTGTAGAGGCGCAGGGAGATGTGGAAAAGTCTCGCTTCGCCAGAAGTGTCGCGCTTGGAGAAAAAAACCACTTCGCTGTCGCTGGAGGCGATGCAGTGGAAAGACCCTCCGAGGTGGGCAAAGGCGTTGCCGAGCCTCGAAAAAATCCGTCAGCGGCACACAGGTGTAATGCACATCGTCGCCTTCATATACATCGGCCTGCGGCAGATTGGCGAACACCAGGCCCGGATGATTGAGCATGGCGGTCACCTACGGTCCAGTCATGCTCCATTCGAACCGCCTGGGTTCGCCCTCGACCGTGGATTCAGCTTCAGCCGCCCGCGTCGGTGCGTCCTGGTCTCCCGACGCGCCGTTCGCGTCGTCGTCGCTGGTCTCCGGGCAGGTTCGATCGCCCGGGGACACAGGCTTGGGGTTCTCCGCGTCGCCGGCGGGCTGATCCGGCCCAGCCCCGCGGCGCGTCGCCCCTCCGATGTCGCGCGGCGCCAGAATCGTATCGTCCCCCGGGAAAGGCTGGAAATGACCCCTGTGGTCGGGGCCGTTGAAGATGAAATGCACTCCCGTCGCGGGCGCGCTGACCCAGGGAATTTGTTTGTTGGCAGTCAGCCTGGTCACGCGGTGGTTGACCTGGCTCGCGACCGTGGCCTTTTCAAAACCGTTCTGGTTGAGCACCGCCATGATCGACTGAGCGTATTGGCCGTTTGCCGCGTCCGGGGTGTCGTGGGCCGGCATTTCCGGCGACGTGGCGAACCAGACCGCCACACCCCCGGGCCTCTTCACATCGGCCATACCGCCGACAAGCCTCACGCCCGCCTTTGCGCCCTCGACGGTGATTGACGTCCGGCACGCGTCGAGCATCAGGATCTTGACCTTGCTGACGCCGAGGGCGTCCTGCTCGCTGAGGAGGCTGTCGAGCGAGATGGCGCGGTCGCCCAGCGAACTTTGATTGCTCGTGGACACCGCCGGCATGTCGACGGGGATCAGACAGTTCTTGCCGTCCTGCTCCACGCCGCGGCCGGAAAAATAGATCACCACCCCGTCGGCGGTCTGGGCTTTGGCGAGGAAGCGTCCTTGGCGTCCGCGATCTGGTCATGACCGAGGTCGCGCAGAAGATGGCCGCCGACCACGGTCAAGCCGACACCTTGACGGGCGGCTCCGCCACGAGGGCGTCTACAGGCGGCTTCACCCGGGCGCTGTCCTCGGACCTGTAGGAGATGAAGATGTCGGTCATCGGGCTTCCCGCGCCAGAGCTAACGCATTCCCCGTCCGTGGACCACCAAGGCGTCGCTCGCTGAGATTGACTCGATCACCGCCCCTCCCTATACCCCCGCGCTCCGCAATTGCCGCCGCTGGATGACGACCGCCATGAAAGTCAGAAGCTCGCTGAAAACGCTTAAGACGCGCCACCGCGACTGCAAACTCGTGCGTCGCAGGGGCCGCATGTATGTGATCAACAAGACCAATCCGCGGTTCAAGGCGCGCCAGGGTTAACTCCCCCGTGCGAGCCTGAGGAATTCCTGCCGCGTCCGCGCG
>JAYVYH010000338.1:0-4393 GCA_043784385.1 Caulobacteraceae bacterium | reverse complement strand
CTGTCGAAAGTCGTGGACACCAACGACGCCTGGATCGTCGAGCGCACCGGCATCCATGCGCGCCACCGCGCCGCGCCGGACGAGGCGGCTTCAGACCTGGCGGTCGCCGCGGCCAGGAAGGCGCTGGCCGCCGCCGGCCGCACGCCCGCCGAGATCGACCTGATCATCGTGGCCACCACCACGCCGGACCTGACCTTTCCGGCCACCGCGGCCATCGTGCAGCGCAAGCTGGGCGCACCGATCGGCATCGCCTTCGATGTCCAGGCGGTCTGTTCCGGCTTCGTCTATGCGCTCAGCGTCGCCGACGGCTTCGTGGCCAGGGGCATGAGCCGCTGCGCCCTGGTCATCGGCGCGGAGACCATGACCCGGCTGATGGACTGGACCGACCGCGGCACCTGCGTGTTGTTCGGCGACGGCGCCGGCGCGGTGGTGCTGGAGCCGGTCGAGGGCAAGGGTGACGCCACCGACCGCGGCCTGCTGGGTTTCGCGCTGCGCTGCGACGGGACCAAGCAGGACCTGCTCTATGTCGACGGCGGCCCCTCGACCACCGGCACGGTCGGCCATCTGCGCATGCACGGCAGGGAAGTCTTCCGCCACGCGGTGGTGAACATCTCCGAGGCCGTGCGCGCCGCGGCGATCGACGCCGGGGTCGAGCTTTCCGCCATCGACTGGTTCATTCCCCACCAGGCCAACCAGCGCATCCTGGCTGGCGTGGCGCATCGGTTGGGTATCGAGCATGAGCGGGTGATCTCCACCGTCGCCAACCATGCCAACACCTCGGCGGCCTCGATTCCGCTGGCCTGGGCCCAGGCGATCGACGACGGCCGCATCAAGCCGGGACAGCTCCTGCTGGTTGAAGCCATGGGCGGCGGCCTGACCTGGGGCGCCTGCGTCATCAGATTCTAGAGTTCTTGGGGCAGGCTATGCTCGGAAGCCTTTGACTCGACGCGGACTTCGCGGCATGCACGTAAGCGTAGCCAAAAGTTTGCGGGGGCGCATCCGATGAAGGGCGAAACGCTAACACGCGCGGATCTCTGCGAAGCGGTGCATGAAGAGGTGGGTCTGACCCGCCAGGACTGCGCCGGTCTGGTCGAGCGCACCCTGGATCTGGTCGCCGAGGCGCTGCAGGAGGGCAAGACCGTCAAGCTCTCCGGCTTCGGGGTTTTCCAGGTTCGCTCCAAGCGCGCGCGTATGGGGCGCAATCCGAAAACCGGCGAGCCGGCGGCGATCCAGCCGCGCCGCGTGATCGGTTTCCGCGCCTCCCAGGTGATGAAGGCCCGCGTCGACAAGGGCATGGACGACTAAAGAGCTTCAAGGGGAGGCATAGCGGCCATTGGCTAAGGGACCGGAAGCGTTCCGCACCATATCCGAAGCCGCCGAAGAGCTCGGCGTGCCGCAACATGTGCTGCGCTTCTGGGAGACGCGGTTTTCCTTCATCCGCCCGATGAAGCGCGCCGGGGGGCGGCGCTTCTACCGGCCTCAGGACATCATCGTGCTGCGCGGCGTCCAGCGCCTGCTGCACGACGAGGGCTACACCATCAAGGGCGTCCAGCGCCTGCACCGCGAAGAGGGCATCCGCCGCGTAATCGCCGCCGCAGACGGCACGGTTGCGGCCAAGCTGGCGCCGACGGACGAAGACGCCGATTTCGCCCTGCCGCCCGCCCCGCCGGCCGGCGACCAGCGCCAGGCGCTGCTGAGCGCGCTGGACGCGCTAGAAACCGCCAAGGCCGAGCTCGACCGCCTGCTGGAGCGATGACTGGCGCGCCTTCCGTCCTGGCCGGTGTGGCGCTGGCGCTCATGCCCATGGCCGCAAGCGCGGCGACCTTCATTCGTATCGGCGGCCCCGGCGCTTCCGATGTCCAGAGTCGGCGCGGATGGATCGAGATCAACCGGATATCGTTCGGCGATGCTGACGGTCACGATATGGCGACCGCGAGCAACAGCGCGCGGCTGGCCTGGCAGTTCAGCTCAAACGAGACACTGGTGGTCTACGGGCCGCCGGACACGGTGGGCGCCCGTTTGCGGTCCGCGGCGTCCTCCGGGCGGCGCATCCCGCGCGTAACCATCGAAGTCACCGGCGGCGGCGTAAGCGACCGCTACCTGCTCGATGATGTGAAAATCCTCCGCGACGAGGTGAGCGGCGCGCCGCCGGCGCAGGAGTCCCTCGCGCTGACCTTCACCAGCATGCTGCACACGACGCCCGCGGCGTCGAAGGGTGGCCGCTAGCGCGCCATCATTCCGGCTTGAACCTCAAGGCTGGACATCTCAGTTCGCCGCATCAATGGCCAGCTAAGTACTGACGATGGTCCCAGGATTGGCCGTAAACCTATTTTGTGGCGCAGGACCATGAATTGCCATCGCTTCGGGAACCAAGCAACGCTCGCCCGTGTCCGGCTCTACGACAAGCATCTTGAATCGATATTAGCGCAAGACCACTACCGACTGTGCAATGCCACGAATTTGGATCAGATGGATTGAAAAGAACCGACCTAGACGTATGATCATAGAGGTTTTGGCAATATTCATCGAGATTTAGCTCCACCCCTCTGACACTAGAGATCGGAAGGTCAGCAGACGATGTGGCGGCTCTTGCGGGCGAAGCCTTCGGCGTCTTCATCATATTCCCGCGGGCGACCGCGCGAGCTCTCTGCTGTTGCGCCTGTGCTTTCAGAGTCGTGCACAGCGGCGGAATTTTGGCGATCTCGCGGTCCATGGCGGTGACGTCGGTTCCGCCGGCCACGCTGTTCCATTCCTGCTGAATTGGGCGACAGAGGGCGTCGGTTTGGCTGTCGGCGGCGGCCGTTCCGGCGAGGGCCAGCCCGGCTAACGAAAGCAAGATCATCCATCGCATTTTGTCATTCCGAGTCTGTAGAACCCTGTTTACGATCAGCCAGCGCATCGGGTGTAGCTTGTCTGGTCGGCGTTCGGAGACGTGACCGTGAGCGTGTCGCCGGCGACCTCATAATTGTAGCGGCCGGTATCGGGGCCGGCGTTCACGGTTCCGTCCGGATCGACCGATGCAATCTTCATGCTGCTGCTCCCGACCGAGATCGTGTCGCCATGGATCGCGATCACGATTGCGCCGGCGCAGGACACGTTCTGCAGCGTCCATTTGCCGTTGATAAGGGGGTTGGGCGTTGGCGCGGCGGTCGGGGCCGCGCTGGCCGCCGACTCCGCCGCCGTGGGCCCAGGCGCGGCGCTCGCCCACGCGGGAGGGTGGTAGGACACAGACCACTTGCCACTGGAAGCGGCGACGAACACCCATACAAACAGGGCGACGATGCCTACACAGCAGCCGACCACCAGCCACGGCAGCCAGGGACGCGTCGGCGTCGAGGGTGGCGGCGGACTGGTGGCCGGCGCTGCCTTCGGTTCGGGAGCTAGCCCCAGTTCGGGTGAGAACCTTGCAGTCGCCGCCGCGGCGACCGGTTCGGGTTGCTCGGACGCCTTCGTGTCAGGCGCCATCGTCTCTGCGACGGGTTCCGACGCGGGCGTCGGCGCATCGGGCTGGGCCGCCGGCGCCATGGTGTCGGAGACCAGCCGGTCCAGCGCCGTCTTCGCTCGCGTCAGGGCGCGCGAGGCCTCGCTCAGGGCGGCCTTGGCCGTGCGCTGGAGCTGGCTCGCCGCCTCCCTGGCGGCCTGGGCATCGTCGAGTTCCTGCTGCGCCGTGCGCATGACCGCCGACGAGACGCGCATCTCCAACATGCGCTGAAGCTGTTCCTCGGCGCGAGTCAGCGAGGCTCCGGCGGCGGTGGCGGTTTCGGCGGCTTCCGTCTCGCGGATCTGGGCGTCCTGAAACGCGTGTTCCGCCTCTTCGATCGTCGCCTGCGCCAGCCGCAGCGCGCGATCGCGGCGGGCCAGGGCGCCGGTGATCTCGCCGGGCTTGGCGCCGCCGGCCTTGACGATCAGCGGCTCGACCGTCTGCACCACGCGCGTCCAGCCGTGATGCGGTTCGCGGCCGGTCCAACCGTCCAGCGGCAGGCCGTTGACGCGGTCGAAGGGGAAGGGCGGTTCGGGCGCGCCGATCAGAACATTGACCAGCTTTTCCGACCGCAGGCCCAGCCGCGCCTCGTCCTTGACGTTCTTGCTGCCCCTCGACTGGGGCGTCCACAGGACCAGCACGCAGGCCAGCTCATTGATCTGCCGCTCCAGCTCCTCCTGCCAGTCGACGCCGGGCATGTCCTCGTCCCACCAGACGTCGACCCCCAGCACGCGCAGGCCCTGGATGATCTGTTCAGCGTGCACGCGGTCACCGCGCGAATAGGACAGAAAGACCCCCGACATTCCCTCGCGCTTTCGGCGGCTGCGCTGGTGCGACGCAGGCTGAGCGGCACACTATGGGAAAGCGCCGTTCAAGGCCAAGCTTGCGGCGCGCCATCCCGATTGCGGCCCG
>JAYVYH010000337.1:0-2664 GCA_043784385.1 Caulobacteraceae bacterium | reverse complement strand
TTCACCGTGGTGCACGACGTGCGCAAGGCCGACGAGTGGGAGCGGGCGCTCGACGCCTTTGTCGAGGCCAGCGGCGGGCGGCTGGACGTGCTGGTCAACAATGCCGGCATCTGCCGATACGGCTGGTTCGACGAACAGACCCCGAAGGACTTCGACGACCAGATCGACATCAATCTGCGCGGCGTGGTGCTGGGCGCCTATCTCGGCCATGAGCGGCTGAAGCGCACGCCGGGTTCGCGGCTGATCAACATCGCCTCGCTGGCCTCGCTGGCGGGCTCGCCGCGGTTCGCGGTCTATTGCGCCACCAAGTTCGCCGTCCGCGGCCTCTCGGAGGCGCTGGACATCGAGTTCATGCGGTCGGGCGTGCGGGTCAGTTGCGTCGAGCCGACGGTGATCGAGACGCCGCTGATCGACAAGGCCTCGGCGCCCGGCGGCCCCAGCTTCCGCGAGGCGGTCAGCCAGGGGATGGTCGGCGGCGCCCTGACCGCGGACCAGGCGGCCGAGGTGGTCTGGCGCGCGGCGCACGAAGACGCGCTGAACTATCCGGTCGGCGACGCGCCGGCCGCCCTGCTGCTGGAGATCAACCCGCGCATCGAGGCCAACCGCGCCCGCATGAAAGAGGTGTTCGCCGCCGCGCCAGCCGGGACCTAGAGCGGCGCACCGCGACTAAAATCACCGTCATCCCCCGCTGGAGCCGCGAAGCGGCGGAATGCGGGGGATCCATGAACACTCACATTAGACGGTGATCATGGGTGGCCCGAACAAGTCGGGCCATGACGGAGAAGAATAGGGAGCAACGTCGCGTTTAGACGCGGAAGCCGGCGTTCAGGGCGCGCCACATTTCGCGCCATAGCCGATCGAACTCCAGCTTCGGCGAGATCAGATCGCCCAGCTTCAGCACCACCAGACCGTGGATGCCGGCCCAGTAGACGTGGGCGATCACATCGGGGTCGCCACGGATAAGGCCGGCGTCCAGCAGGCCCTGGCTATAGTGGCTCATGGTCGCCCGCGCCCGGGTGGCCGCGCGGATCAGCTCGGGATAGTTGGTCTCGGTCGGCTGGGCGAGGTCGAACATCAGCCGGTAGGCGGCTGGATTGTTGAAGGCGAACTTCAGATAGGCCTCGCCGACGTTCTGGGCCCGTTGAATGGGATCGTCCGAGGTGGCGTAGGCGGACTCCAGAGCCTCGGCGAAACGGTCGAAGCCCGAGGCGCGCGCGGCGGCCAGGATGTCGTCCTTGTCCCTGAAATAGCGGTAGGGGGTCATCGGGCTGACGCCGAGCTCGGCGGCGAGCTGGCGCATCGAGACCGCGCCTGGCCCGTTTTCGGCGAACAGCCGCTCGGCGACCTCGATCAGGCGGTCGCGGAAACTCTCGATTTGAGCGTTGGACAACGGCTTTGGCACGGAAATGTGACTCTGGGGCTCAACAAAAAGACTTGCAAGACAATATGTCTTACGACATAAATTTACAACGTAAGAAATAGACTGGGACCCAGGAGACGCATCATGGATGGATCACCCCGCATCAACGCCTTTCTGAGCGGCAATTTTGCGCCGGTGCGCGCAGAGGACGACTTCGATCTTGAGATTGTCGGCGAAATCCCCGCCGGCATCCGCGGCGCCTTCTACCGCAACGGGCCCAACCCGCAGTTCGAGCCGCGCGGCGACTATCACTGGTTTTCGGGCGACGGCATGGTCCACGGCTTCTTCGTCGAGGACGGCAAGGTCAGCTACCGCAACCGCTATGTGCGCACGCCCAAGTGGGAACTGGAGAACTCGGTCGGCAAGGCCCTGTTCGGCGGTTTCGATCCCCGCGCGGCCGACCCCTCGGTGGCCGGCAAGGACGGCGGCGTCTCCAACACCAACATCGTCTGGCACGCCGGCCGGCTGATGGCGCTGGAAGAGGCGCACAAGCCCTTCGAACTCGACCCGATCACCTTGGAATCGCGCGGCTATGTCGACGAATACGCCGGCCGCGTCACCGCCCACCCGAAGATCGACCCCAAGACCGGCGAGATGGTCTGGTTCGCCTATTCGGCCGGCGACATGCCGTTCTCCAACACCGTCTCCTATGGCGTCACTGACGCATCGGGTCGGGTGGTTCGCCGCGACAACTTCGAGGCGCCTTTTTCCAGCATGGT
Organism: Caulobacteraceae bacterium; assembly: GCA_043784385.1. Taxonomy (GTDB): domain Bacteria; phylum Pseudomonadota; class Alphaproteobacteria; order Caulobacterales; family Caulobacteraceae; genus Acaudatibacter. The sequence continues at coordinate 525 of JAYVYH010000337.1, read as the reverse complement.
GCACGACTTCCTGGTCACCGACCGCTACGCGCTCTTCCCCATCCTGCCGCTGACCGGCAGCCTCGAGCGGGCCATGCAGGGCGCGCCGCCCTTCGCCTGGGAGCCTGAAAAAGGCAGCCATGTGGGCGTCATGCTGCGCGACGCCAGCGTCGACAGCGTTCGCTGGTTCACCACCGACGCCTGTTACGTCTTCCATCCGATGAACGCCTGGGAAGAGGGCGACAGGATCCTGGCCGATGTGATGGAATATCCGGTCGCGCCGCTCTTCCCCATGGTCGACGGGACCATGAGCGACCGGTCCGCGGCGCGTCTGGTGCGCTGGACCTTCGACCTGGGGGCCCAATCCAACACGATCAAGCGCGAGCCGATCGACGACCTGGCGGGCGAGTTTCCCCGCTTCGACGAACGCCATGCCGGCCTGGCCTATCGGCACGGCTGGTTCGCCGCCAATGCGACGCGGCCGGGCGATTTCGGCTTCGACAGCCTGGCCCATATCGACCATCGGACCGGCCAGCGCGTGGTCTA
>JAYVYH010000336.1:0-11324 GCA_043784385.1 Caulobacteraceae bacterium | reverse complement strand
AGCACCGATACCGATAGCGCTTTCCAGCGCGGCGCCAGATAAAGACCGAAGATCCGGGCGGCGATCGCCCGGTTGTCCAATGCGACGGTTTGACGCTGTTCAGTCATCCCAGGACCGGATCAGGACGCGCCCGGTCCCACGTCCGGCGTCGGCCACCCGGCCACACGCCCAAGGGCCGATGGACCCTATTTCTTCATGAAACCGCCGTATTTGGCGGTGAAGCGCGAAACCCGACCACCGCGATCCAGCAGATGCTGGTTGCCGCCGGTCCAGGCCGGATGCGTCTTGGGATCGATGTCGAGGTTCAGCTTCGCGCCTTCCTTGCCCATGGTCGAGCGGGTCTGATAGGTCGTGCCATCCGTCATCGTCACGGTGATGAAATGGTAGTCGGGATGGGTGTTCTGTTTCATGGCCTGTTCAAACCGGCGCGGGGGTTGGACGCGCGTGCTAGAGGTGGGAACGAAAAACCCGCCAATCGGCGGGCGCTCGCAAAGGCGGCCCTATACACGATCGTGACGGATTTGAGCAAGGGTAAGCCGCTATGACCACACCTGTCGCTTCCGAAAGCGAGATCGCTCCCGACGTCCCGGCGCGGCGACGCGACCTGAGGCCGCTGACGCGCCTGGGGCCGTTCATGGGCGCCCACGTCGGCGACGCGATCCTGGCCGGGATGTTTCTACTGGTCTCGTCGGCGGCGACCGTGGGCCTGACCTTCGCGGTCCGCCTGATGGCCGACAAGGGTCTGGCGTCGCGATCGGCGCCGATGATCAACCAGGCCTTTCTGGTGCTGGCCCTGGTGGCGGCCATCCTGGCCATATCCACCGGCGGACGGTTTTATTTCATCACCAAGCTGGGCGAGCGCGTGGTGGCCGACATCCGCGCCGCGCTCTACGGCCACGTCATGACCCTTGACCAGGCCTATTTCCTGAAGGTCCGCACCGGCGAGGTGCTGTCGCGGATGACCACCGACCTGGCCATCGTCGAAAGCATGGTCGGCGCGACCATTTCGGTGGCGCTACGCAATGCCCTGACCGTGGTCGCCGCCCTGACCGTGCTGATCATCGTCAATCCGGCGCTGACCGGCTTCGTGGTTCTGGTCGGAGCTCTGATCATCGCACCGCTGTTCATCGTCGGCCGCCAGGTTCGCCGCCTGTCGGTGGCGGCGCAGGAACGGTTCGCAGATGCGGTGGGCTATGCCGGTGAAACACTCGACGCCCTGGACACCGTACAGGCGTTCGGACGCGAAAGCTCGGCCACCGCCCGCTTCCGGGCCGCGGTGGAGATCGCCTTCCGCGTCTCCCTGGCCAGGATCGGGGCGCGGGCCGGCATGACCACCCTGGTGATGATCCTGGTCACCGGCGGCATCGGCCTTGTGCTGTGGCGCGCCTCCCTCGCCGCCTTCGTCGATCACACCATGACGCCGGGGGCTCTGTTGCAATTCGTTCTGCTGTCGGTGCTGGCCGCCGGCAGCACCGGCTCCCTGGGCGAAGCGTGGGGCGATGTGCAGAAAACCTCCGGCGCCATGGCGCGGATTTCCGAGATCATGGACGCCAAGCCCACGATCGCCGCGCCGACCCATCCTCACCCTTTGCCGACCCCGGCCCGGGGCGCGGTGTCGTTCGAGAACGTCAGTTTCGCCTATCCCGGCCGGCCAGAACTGGCGGCCCTGAACGGCTTCGACCTCAGCGTCCGCCCAGGCGAGCGCGTCGCCCTGGTTGGCCCTTCCGGGGCCGGCAAGAGCACGGTGCTTCGACTGCTACTGCGGTTCTACGATCCCCAGTCGGGAATCATTCGCCTGGACGGGGTAAATATCCGCGAGGCCGACCCCGCCGAGGTTCGCGCCCGCATGGCTCTGGTGGCGCAGGATGCGCCGCTGTTTTCCGGTTCGGCCTTGGAGAACCTTAGGTTCGGCCGCGAACAGGCCAGCGAGGCCGAACTGATGGCCGCCGCCCGCGCGGCCGAGGCCGACGGCTTCATCACCGCCCTACCGGAGGGCTATCGCACCGCCCTGGGCGAACGAGCCAAGACCCTTTCCGGCGGTCAGCGCCAACGCGTGGCGATCGCCCGGGCCCTGGTCCGGGGAGCCGCGATCCTGCTGCTCGACGAAGCCACCAGCGCCCTGGACGCCGAGAACGAACGGCTGGTTCAGAGAGCCCTACATGACGCCATGGTCGGCCGCACCACCCTGGTCATCGCCCATCGCCTGGCTACGGTCCTGAACGCCGACCGCATCGTGGTGATGGATGAGGGACGGGTCGTGGAAACCGGAACCCACGCAGAACTGACCGCCCGAGGCGGCCTCTACGCCAAGCTGGCGAAACTGCAGTTCGGGCTGGAGGCAGCGTAGACCCCATGAATTGGACATCCGGCTATCACGCGGACATCGACTATACCTACGGCTACTATGGTGAACTGTCGGCGGGAACGATGGAATTCGCCCTCTTAATGAGCGGCTAAGAGCCACCGGCGCGAAAGGAGATGCGCTATCTAGAATTGGGCTATGGTCAAGGTGTCGCCGTCAACATCGCCGCCGCATCGAACAACGCCGAGTTCTGGGGGGCCGACTTCAATCCAGCGCACGCGGCGCACGCCCAGTCCTTGGCGCGGGCCTCAGGCGCCAAGGCTCACTTCGTCGACGACAGCTTCGCCGAACTCCTGGCGCGCGGCGACCTCCCGGCCTTCGACATCATCGCCCTGCATGGGGTGTGGAGTTGGGTGTCGGACGAAAACCGCCGGGCGATCGTCGAGATCATCCGCCGTCGGCTGAAGGTCGGAGGGGCCGGTTACATCAGCTACAACACCCTGCCTGGCTGGGCGATGGGCATGCCGCTACGCCACATGATGACCCTGCACGCCGAGACGGTGGGCAGCGGTGTCCAGGGGGTGGTGGGCCGCATCGACGCGGCGATTTCGTTCGGAACCCGGCTCGCCGAGGCCGTCGCGGTTCTGATCGGCGGAGGCCGCGCTCACGTCGCGCGAAGCGAAGCCGAGGTCGCCGTGACCGCTCGGCGAACCCAGCGCCTCAACGACCATCTGATTTCGCGCGCCCGCTCAAACGACGACATCACTCACCTCGCCGGTGATCGGCGGGGCCGTGCCAGTCGGCCGCTTCGACCAGATGTTCCTGGGCGCGAGAGCCACGAACGCCAGGGCACCGAACGCCAGTACACCGAACGACTGGGCCCGCGAGGCCTGGGGCGTCCTGGCCAAACAGGGTCAGTCGATCATCAAGAACGGCGAGGTGCTGGGCACCCCCGAGGCCAATCTGGACGAACTGAGCACCCAGGCCACGAGTTTCGCCCGTGACCGACTGCCCATCCTGCAAAGGCTGGGGTCACCGAGTGAACGGCGCGACCTCGCCCTGAACCGGGGGAGAACAATGTCGCACGAATGTTTCGAGGTCTCGATCGGGGCTGGGGGCGCTCATTTCCAGTTGAACCGGCCGCCCGCGTTAAAAGGCGTGATCCGCCCATTCTGGCGCGAGCAGCCAGCCATCGTTGAGGGCATCGACACCAACGCCCAGCTGCGCTGCATCGTCATTTTCCTCCACCGCCAGGCATTTCTCGGCTGGTATGAATCTGGCCGTGTTCGGCGGCGAGGCGGTCATCGTAAACCGACGCCGCGGACCGCTCGCCCGTATTCGCGCGCCAGAGACTCCCAAGTGCGGGCCTAAAGCTGGCGGCCGAGGTGTTTCTCCACCTGACGCCTCTCCCACCGGGCGTCGAAGAACGGCACGAGGTTGAACACCTGTAACCCGTGCGTCAGTAGGCCGACACCCCAGCCGCCAGCGGCCCAAAGGAACCACAGATAGCGGGGAGAGGTGACCAAGTTCACCACCGCCAGCGCGGCGATGACGATCACATACTGGCCTAAATGCATGTAGAAGGACTTGACCTTGCGCACATGCGCCAGGGCGAGCGCCTCGTCGGCGCGGAAGTCGGTGTTTATGGCGGTGTCCATCTCGGGCTCCTGTAAACGGGAAAGATCGACGTCGAATACAGCCGCCAAGGCGTTCAGCGAGTCCAGGCTGGGGGTCTGGCCGCGTTCCAGCCGCTGGATGGTGCGGGCGCTGAGCCCGCTCAATTCAGCTAACTGCTCCTGCGACCAGCCCCTCTGAAGCCTGTATTTCTGAATCAACATGGCGTCCTCTCGAGCATCGGCCGGAGACTGAGCGGAGCCCCAATAGACGAACACGACACCGGCCCGTCAAGCCGCGACATCCACCCGACAGCGGCGCGACTCAGGCTCGCTACAGATCGAGCGATCCGCTTTCGGCGTCATCGCGGAACGCCGCGCCTTCGTGGCGCAGCAGCCATTTCTTGCGGTGCAGGCCGCCGCCGTAGCCGGTGAGCGTGCCGTTGGCGCCGATCACTCGGTGGCAGGGCGCCACCAGGCCGATAGGGTTGGCGCCGTTGGCCAAGCCCACCGCGCGGACGGCCTTTGGCTTGCCGATCCGGACGGCCTGCTCGCCGTAGCTGACCGTGGTTCCCACGGGGATGTCGCACAAGGCGCGCCAGCAGCTCAGCTGAAAGTCCGTTCCTCGGGTGCGCCACTCGATGCGCTCGATGGCGCGGAGCTCACCGTCGAAATAGGCGGTCAAGGCCTCGCGCACAGCGGCCGGGGCGGCGCCACTCTGACAGGGAACCTCGCCGTTGTAGCGGACCATCAGGCGCAGCTGGCGCGGTTCGTAGTCGGACCAGTCGAAGGCGCGCAAATAGCCAGCCTCGTCGGTGGCCAGCATCGCTTCGCCGATCGGGGTGTCGAAGCGGTCTATGATCAGGCGTTCAGGCGGCTTGTCGGTCATGGCGGCCCTTCGGATTCGAGGTGGCGGCCAGCGGGTCGGGGATGACTTCACCGCTCCATAGATGCAGCGCCGCATAGGCTCGCCAGGGCCGCCAGGCCTCGGCGCGATGTTGCAGCGCTTTGGCCGTGGGCCGGGTCCCGTCCGTCCCGACCATCGCCCGCATCAGGCCGATGTCGCCGGTGGGAAACGCGTCCGGCTCGCGCATCTGGCGCATGGCGATATAGTGCGCGGTCCATTCGCCGATACCGGGGAGGGATTTGAGCCGAGCGATGGCCGCGGTCAGATCGCCGGCCGGCTCGAAGATCGCGGGATCGGCGACCACGGCTACGGCCAAGCTGCGCAGATAGCCTGACCGCGACCTCGGCATCGGCAGGACCGACAGATCGGCGGCCGCCAGGCGCTCTGCGCTGGGGAAGGTGTGAGTGAGGCCAGGGACGATCCCCGCCAGGGTCGGCGGCAGGGGCTCGCCCCAGTCCCGCACGATCCGCGACGCTAGGTTCGTCGCCGCCGCCACGGTGATCTGCTGGCCGAGCACCGCCCGCACCGCCAGTTCAAGCCCGTCCCAGGCGCCGGGGACTCGCAGGCCCGGACGCGCCGCGACGCGCGGGGCCAGCGCAGGATCGCCGCTCAAGTGTTCGGCGATGGCCGCGGGATCGGCGGTCAGGTCGAACACCCGCCGTACCCGCGCGATGATCGACGGCAGGGCTGCGAGCCTGGGAAAATGAATGGTCACCGATAGTCGATCCGGGTTGGCCGAGGGAGAGACCATCAACAAACCGCGATCACCGCCGAGGGCGATGGTCCGGGCGTAGGCGCCGGCAGACACCACTTCCACACCCTGGATTGCCCGCATCGACAGGAATCCCACGATCCCCTCCCAGTCGTAGGGGCCACGATAGGCCAGATCGAGCTTCACGCCGTCTTCCCCAGCCGCCACCAGGCCGCTCAGGCGCCTCAGCGCAGCCGGAGGGCGGTCAAACAACGCCTGGAATGTCTCATTGAAGCGTCGGACGCTGCCGAATCCGGACGCCAGGGCCACCTCGGCCATCGGCAAGCGGGTCTCGTGGATCAGCTGCTTGGCCAGCAACACCCGCCGGGTCTGGGCAACCGACACCGGCGCCGCCCCCAGATGCTGGTGGAACAACCGCCGAAGCTGCCGCTCGCCCACGCCAAGGCGCGTGGCCAGGCCCTCGAAGTCGTCGTCATCAAGAGCGCCCGCCTCGATCAAGCCCAGTGCGCGCGAAACCGTGTTGGACGTGCCCCGCCAAGCGCCGAGATCGGGCGAGGATTCCGGCCGGCAGCGCAGGCAGGGCCGGTAGCCAGCCGCCTGGGCCGCCACGGCGGTGGCGTAGAAGGTGACGTTCTCGCGCTTGGGGGTGCGGGCCGGGCAGATCGGCCGGCAATAAACTCCCGTGGTCCGCACCGCCGCGAACAGCCGCCCGTCGAACCGGGAGTCCCGCGCCTGCAGGACGCGATAACAGGCGTCGTCATCCATATCCATGCTGTGATCATGAGCGCGACCTACGCCCCTGTCTCGCGGTTTTCGGACTCGGTCGTCGGTGTTGGCCTTAGCCGCGCGTCTCGGGCGCCGCGTCGGCGCGAGCCCGGGCGATCGGCGCTGCCAGATCGCCAGCCACCGCGTCGGCGTCGGCCGCGAACAGGGCCGCCAGCAACCGACGCGTGTCGCCGGGCCGATACGGTGGCGGTGGGAAGGGCTGAGCGACGCCCGTCGTCCAGGCCTGAACCGCGTATCCAGCCGCATGGGCGTCGGCGATCACCGACGTTGGCGGAACGGTCTTGGTGGTCGTCAGGTCGAGCAACCGGTCGGCGGCGATCGCCACTACCTCGGATCGGGTTCGACCCGCTTTCAGAACCGCCGGCGACAGGGCGTCCAGACCACTCGACCCGATAAACAGCACCCGCCGCACCCGCGCCAGGCCGCCGATCGTCGCCAACGCATCGCTGTCCTCGCTCATCACCCACATCGCCGCCGCCGGCGAATCATAGGCGGCTACGCGGATCGCGCCGGCCATACGTGGTTCGAGCGCCAGATCGCGAGCCGCGAAATAGGCTGGATGCAGCAAACCTGCCTGAATGCCCACAACACGGGCGTTAGCGACGCTGCCTGCCCGGGCGATGGCGACCAGTTCCTCGAATGTCAGGATCGCACGGCCCGAATCGCCCTTGGCCCCGGCCCGTCGCTTCGCCACCGGAGCAACCCGCGCCAAGGTCTTCAATTCGCCCAGAGTGAAATCCTCGACGAACCAGCCGGTGCGCTCGCCCCCCTGGATCACCCGGGTCTGACGGCGATCGACAAACTCCGGCCGCCTCGCGATATCGGTGGCGATCGAAAGCTCGTGATCGGCGACCGCCACCAAAGCCCCGTCCCTGGTCGGCGCGAACCAAGCGGCGATCACATCGGCCCCGCCCTGGATCGCCAGCTCGTAGGCGCATTTGGTTCCCTCCGGGATGTCGGCCGCAGCGCCGCCGGTGGCGATCACCAGAGACCGCCGGGCCAGCGCCCTCGCGGGGCCGGCTAGGGTCCAGGCCAGCGGTAGGGACAGGGCGAGAGCTGAGAACTGGCGACGGTTCCGGATCATGGCGACAGACTACCGGTCTTCCCGGCACAGCCCAAATTCCCATGGCCCAGGCGAATGAAAATTCCGCTCGGAATTCCTTATGGCCGTGTAGGATCGACGCTTCGCGCCAGGAGGGGCGTTGGTACGTGGGGCGACGATGAGCATGGTTGTCGGCATCCTTCTCGGCGCCCTCACCGTCCTGGCCGCAGTCTATGTCATAGTCCTGGGTCGGATCGCGCTACGCAAGGGGCTGGGATTGGCCATTCCCAGCCTGGAGGGAGTCGCGCTTGGCGCGGTGACCAATTTCTTCGACACCCTGGGCATCGGCTCCTTCGCCCCGACCACCGCCTGGATCAGGCTGCGCAAGATGGTTCCCGACAGCTATGTGCCTGCCGTGCTCAACGCCGGACACGGCCTGCCGACCCTCGTGGAAGCCCTGATCTTCATCAATCTGGTCAAGGTCGACCCCTGGCTTCTGGCCGCGTGCATCGCCGCGTCAGTGGTGGGCGCCGCGGTGGGGGCCCCGATCGTTCTGCGCCTGCCGCTGCACGCGGTGCAGGCGGTGGTCGGCGTGGCGCTGCTGTTCGCGGCGGCCGCCTTCGTCGCCAAGAACCTTGATCTGATGCCTGGCGGGGGGACGGCGCTCAGTCTGCCGCCCGCCCTGTTCGCCGTGGCGGTAGGCGGTTACTTCCTATTCGGGGCGCTGATGACCTGCGGCATCGGCCTGTTCGCCCCTTCGCTGGTGCTGTTGCCTCTGCTGGGCATGAGCCCGGCGGCGTCGTTTCCGATGATGATGGGCGCCTGTGCGTTCCTGATGCCAGTCAGTGGCTTTCGGTTCCTCAGTTCCGAGCGGATCGACATCCGGCTGGTGATCGCCATCACCCTGGGCGGTATCCCGGCGGTGCTGGTCGCCGCGCTACTGGTAAAGTCCCTGCCCCTGACCACACTGCGCTGGTGCGTCGTGGCGGTGGTGGTCTATGCGGCGATCGCGCTGCTGCGCTCGGCTATGAGGCCGGTGGTCGCCGCCATGGCGGCGACCACCGGCTGACCGGATCAGGCGGCCGCCTTCAGCCGCTCCAGCAGTTGGCCATGCAAGACCGAATTGCCGCAGCAGACCGAGCCGGTTGCCATTGGATCGGCGCCCCCGTCGGCGTCGGTGACCACGCCGCCGGCCTCGGTGACGATCAACAGGCCTGCCGCCATGTCCCAGGGCTTCAGGTCACGCTCCCAGAAGCCGTCGAACCGGCCCGCCGCCACCCAGGCCAGGTCGAGGGCCGCGGCTCCGAAGCGGCGCACACCGGACACCCGCTGGCTGACCTGATGCAGCTCCTTGAGGAACCGACCATGTTGGCCGTGGCCCATGAACGGGATTCCGGTGGCGAACACCGCCTCTTCGAAGCGAGTGCGGGCCGCAACGCGCAGGCGGTGGTCGTTGAGAAACGCGCCTCTGCCCCGCTCCGCCCAGAACATGTCGGCGTTGGCGGGATTGTAGGTCACGCCGGCGACGATCTGGCCATCCCTTTGCAGGGCGATATTGATCGCGAAATGCGGCATGGCGTGCAGGAAGTTGGTGGTGCCGTCGAGCGGATCGACGATCCATGTGTTGGTCTTGTCGGTACCCCCGATCATGCCGCGTTCTTCGCCGAGAAAACCGTAACCGGGCCGCGCTTTGGTCAGTTCCTCGAAGATCGTCTGTTCGGCCTTCAGGTCGGCAGCCGAAACATAGTCGGCCGCGCCCTTCTTGGAGACCTGCAACTCAGCCACCTCGCCGAAATCCCGCGCCAGGGCGCGCCCGGCCTTGCGGGCGGCGTCGGTCATCACCTTGATCAGGGCGGAGACGGGCGCGGCCACCTAGTCGGCCCGGCGCATGTATTCGCCGGTCTCGGTGGAGACCAGAATTCGCTCGCCCGCGTCCATGTAGGGGGGGATCATGATGCGCATGCCGTTGGAGGCCTTGGCGGGCTTGTACGACGATGACGCCGTCTGGCCCCGCACCGTGGCGTCGGCCTCCACCACCTCAAGCACCACGCTGACCGGCAATTCGATGCCGAGCGCGCGCTCTTCATACAGTTCCAGCTTCACCACCATGCCGTCGTGCAGGAAGCGCACCTGATCCTCGCCGACGAAGTCCTTGGCCAGTTCGATCTGCTCGTAATTGACCTGATCCATGAACACCAGCGCGTCGCCCTGTTCATACAAGAACTGGAATTCCTTGCGGTCGAGGCTGACCCGATCGACCTTGTCTTCCGACCGGAAGCGTTCGTTCAGCTTGCTGCCGGTGACCAGATTCTTCAGTTCGATCTGGTTGAAAGCGCCGCCCTTGCCGGGCTTGACGTGCACCGACTTCACCGCCCGCCAGATACCGCCCTGATGCAGAATGACGTCGCCGACCCTCAATTCGTTGCTTCCGACGGACGGCATGAACTCTCATTTTCAAGGGGGGTAGGCGCGCGAATTTGGGGGCGGACCCTAGTTGAGGGGTCCCCTCAAGGCAAGGCGCAGACCGTCTTCAGGCGCCGGCGCGGTCCATCAGGCCCTGGGCGATGCGGGCGTTGAAGGCCGCCACCGCCGCCGCCGGTCCCTCGGGGTGGCGCCATACCCCCGCCGATACGGCCAGGAAATCGGCGCCCGCCGTAACCAGGGGCGCGCAATTGTCGACGCTGATCCCGCCGATGGCGACGCAGGGCGTGAGCATGGTTTCCTGCCAGATCCCAAGCACCTCCAGGTCCGGCCGGTGGGTGGTCGCCTTGGTGTCGGTGGGAAAGAACGCCCCGAAAGCCACGTAGTCGGCGCCCGCTTCCGACGCATCCATCGCCAAGTCGCGGCTGTCGTGACAAGTCACGCCGACGATCCGCCCCGCGCCCATGGCCCGGCGCGCGGCGTCGAAAGGTCCGTCCGACTGGCCGATATGAACCCCGTCACACCCGAGCCGGGCCGCCAGATCCGGCCGGTCGTTGAGGATCAGGGCGATATCGCGCCGATTGGTGATCGGCAACAAGACACGCACGGCTTCAGAGATCACCTCGTCCGCGACGTCTTTCAGCCGCAGCTGCACCGCGCCGACGTCGCCGCCTTCGAACGCCGCCTCCAGGGTTCGGGCGAAAGCCGCTGGATCGGCGATAACCGGTGGGGTGATCAGATAGAGACGACACAGCGGAACGGACATGGCCCTTCAATCCTTGACCGGCAGGGCCACGAAGAACGGCTTCACCACCGCCTGGAACACGGGCAATGCCTCGCAGCGCTCTGAATGGGCGGCCAAGGCCGGCCAGGCGGTAAGACCGAACACCCCCTCGTGGGCTTCCCGCACGAAACGCAGAACGCAGCCAACCATAATGTCGGCGTGGGTCAGGGTCTCGCCGAACCACCAGGGGCCAGGCGCGGCCGAGCGCTCCGTTTGCAAAACACCCAGCACTGCCTTCATCTGGTTCCGGCAGCGATCGACCCAAATCGGCGTGGCCCGCTCATGCAGCACCCGCTCATAGACCAGCGAGACCGCCTTGTCGGCGAGGCCGGCCGCCAGCGCGCAGACCTTCAACACCTTCCGCCTCGCCGCCCCACGCGCCGGAATCAAGGCCCGATCTTCGCCGGCCATCTCATCCAACGCGTCAAGAATGGCGGCGCTCTCGATCAAAACCTCGCCGTCTTCCAGCACCAGTGTCGGCACGCGCCTCAAGGGATTGAACGGCGCGATGCTGTCGGCGTCGGCGAACACCGACCACGCCCGGTGCTCAAACGGCATGTCGTAGAGCGTCAGGGCGATGGCGACGCGGCGGACGAACGGGCTGTCATAGTGGCCAATCAAAATCATTGCCCATCTTCGCCGCCATGCGGCGCGCTTTCAAGCCGCCCTCTCTCCCCATCGCTTGGAGGGACGTATAGAAGATCGACGCATGAACGCCTTCGTCCCCGCCGAATGGTCACCCCACCGCGCGATGTGG
>JAYVYH010000335.1:0-9869 GCA_043784385.1 Caulobacteraceae bacterium | reverse complement strand
AGGCCGACGATGAAACGGAAGCGGTCGGTGGCCGGCGATGCGATGCGCAGTTCGTTGCTGCCTTTCTCGAACCGGTCCCGGCCGATGATCTCCTGTTGCGGCCGCGGCAGGATGTTGTTGGCGCCATCGACCCAATAGGCGCCGGAGTGGGCCGCCGCGTCATAGGCCACCGAATAGTCGGTGTAGTCGGACAGTGCATCCACGGCCCGATTAAAATATCCCCCCGAGTAGGTCAGATCGAATCGGCCGATCTTGCCGGTGATGTTCATCGCCGCCTGGATCCAGCGATCATGGTTACTGTCGGACTGGAAGCGGTTGACTTTCAAATCACCGGTGGCCGGATTGAAACCGAATATCCCCGGCGCCCGGGTGTCCTGCCCCACCACGGTCGGCATGATGGTCCAGTTGTCGTCCAGATCGATCTTCAAGGCCGCCCGGCCGCCATAGACCTCCACCTTATTGATGTTTTTCTTCACCGACGCCGCGTTGTTGATGGTGACGCCAGAAGTGGTGAAAAGCCGCGTTCCCGGCACGTTGTCGATGAAGCCTGCATCGCGCTCGTCGAAGCCCACCAGGCGGATGGCGACTTTTGATGTCAGCGGCACATTGACGAAGCCTTCGAGCACATAGCCCTGGTCGCCATGAGCGACGGTGTTGCCCTCCAGGTTGTAGCCCGCGCTGAAACCCGATGTGGAGGGCTTGTTGGTGATCAACCTCAATGTGCCGGATTCGGAACTGGCGCCATAGAGCGTGCCCTGTGGCCCCGGGAGCACTTCAACCCGAGCCAGGTCAAAGATGTGGATGTCCAGGGTGCCGGCGGTGGTGGTGATCGGCTGTTCGTCCAGATAGCTACCCACGCTGGGCAGAGGTCCGGAGTGATTGCCGTTGCCGCCATCGGAGACGCCACGCATGTAGATCGTGGTCTGGTTTGGCGCCGCAGTCTGGAATGACAGGCTGGGGATATATTTCACATAGTCCTGAAAATTGGTGACGTTCAACTGGTCGAGTTTCTTGGTGTCGAGCGCCTGAATGCTCATCGCCACATGTTGTAGGCTTTCCTCGCGCTTTTGCGAGGTGACGATGATCTCGCTGATCGCAGAGCTACCGGAACCAGCCGGGGCGTCGGCGGCGAGGACCGGTGTCCCGCTCAGAATGGTGGAGGCGATCAGGATCGACCAGCCCACGGGCGTCGTTCCCAACATATGAGTCTTCATGATCAGGCCCCGAATTCTTTTTGTCTTATCGCTGTCATATCTCCCGCCACGCCAAACCCTCGTCAAGCGAACGAGACGGCAATCACCAAAAAGCCAGCGTCCGTGGCTCTATTGTCACGTGGTAAGCGTCTTATCGATGGAAAGGTCCTTACCGACCGTCGTATGACCCCAGGGCGGACGCAGCGCCGTCGAGGCCCTCCCAGAACAAGAGGGCGGTAAAAAATGATCGGGAGGTTTCAATGAAGGATTTTACCGGCAAATTCGCGGTGATCACCGGCGGCGGCACGGGCATGGGGCGTGAACTGGCTCGCCAGTTGGTGGCGGAGGGCTGCAACATCGCCATGTGCGATGTCTCCGCGGCCAACATGGCCGTGACCAGGACGCTGTGCGAGGCCGACGCGCCACAGGGCACAAGGGTGACCACTTTCGTCGCCGATGTGTCGGACGAGGCGGCGATGATGGCTTTCAAGGCCGCCGTGGCCCGGGACCAGGACACCGACAAAATCCATCTGTTGTTCAACAACGCCGGCATCGGCGGCGGTGGCGGTTTCGTGAACGGCGATCGGGACGGCTGGGACCGTACCTTCGCCATTTGCTGGGGCGGCGTCTACAACGGCTGCCGGGCCTTCCTGCCGATGCTGATCGCCGCCGACGAAGGCCACATCGTCAACACCAGCAGCGTCAACGGCTTCTGGGCTTCCCTCGGCCCGCACACGTCCCATACCGCCTACGCCGCCGCCAAGTTCGCGGTGAAGGGTTTCACCGAAGCCTTGATCACCGATCTGCGGCTCAACGCCCCGCATATCAAATGCTCGGTGGTGATGCCCGGCCACATCGGCACCGAGATCGTCGCCAACTCCCGCAAGGTGCTGACCGGCTCGGACGACGAGACTCTGAGCGCCGGCGCTATCGCCCAGGCCCGCACCCGCATGGCGGAACTGCTGGGCGCGGTGGGATCGGATGGAACCAGCGTCAGCGACGACCAGATCCAGGCCTTCATGGCCGAGGCGGCCCGGCGGTTCCGGGATGATGCGCCGATGACCGCCGCCGCCGCCGCGACCGTGATCCTGGACGGGGTCAAGGCCGAGCGTTGGCGCATTCTGGTGGGCGACGACGCTCTCGCCCTGGACGACATGGTGCGGGCCAATCCGGAATCCGCGTATGAGCCGGAATTCTTCGCCGAACTGGCCGCGAAGACCGGCTGGCGCGTGGGAGGCTGATCGATGGCTCCCGTCCCAAATCGCGGTGTCGTCGCCGTCACCGGCGCCGCAGGCTTCCTCGGCGGTTGGGTTGTCAGGCAGCTTCTGGACAAGGGCTATCGCGTCCGGGCCTGCGTGCGGAACGTCGATGACGCCGCTCGCACCGATTTCCTGAAGGCCATGCCCGGCCACGCCTCCGGCCGGCTGACCCTGCACGCCGCCGACCTGGATCGCGAGGGCTGTTTCGACGAGGTCTTCGCCGGCTGCCACGGCGTCTGCCATGTGGCCCATATCAGCGACTACAACGACCAAGCCTATGTGAAGCGCACCTGCGATCATATCGTCGCCAGCGTGAACGCCTCGCGCAGCGTGACGCGGGTGATCGTCACCTCGTCCGTCGCGGCCGTGATCTCGGAAATGGACCTGCAGGAGGTGGTGCGCAGGCCGGTGTTCTATGAAGACCGCTATCCCGACGAAATGAACCCCAAGCGCACCTCCGAGCGCGGCCAGGGCTATTCGATGGGCAAGCTGATCGCCGAGCGCGCCTTCGCCGAAGCGGCGGAGGTCAGCGGCTTCTGGGATGCGATCACCTGTTGTCCGGGAGATAACGTTGGCCCGATCCAGTCGGCGCACCAGAAGGACATGGGGCCTTGGCAGCATCACATCGAGGGCATGCTGTTGGGCTGCTATGACCAGAACGGGGTTTATCGGCCATGGATGACGGTGGATGTGCGCGATGACGCCGCCTGTCACATCGGCCTTCTGGAAAGCCTGTCGGTGAAAAACAGCGAGCGATATATCGCTTGGTCGACCGACGCCCGAAAGGTCGAGGATATCTGCGCCGATATCGGTCGGCTGCTGCCGGAGTTGCACCATGCCTATACCGCGCCGGTCGATGCGTTTCCCGATCGGATAAGGGCGCGCGAGGCCGAATTCCGGGCCATCTGGTCGCTCTGCGACCTGAAGAACGAAAGGATCCGCACGGCGACGGGCGTCACCTTCCGGCCGCTGGACGAGTCGATCCGCGATTGCGTTGAGTCGTTGATCGCGGTGGCTGGGGTGCGGGTAAGGACGCCGTAGCCGCGCGCCTTGCTATCGGCGCAACCGATACAGTCTGGCCAGGATACATTGGTAGCGACCATCCACAATCAGGCGTCCAGCCTGAATCTCCCGCACAAGCAAGGCCCTGAAGATGTCGGTATCGAAATGCCGACCACCGGCCATGGTTTCGGCGATCACAAAGAGTATGCTGTCGGCGGTTCGCCCACAGTGTAGATAGGTAAGGAGTGACCTGTCACCGTGGGCGCGGAGTTCAAGGTGATCCATAAGGTAGTTATAGAGATCCAGAAGATTGTCCCTCTCAGCCGCAGTCGCGCGACGGTCTGCGATCAAAGACCGGATTTGCTTGCGAAAGTCGGCCCGGACCAAGGGGGATTGCTTGGATTCCAATCTATCGAGGAGGGCTTCGGTCTCCTCGCATACGGAGAACGCCGCCCTTGGAAATTCGGCCATAAGAAATTCCTTGCAAAATGGCGAGGTCAACCTGGCCGAAATATTGCATAAACGAAACTCTAAGGGAATAGGGAAACGTCATGGATTTTGTCACTGTCGCCAGGGCGGCGCGCGTCACCACCATCACCCTCAACCGCCCTGAGGTTATGAACGCGATAAATCCGGCCATGCACGCTGAACTGCAGATCGCCTTCGACGATTTCGCGGCCGACGCCGAGCAGTTTGTCTGCGTTGTCACCGGCGCGGGTAAACATGCGTTCTGCGCAGGCAGCGATCTGAAAGTCCTCGACCGCCACGGCCGCTATCCGAAGAACGGCTACGCCGGCTTGATAGAACGGTTCGACCTGAATAAGCCGGTGATCGCGGCGGCGAACGGGCTGGCGCTTGGCGGTGGGTTCGAGATCGCCCTGGCTTGCGACGTGATCATCGCCTCCGACACCGCCAGCTTCGGCCTGCCCGAACCCCTGGTCGGCGCCGTGGCCCTAGGCGGCGGCCTGCACCGACTGTCGCGCCAGATTGGGCTGAAACAGGCGATGGGACTGATTTTAAGCTCTCGGCGGATCGGCGCTGAAGAGGGGTTAAGGCTGGGGTTCATCAACGAGGTAGTCCCGGCCGGACAACTCCAGGCCGCAGTGGATCGCTGGTGCGCCGACATCTTGCGGGCCTCGCCAATGTCGATACGCGCCTCAAAGGAAGCCGTGATGCGCGGGCTGGGCGAAACCGACGTCGAGGCGGCGATGCGCCATCAGTCTGCCTATCCAGCGTACGCCGCTTGGCGGGAGAGTGAAGACGCGAAGGAAGGCCCCGCCGCCTTCGTCGAAAAGCGCCCACCGGTATGGAAGGGGCGATAGACCGCCAACCCTCAGGTAATATGCTTGGCGCTCGGCGGGTCGCTGGCGGGAAAGCTCTCGTCGAGGCTTTCGTCGATCAAGGCCTCCTGACGATCCTCGGCGGTTTTCTCGCGCTCGGCGAGTTGATCGAAAGTCTCATTCTTGGCCAGCGGCTCGGCTGGAACGGCGCCTGGCCCTTTGCCTGTGTCGAAAGCCGCTTTTACGTCATCCTCCGAGATACGATCGGTCGGTTTACTGGTCTGCCCAAGGTTCTGTTCCTCGGTTCCGTCACCCATCATGCCGGGATGGCGTTCACGCTTGTCGGCGTCGGTCATTGTCGTTTCCTCTCCAAGGAGACTGTTAAACCCCTGGCGAGCACGACCGTTCCGGTTCGGCGCATGGAACGAGGTTGTCCACACGGCTAAGGCCCAAGCGGTCGATCCGGCGCCGGGGATCATTGAATTGCTTTCCGGCTCCCAGTTCATGGACGCCTACCGGGTTACGGTCGCAGGGACCCACCTGGAAGCCCGGGACACCGGGCGACAGATGCTCGCCAGGCCGCCGGTCTGGGTCAGTCGATTGCTGGCCTTGCGCAACGCCATTGTCACGCCGCTCTTCCTGAAGACCGGTCGCGAGACGCAAGGCCACATGGATAGGATTGGCATGCTTCCCGTCGAGTCTGCGACCGATGGTCGCCTCGTGCTGGGCTTTGAGGACGACCATCTGGATTTTCGAGTTGTCATCGACGTTTTGAAAACCGCCGGCGACAGCGTGGTGACGGCGACCACACTTGTCCGGACGCACAATCTGTTTGGCTGCGGATATCTGGCCGTAATTCTGCCATTCCACCGATTGATCGTCCGCGCTTCGCTACAGGGGTGGCGGCTCGTTAGCCGCTTGGCGGTTCGGTGGCTTGCTCTATCTTCGCCAACGTCTCGAGGTCAGGTTCACGCTGTCTGGCTCGCCGCTCATAGCTGGCTTGGTTCTTGACGCCAGACCAGGGCGTGAGGGCTGCCTCTGTGCAGGGAAGTGACGACACGATCGCAGTCGCTGTGACCCATAGTCGCCGAGGTATTCCGCGCTACCACTCTCCTCAATGCACAGCAGCGCCAGATGCAGATCGCAATCCGCGGCCCGCGCCGCGACCGTCGGACTGGCAGCTCCGCCCCCCCTTGAGCGGCGGAAGGGCAATGCCTAGTCCGTCGATGGAATGCTTTCAGATGCGACGTGTCATGCTGTCCGATTGTACTTCCGTCACGATGATTAATTATCAACCAGGACGGTCGCCATGAACACCAAGGTCTTTACATCCCACGTCCCGCTGCCTCTGGCCGAGACGGGGGATATATAGCCGCTGGCAGGCCGAGTTCCACCCTCGCTCTGCAAGCCTGAGGAGGCCGCGTCAGCAACGAGTCGAATTCCATCCGGACTGATCATACTGTTCGGCGTGGTGTGCTGCCTCATCGCCCTTGCTCACATTGCTCTTGGGCCGTCGTCCAATCCGGGATCCGTACCGGTCAACGCGACCATGGACAGCGTGGATAGGTTTTACGCCACCCTCTTCCTGGGTTGCGGCTTGGCGCAGATCAGGTGCGGACGCGATCCCCGAGCGAGGGCAAGGATATCCGCCGCCTTGAAGCTGGTCTTCTTTGTTGGCGGCCTGGCGCGACTCGTCTCGGCGACCGCGGTCGGCTGGTCAAATGGTCTGTTCATGTTTTTGGGCGCCCTGGAGCTGGCCCTGCCGACACCCCTGGTTTGGTGGCGGCGATCAGTTTGCCCCACCCTTCGCTGAAGATCGAGTGTGACCTCTATCGCCCCGCCTGCGCCTTGGCTACCGACGCTCGCACCATCGGGATTTCGTCGTCGGGCAACGGCCTCATCCAGTCTTTTCGGGCCAGGGCTTGGGAAGCTAGTGCTCATAGAATACGCTGAATTTCACGGATCGTTCCTCAGAAGACCGTCATCCTTGGTGTGACGGATCGATGCGCGATCCAGGCTCATTTTGACCCCAGCCACCAGCCTTTGGAACTTGTCTCCCTCTGCGTCATCTGCCTCATCTCCCTCGTTTGTAAATAAAATCGGCATCGACCGGAGGAAGCCATGACCGCCCACCACATCCGCTATGAAGTCGATCCCGACGGGATCGCCACGCTGACCATTGACCGCGCGGAAAAGCGCAACGCTATGACCTGGGCGATGCTGGGCGCATTCCATGAGGCGGTCGCGCGGGCGAGCGCCGACGACAAGGTGCGGGTGCTGATCGTCACCGGTACGGGCGGCAGCTTCTGCGCCGGCACCGACCTGGCGGACCTGGCCAACACACCAGAGGCCGAACGCGGATCGAACCGTGCGGCGCGGGCGGCCGCGGAGCCCTGGCCTCTGGTGGCTTGCCCCAAGCCCGTGATTGGCGCGATCGACGGCACAGCGGTCGGCATGGGCGCGGAGTTCACCAGCCAGTGCGACGTGCGGATCATCACGCCACGCACCCGCATCGCCTGGAACTTCGCCCATCGTGGCCTGGTGCCCGACACGGGCGCCGGCAGTTGGCTGCTGCCGCGCATCATCGGCCCGCACCGGGCGCTACGACTGCTGTATACCGGCGATTTCCTCCTCGCCCCCGAGGCTCTGGCGATCGGCTACGCGGCCGAGATCGTCGAACCTGACTCCCTGGTCGATGCGGCCCTTACCGAGGCGCGCCGTTATCTGAAGTCTTCGCCGTTTTCGATCCGCCACACCAAGGCCCTGGTGTGGAAGGGCCTCGAACGCGATCTGAACGAGCACATGGCCGCCCACCGACAGGCGCTTGAGGCCTGCTTCCAGTCAGCCGACCACAAGGAAGGCGTGGCCTCGTTCCTGGAGCGCCGGCCCGCCAATTTTATTGGTCGCTGAAGCTTAGAGCCGCTCTCAAGGCCGCCCAGCCGCGAGGTAGATCGCGTCGATGGCGGACATGTTGGCGATTGCGTCGACGCCGCCGGTCAGAGGCGTGTCGGCGCCGCTCATCACCGCGTGCAGATGGTCGAGCTGGGCGGCATAGGTGGTTTTGCCCTCGGTGGGATGTTGGGTCACCCGGCCATCCACGGTGGTGGTGAAACGGCAACCCATCTGCGGAGCCAGGAAGTTCTGAATTTCCAGGATCCCCGCTTCACCCTCAAGCCTCAACCAGGCCGAGAAGGTCGGCGGGGTCATCGAACAGGCGATGCTGGCCTTGACGCCGCCCGGGAAGAGCAGGTCAGCGGAGAGATCAGAATCGACCCCGCCCTCGAACATCGCGCGCGCGCCGCCGACCAGGGGTTCGGCCTTCAGAAGTGTCCGCAGCGCGTGAAGTGGATAGCAGCCGAGATCCATCAGCCCGCCCCCACCCTGCTCCGCGCTCCAGCGCAACTCGCCCGGGGTCCGCTTGATGGTCACATGAAACTCCGCCGCAGCGCCGGTGACCCTGCCGATGGCGCCCGCCGCCAACAGGCCCTCGGCCCGGCGCATGACGTTGTGGAAGCGATAGTGGAACGCCTCGATCAACAGCCCACCGGTTCGCTCGGCCGCCGCGACCATGATCCTGGCCTCGTCGGCGTCGCGGGCGAAGGGCTTTTCGCACAGGACCGCCTTACCCGCCTCCAGCGCCGCGATGGTCCATTCGGCGTGACCGGCGGGCGGCAGGGCGTTGTAGACCACGTCCACGTCCTCGCGACGGACCAGTTCGGCATAGTCGGCCGCTACCGCCGCCACGCCGTGTTCGGCCGCATAGGCATGGGCGCGTGCCGGGTCCCGAGCGGCGACGGCGGTCAGCGCAAACCGCGCGTCGCCCTTGGCCGGCGCGATCACCGCGCCGCGCGCGATCTTCGAGGCGCCCAGCAGGCCGATGCGAATAGGCGTGGTCATGTCTGGTCCCGTCCCGATGGTTGGCTGTAACCTAAAGGCAGTTTCCGCGAAGCACCAAGGCCCATGACCCGAGTTCCCCTGCCCATCGACGCCCTGGATCTGCGTGACCGCGACGCGATTTTCGACGCCCTGGGCCGCGAAGTGTTCGATCTGGCGATTATTGGCGGTGGGATTACCGGGGCGGGCATAGCGCGCGA
Source organism: Caulobacteraceae bacterium (assembly GCA_043784385.1). Lineage (GTDB taxonomy): Bacteria > Pseudomonadota > Alphaproteobacteria > Caulobacterales > Caulobacteraceae > Acaudatibacter. The sequence goes on along the minus strand of JAYVYH010000335.1, from coordinate 1,041 downwards.
CGCCGCGATGCGCGGCCTGACCGTGGCGCTAGTGGAGGCGCGGGATTTCGCCTCGGGCACGTCCAGCCGATCATCGAAAATGATCCACGGCGGCCTGCGCTACCTGGCCCAGGGCGATTTGAACCTGGTGCGGGAAGCGGCTTCGGAGCGCAAGGCGGTGGAGGCGATCGCGCCGCATCTGACCCGGCGGACCCCCTTCGTCATGACGTTTCGCAACGCCGCTGCCGAGGCCAGGCTGCGCGCGGGCCTATGGACGTTCGAGAAGCTGGGCGACGTGCCCAAGGAACGACGCCACGAGGTCTGGAGCCGATCCGAGCTGACGGCCCGCGAGCCGGCCATCGATGCGACCGACGTCGCCGGCGCGGTGGTCTATCCCGAATACCTGACCGACGACGCCCGCCTGACCCTGGCCAATATTCGGAGCGCCGCGGGCGCCGGCGCTATGGTAGCAAGCTATGCCAGGGTCGAGGTGGTGATTCTGGAGGACGGCCGCGCCACGGCGCTCGATGTCGCCGACACCCTGCCAGGCGGCGAAGCGCGGCGCGCCAGGGTCCGGGCGCGGGTGATCGTAAACGCGGCCGGGCCATGGGTCGACGCGGTTCGGGCTCTGGAATCGGCGGGCGCGCCGAGCCGGTTGGCGCTGGCCCGGGGTGTGCATCTGGTTGTTCCCCGCGCCGCCTTGCCGGTGACGCGTACGGTGATCATGTCGGCAGCCGACCGGCGCAGCGTGTTCGCCGTGCCCAAGGGGGCGGTGACCTATATCGGCACCACCGACACCTTCCATCCGGTGGCGGAGGCCTGGCCGCCGGTGACGTCCGACGATGTGGACTATCTGCTTTCGGCGGCGGCGGCGCGGTTCAGCACGCCCAGGCTGACCGTCGATGACATCGTCTCGGTCTGGTCCGGTGTCCGCCCACTGGTGGCCCAGGCGGGGAAGTCGGCTTCGGACATCTCCCGCAAGGACGAGCTGTGGACCGGCCCCGGCGGAATTCTATCCATCGCGGGTGGCAAGCTGACCGCTTATCGGCGGATGGCCGAGCG
>JAYVYH010000334.1:0-3310 GCA_043784385.1 Caulobacteraceae bacterium | reverse complement strand
GCCGCCACCGAGGATGTGCACGACGTCGTCCGCTATCAGGCGGAGACGGCGCCCGAGGATCGGCTGACTGCACGCGGGATCGAGGTCGGCCAGACGTTCTTCTTCGGCGACAAATACTCCAAGCCCATGAAGGCCACGGTCAGTGGATCCGACGGCGTCGACGTCGCTGTGCAGATGGGCAGCTACGGGGTTGGGGTGTCGCGCCTGGTCGGGGCCTTGATCGAGGCCAGCCATGATGACGCCGGAATCATCTGGTCCGAGGCTGTGGCTCCTTTCGGGGTAGGGATCATCAGCCTGCGGCCCGGCGACGCCGCCGTCGACGCGGCTTGCGAGACGGCCTACGCCGCCCTGATGTCGGCCGGCAAGGAGCCCCTGCTCGATGACAGCGACGACCGACCGGGCGGCAAGTTCGCCACCATGGATCTTATAGGACTGCCCTGGCAGCTGATCATCGGACCTCGCGGACTGGCCGGTGGGACGGTGGAGCTGAAGCGTCGCGCGACCGGCGATCGACAAACCCTTTCTCTGGATGACGCGTTGGCGGCGATTGTTGGATGATCGGCCGCTGCGATCGATGAGCGCTGCCCCTTTCGGCGCCTGGGAACGGGCCATCGCAGTTCGCTACCTGCTGACCAAGCGCAGCCACGGCGGCGTGGCGCTGATCTCGATCATCTCCTTCACAGCAATCGCCCTGGCAGTGGCGGCCCTAATCATCACCATGTCGATCATGAATGGGTTTCGCGGGGAGTTGTCGTCGAAGATTCTCGGCTTCAACGGCCACGCCTATGTGGTCGGTGGTTATATGACCCCCCATGGACGCGATGCCGCGACGCGGCGTGTCCGGCAGGTTCCCGGCGTGATCCAGGCCATGCCGCTGGTCGAGTCCCAGGCGCTGGTGCAGGGACCCTCGGCGGCGGCCGGAGCGGTGGTTCGCGGCATCCGGCCGGAGGATCTGCGCGCCACCGCCATAATCGCCGACAACATGAAGGCCGGTTCGTTGAAAGGTTTCGGCGTCGGCGATGAAGGCGGCGACCTGGTGCTGGTGGGTCAGAAACTGGCCGAGAGCCTGGGCTTGAACGTCGGCGACCCGATTTCGATCATCTCGCCTACCGGGGGCGACACGGCCTTCGGCGCCATGCCGCCCAGCAAGAGCTACATCATCGGCGGCCTGTTCTCGGTGGGCATGAGCGAATACGATCAGACTTTCATTTACATGCCGCTGACCCAGGCCCAGTTGCTGTTCGGCCGCGACCAGGCGGTGGATTTCATCGAGGTCAAGCTAGACGACCCGGACAAGGCGCCGGGACTGAAGGCGACGCTGGCGGCGGCGGCGGGACCCGGAGCGGTGGTCACCGACTGGACCGAGCGCAACCGGGCCTATTTCGGGGCCCTGGAAGTCGAGCACAATGTCATGCGCCTGATCTTCATGTTCATCGTCGCCCTGGCGGCGCTGAACATCATTTCGGGCCTCGTGATGCTGGTGAAGAACAAGGGGCGGGATATCGCCATCCTGCGCACGATCGGCGCCTCTCGCGGTTCAGTCCTGCGAATTTTCTTCATGGCCGGCGCCAGTATCGGCTTGGCGGGAACTCTGTCCGGCCTACTATTCGGCTTGACTTTCTGCCTCAATATCGAGGCGATCCAACGTTTTATAGAATGGATCACCGGCGTGCAGGTGTTCAACGCGGACGTTTATTTCCTCTCCCATGTACCAGCCAAGGTGGATTGGCTGGAGGTGGCGGGGGTGTCGGCCTGGGCGCTGTTCGCCGCCTTCACCTTCACCCTGCTCCCCGCCTGGCGCGCCTCCCGGCTCGATCCGGTGGAGGCGCTTCGTTATGAGTGAGCCGGTACTGGCCATCGAAGGCCTGCGGCGCGTCTACGCGACGGGGCAGGGACTGGTTGAGGTGCTGAAGGGCGCCGACCTTACCGTCGCCGCGGGTGAAATCGTCGGGCTGGTGGGTCCGTCCGGATCGGGCAAGTCGTCACTGCTGCACGCTGCCGGCCTGCTGGAGCGGCCGACGTCCGGAACCATCCGCATCGGCGGTCGGGACTGCGGCGCGCTTGACGATCGCGCCCGGACTCAGATCCGACTTAACCAGATCGGTTTTGTCTATCAGTTCCACCATCTGCTGCCAGAGTTCAGCGCGTTGGACAATGTGGCCCTACCGGCCCTGATCGCCGGCCGACCAAGGCGCGACGCGTTGGCGCGGGCCGAAAACCTGCTGACCGGCCTGGGGCTGTCGGCGCGCCTCAAACACCAGCCGGCGCAGCTTTCCGGCGGCGAACAACAGCGGGTTGCACTGGCCCGGGCCTTGACCAACGAACCGCGCCTGCTGCTGGCCGACGAGCCGACCGGCAATCTCGATCCCGCGACTTCCGAGGCGGTGTTTCTGAACCTGAGGGATCTAGTCCGCTCCACCGGCGTGGCCGCCTTGATCGCCACCCACAACATGGAGATGATCCGCCACATGGATCGCGTGTTGACGGTCAAGGACGGTAGGGTGGTCCCGCGCGACTGAGCGCCGCTACTTCGGCGCTCAGGGGATCCAGGGCGTCGCCGATCGGAATGAACAGGTTGATGTCCAAGGGCGCGCCGCCGATGCTGTAGCCGGCCTCGGTCATCGCGACGACCTGACCCTTGTCGTCGAGCAGTGGACCGCCACTGCTGCCGGGATTCACCGAGACGGCGCTCCGAAAGTAGTTCAGGCCTTCGAAGGTGCGGTTGGCAGAGAGGATACCGCAGCGTCGCCGTGCTCTGAAACTTTTCGGCGACCGGCTTGCCAATGGCGAATACCGGATCGCCGGGTTGAGGAGGATCACGCCGATGATGCAAGGATTTTCATCCACGGGGGTCGGTTTTCACCAGGGCCAAATCCCGCGTTTCGTCGCCGCGGATCACCTCGCCGAGCCCCTCTATGCCGTCGGGCCAGCGTATCTTCACGAACTTGGTGTCGCCTATTACATGGCGGTCGGTCAGCAGCAGGCCGTCGGTGGAGACCAGGAAGCCGCGGCCCGAGCCTCGCCGGCGAAGATCAGGACCACCAACGTCACCCCGTCGCTGATCGACCTATGAGCGGCGCTTCTGGCCCCGTTTAGCGTGATCGGCTCCTGCTTGGCCGGCTTGGCCAGTTCTCCGGCTTGGAGCGGGGCGCCTATGAATGCGTCGCGAAAGGCGCTGGAGGCGATCAGCCCACGCACGTTTTCCTTGAACGCCCGACCACCAGGGCCTCCCCGCCGCTGGCGTTATTGGTCTTCGATTCGAAGCCGCCCTTGGTGTTGATCTTGGCCAGCACCGTCTTCTGGATCGAGG
>JAYVYH010000333.1:0-12094 GCA_043784385.1 Caulobacteraceae bacterium | reverse complement strand
CCTGTGATCTGACCGTCATCATCGACCTCCTCATAGCCGGTGAAACAGACGACCGCCTCTGGGTGATCGTCCAGCAGACCAAGGCTGCGGGCCGCGAAGGCCGGGAAATAGATGTCGTCCTGATGGGCCAGGGTGACGCGGTGTGCTTGCGTGACCGACATGGCGAAATTCCAGTCGGCGGCGATACCCTCGGACCGGGGATTGACCACCACCGGCGCGTCCTGGGCGGCCGCCGCGCGGTCAATCAAGGGCGACGGGGTGGACGTGGTCACCACGATGCCGGACGCCACGGTCTGGGCGCGCAGCGAACGCAGACAGCCGTCCAGAAACGGTGAATCGCCATGGGCCATGACGACAAAGGTGTGTCGTGATGCGGCCTGGGTGATCATACGATCAGTAGAACCCCGCCGCCACCAGAAGCCGCGCGGCGATAGCGTCGATGGGGCGGTTGCGGATCACCACGCCGGATGTCGCATACCGCAGGCGCGCCGCCAGGGACCGTCGGGACGACAGCAGGGCCTGAACCAGGCTTTTCCTGCCGGGCGCCAAGCGATCTCCGAACGATCGGAGCAGTGTCTCGGCCTGAGCATGGATGGGATAGAACGAGCGCGGATCGCGGATCAACTTGAGCAGATGACGCGAGACTTCGCCGACGCGCCAAGTGGACGCCCCAATCGCGTTGCCCGCATGCTGGCGATAGAGGATTCGCGCCTCGTCGTCGTGGATCACGGTTCCCAGGGCCGACACCACCAGGGCGCACCACCAGTCGTGCATGATCGCTCCGGTCCTGGCCGCCGCTGAACAGACCAGGGTCCGGGCCCTCGCGTTCATCACCACCGTATTCCCATAGGCGATATTCTCGAACAGCAAATGCTCGAAACGACTGTCTCGGTTGACCGGTGAGGGACCCAACGGACGAAGGGCGTCGTCGACGCACTGGACGCGCGAGCAATAGAGGGCCGGCTCGGCCGCGGGGATGCCGCCCAGGATTTCGGTGGCGCGCACTAATTTGTCAGGCAGCCATACGTCATCCTGATCGCAGAAGGCATAATAGTCGAAGCTGTGCGGCGCCGTCGCCAGCAGGTGAAGGAAGCTGCTGGCCGGTCCCATGCCGGTTCCACCATCGGCTGGCGCCAAGTTGAGGGGGGACCGCGCATGCCGCGTCAGAATCTCGCGTGTCCGATCCGACGAACCGTCGTCCCGCGCGAAGATTTCGACGGTGACCCCGTCCTGGGCCGCTAGGCTGTTGAGTTGCGCTTCCAGATAGGCTTCGCCGTTGTAGGTTGACAGCAGCACCGCCACGGTTGGCGTCGTCGGCCTGGCGCTCATGAGGCCGAGGGGACGCCGTCCGAGGCGAATACGCTGTTCCAGCGGAGCCCGAGAGGCCCGATCAGCGCCGCCGCCGGAGCGGTGTCGCCAGGCGATGGTTTGCGAGCCAGTATGACGATGTCATGGGGCGCCAGCGCCTGGACGAATAACACCTCCAGTCCGGCGTATTCGATCATTTCCACCGCCGACCGGGTGTCGAAAACATGCTGGTGAAGACAGCGGTTCTCGGCGTTTCGGCGTGACCGGGCCTCGAAGGCCTTGGTCCCATCCGAGCCCGGGTCCCGCGACAGGTCGTGCAAAGCGAGGATTTCCTCAAGATGGGTCAGATCAGCCTCGGTAGCATCGTTTTCGAAATCGTCGATCATATGGCTCTGGGGTGTCACCGGCCGGCGGTGGTCAAAGGTACCTTCGCGGTGGGGAACGACGATCGCGAACAGACCGCCGGGCCTGACCACCCGGATCCATTCGGCGAGGGCCTTCAGGGGGTTGGCCGTGTGTTCGATCATGTGGGACGACAGCAGGAAGTCGTAGTCGCCCGAGGTCATCGCGCTCAGATCGGTGGCCTCGGCGACGAACTGCCGGCCGGGGGGTTTGCGCGGGGAAAAGCGGAAGCTGTCGCCTTCCATGATCACGCCCTCCCAGGTCGTTACCGGTCCGAAGTTGCAATTGTCGATCCGGCCGGCCGCGCCATAAACCGGCAAAAGGCCGCGCCGCCCGAAGATCGGACTGGGACCGCCGATTTCCAGGCCGGCCTTGCCGCGAAACAGGGCTTTACCTCCCTTCAACGCCAAACGCCCGGCCGGGAAAAGCTCGTCCATCACCGCGCGCCACAGGCCGACCGGGCCGCGGGTTCGGAGCACTGAATAGATTTTTCTGATCATGAAGTTGGGATGGATCGTCCAGCGCGTCGGATTGAGACTCTTAGGACGCCGCCCGCGATTGGCCAAGCCTGTCGGCGGCATAGGTCCGCAAGGTCTTCGAACTGACCATCCCCAGTATCATCACGGTAAGGCTGATGGCGCCAAGGACGCAGAGCGCCGCCAGGCGATCAAGTGCTCGCGGATCGATCAATCGCGTCGCCGCGAGCACGCTTCCCAACAAGACCACCCGTCCCCAGCCGCTCCAGGCCAGGCCGGCGCGTTCCGTTTTCGATAGCCACCGCCGGTGAACGACGGGTGTCCAGATGACCAGGAACAGCAGGTTGCCGCCTAGCCACGTCAATCCGGCGCCCAGGGCGCCATGGGTGGTCGCCGCCCACCATAACGCTGGAATCCAGACAGCGCCGAAGATCATGTTGCCGATCAGGTGCAGGCGCACCGAGCCCAAGGCGTATTGAAGGAAATAGGGCACGAACAGAAACGAGCTGACGCCGGCCCCCATGGCGTAGGCTGACAGCACCGGCGCGAGGTGCTCCGCCAGATCGCGATCGCCGGTCCAGGTATAGACGACCATTTCAGGTTGAGCGGCGATGGTCCCGGCCAGACCGGCGATCAAGGCTATGATCAGGGCGATCGACAGGCGATAGAGATCGACGAATTCGCCTCGCCGGCCCTGAGCCGCCTGGGCGGTTAGCCGGGGCTGGAAGGCCTGGGCGAAGGGAGGCACCACCAGGGCGATCCCCGAACAGATCGAAACCACCAAGCTGAAGCGCCCGAATTCGGCCAGGGGCAACAGATGCGACAGGGCGAGCTTGTCGGCCTGGTTAATCAAGGTAGCGATGGCAGCGCTGGCCGCCAGGGCTGCGGCGAATCGGAATTCGTTGCTCAGCAGACCCCAGTGCGCCTTCTGACCGGTCGCCGCACCGGGCATGGCCCGGGCCAGAATCACGCGAAAAACGATGGCCTCCGCCAGGGTCATGACGGCCTGGACGGCGAAGAACGTCGCGGGCGTCGCGGAAATGTAGCTCAACGCGGCCACCGACCCGAAGGCGCGCGCCAGAGCGCCGATCAGCGAGACGGTATTGGCCGTGGTCTGGTGCTCAAGCCCTACAAGCGCCGTTTGATAAAGCCCCGCCATCCAGCGCGCGGCTACCAGACAGCCAACCAGTTGCAGAGCCTGGTGGATTTCCCTCGGCCGCAGTTTCGATGCGCCTAGCCAGTGAACGGCAAGCCAGGGGCTGGCCGCCAGGAAAATCGCTGCCGCCGCGACGCCGCCAGCCAGGAACATAAGCTCCGCCGCCTTGAGCAGGCCTACGGCGTCGCCGGCCGCAAGGGCGCCGGCGCGGTGGCGTGACAGCTGCCGAGCCACCGCCGGCGAAACCCCCATGTCGAACAACAGCATCCAACTCTGCAGCACCACATAGAAGCCGAACAGCCCGTAGCCCTCGGCTCCCAGCAGGTGGAGATAGATCGGCACCACGAGTATGCCGATGGCCGCGATGAGCAGATGCGCGCCGAACCCGAACAGCAGGGTCGGCGCCAGGCTCGGAGCCGACGCCGGCCGCGCTTCGCTTATGTCTGTTGGTTCCGCTTGCAAGCCTAATTCGCGCCTCACACTGCCAGCCTCTAGCGCAATTCGCGCAGTCGTGGTTGCGTCTTGGCGCGCACTTGAGGCTAAGACAGGGCGATGCACCCTCCCGCCACAACCGCGATATGTCGCTGAACGCCAACGTCCTCGCGGTTGTGGTGACCTACAATCCCGAACCGGACCTCGTCGAGCATCTCGCGGCGATGAAACTGCAGATCGCCACGGTCGTGGTCATCGACAACGGCTCCGCGAACGCGTCCGACGTCGAGCATCAGGCGCGGGTGGCCGGCTGCCGTTTCTTAGGCAATTCCGCCAACCTCGGCGTCGCCGCCGCGCTCAGCCAGGGCGCGCGTTTGGCCTTGGCCGAGGGATTCGAGTGGCTGGCCACCTTCGACCAGGACAGCCTGATCGGCCCTGGCGCCATCGACGGCCTGCTGTCGGTTTACGCTGGTCACCCCTGTCGCGACCGCGTCGCCATCGTCGCCATGAGCCATCGGGATCGCGCCACAGGCCGGGACTATCACCACCCCGAGGACATCATCGAAACCGCTCCGCTGTGGCGGTCTCTACGGGCTACCATCACCTCCGGCAGCCTGATCCGAACCGAGGTGTTCGCCCAGCTCGGGGTGTTCGACGACACGCTGTTCATCGATTCGGTCGACCATGACTTTTGCCAGCGATGCCGCGGGCATGGCTGGCTGGTGATCGAGGGACGTGAGCAACTGATGGAGCACTCCATTGGCGCCGTCACCGAGCATGATTTCATCTGGACCCGGATCGCCTGCACCAACCACTCACCGCTCAGGCGCTACTATATCACCCGAAACACCCTGGAGATTGTCCGGCGCTATCTACTGGTCGATCCGCGATGGACCCTTTGCCAGCTGTATTATCTTCTGGCCGGCAATCTCCTGATCCTGATTTTCGAGGACCGACCCGGCGCGAAGGCGGGCGCCATGGCGCGGGGCACGCTCGACTTCTTCCGCCGCCGATTTGGACCCCGCTAGCGCCATGAGCCAGAGCCTCGACGATCTGTATCGCGAAAAGGGCGCCGGTTATTTCGCCGGGGCTCGCCGCGACTATGTGACGGAAATGCCGGCCGATTCGGGGGCGGCCATACTGGAGTTGGGCTGCGGCGCGGGGGGAACCGGCGCCCTGGCCCTGAGCGAGGGCAAGGCCGGCGCCTATGTCGGCATAGAGCTGTTTGAGCCGATGGCGCTGGAGGCCCGGCGGTTGCTGACCACGGTTCATATCGGCAATGTCGAGACCATGGATCTGCCCTATGCGCCGGAGACTTTCGACGCTCTGGTGTGCAGTGAGGTGCTCGAACATCTGGCCAATCCGGAAGCTACGCTGGCGAGGCTGACTCCGCTTCTGAAGCCTGGCGGGCGCGTCTACGCCAGCGTACCCAATCTGGCGCACTGGAAGATCGTCCTGGGGCTGCTGCGGGGCCGTTTCGACTATCAGGAGCGGGGAGCCATGGACCGAACCCACCTGCGTTGGTTCACGCCGCGTTCGTTCCGGGCGATGTTCGAGGGCGCCGGCGTCAGGGTCGACCATTTGGCGCCGATCGGGTCCAGGTCCCGGCTGCGGCCACGGATCTCCCGCCTGCCGCTGGAGCATCTGTTGTGGTTTCAGATCGACCTACGCGGCCGTCGCGCCGCTTGAACTCAAGTCAGAACAGACCAGGCGCCAAACGAAAACGCACCTCAGCCATGAAGGCCGAATAGGCTGGATCTCTGACCAGAACCCGTTCCTCGGCTAGGATCCGCAGGACCAGCAAGGTGGCGACCGACAGATAGACCGCCGTATTCCAGGGCGTGGGGTTCAGAACGAAAAACCCGATGTAGATGACGATATAGCCGGCGTAGATCGGGTGCCGGACGAATCGATAGGCGCCGGTTCTAACTACACCGCGATTGGCGGCGGCCAGACCGAAGCCTCGACGCAGGACAAGCTTCCCCCAGATCGTGAACAGCACGCCGACCAGCATCAACCCCATACCGAAAATGGGTGGCGTCAAGGGATGGCCGCCAGGGCGAACCAGCATCGGGGCGGCGGTGCCCAGCAGGGCGACCAGCCAGTCGAGCGGTTTGGTGGAAACGTCTTTTGCCATGCGGCGGGTCAGCATGAAGACCACGACCAGAGCTTCGGAGACGATGATCAATCCGTCCCATGGCCTCAGGACGAGGGCATGGGACATTCTAAGGGCGAAGCTGGCGAAAAGCATGAGGCTAAAGGCACGCTCGCCAAGATCCATCGCTAGCTTCAGGCCTCCGCCCGGAGCGCCACCAGCCGTGGAGGCTTTGCCCGCCGCCATCCCGAAAAACCGCCGTTGTCTGACTGTATCACCCCAGACTCTGGCTATCGGGCGAGGCGGCGGTTGGCAAGCGCGTATCAACGCCTGTCTGAGTCAGGAGATGCGTTTCAGCGTCGCGGCCAGCTCGTCCACGGCTTCCGCGGAGGTCGCCCAGGAGCACATGAATCGCACCGAGCCGTCGATGAAGCGATAGACGAACCACCCAGCGCCCTGAAGTTGCCCCAGCGTGCCTTCGTCCATCTCGACGAACACTCCGTTGGCCTCCACCGGGTGGTTGATCGGGAATGGCATGGCCGCGGCCAAACGCCCAGCCATGGCGTTGGCGTGGCGGGCCCGGCGGGACCACGCGCCAGTCTCCAGCATGCCGACCCAGGGGGCGGCAAGGAAGCGGGACTTGGAGGTCAACTGACCACCGTGTTTGAGGCGGGCGCCGAAGCGCCGGCTGAGGCTCTTGTCGATCAGGACGATGGCTTCGGTGGGCGTGGCGCCGGCTTTGGTTCCGCCGACAACGACAACATCTACGCCCAGGCGCTTGATGGCCAGGGGATCGAAGCCGGCGGCGACCGCGTTGGCCAGGCGCGCGCCGTCGAGATGGATTTTCAACCCCTTCGCCTTGGCGGGCTCGATCAGTCTGGCCAGGGTCTCTTCCGTATAGAGCGCCCCGAACTCTGTCGCCTGGGTCACCGAGAGCGCCGCGGGGGACTGGGCGTGCGGGCTATCCCCGCTGGCGAGCACGGCCGACAGAGCTAACGGCTCGATCTTCCCGGATGCGCCATCAAGGCCGATGACGCCCACGCCAGAGCCGAAGAACCCAGGCGCGCCGGTCTCGTCCGTGGCGATGTGGCTGTAACGGTGGCCGACCACCGCCTCGTGGGGCTGAGCCATAGCGGCGAGGGTCAGGGCGTTGGCGGCGGTGCCGCTGGCCGCGAACCAGATCTCGGCGTCGACGTCCAGAAGCTGGCGGATCAGGTCGCCGGCGCGGCCGCTGACCGAATCGGCGCCGTAGCTGGCTTCGAAACCGGTGTTGAAGCGCCCAAGCGCCTCGATCACCTCGGGCATGGCCCCCGCGACATTGTCGGAGGCGAAGTCATAGCGGGCCATCACCGTTATTCGTGGCGGTCGGCGGTGTGCAGGGCCGCGTCCTGGCGCCGGACCCGCAAGGCATAGAGAGCGCCGATCACCGCCCCTTTGACGCGCGGCAGGACCGCCATGGTGAGCAGCGCGAGTGGGATCAGCACGCCAGGTACAATCATCGCCACCGGCGCCTTCCAGATGATAGGAAACAGTAGTAGGGGCGCCACGATTACGTGGCCGACCAGCAGGATGGTGAAATAGGCTGGGCCGTCATCGGATGGATACTGGTCCAGGTCATGGCCACACACCGGGCAGTGATCGGACACCTTAAGGTAACGGTAGAAAAGTTTCCCTTTGCCGCAGCTTGGGCACAAGCCCTTCAGGCCTCTCACCATGGAGGGTAGCTGAGGTGTGGCGGCGACATAGTCCATGACTTCCATATGCGACCTCGACCGGTGTTTAGGAAGGGCGCAGGGTCCGCCTGGACAACATTGGAGTGGGATGATTTGGTTTTCCGGGGAGAGCGCCATGACGCAGACCAGCCTTCACGACTATGCCGCCGCCGGCGCGGGCGAACTGGCGGCGGCGCTGGCTGATCGAAAGATCGGCGCGGTGGAGCTGTTCGAGGCCGCCGTGGAGCGGATCGAACGCCTGGATGGGCCGATCAATGCGGTGGTGGTGCGGGATTTCGACCGCGCCCGTGACGCGGCCAAGTCGGCCGACGCAGCCCTGGCTCGGGGCGAGCGGCGACCGCTGCTGGGCGTGCCGATGACGGTCAAGGAAGCCTTCAACGTGGCCGGCCTTCGCACCACCTGGGGCAGCGACGTGTTCGGCGAATGGATCGCGCCGACCGACGCGACGGTGGTGGCCCGGCTGAAATCGGCCGGGGCGGTGATCCTGGGCAAGACCAATGTGCCGCCGTTGCTGTCGGACTGGCAGAGCGCCAACCCGATCTATGGCCGCACCAACCATCCCCTGGATACCAACCGGGTTCCCGGCGGATCATCGGGGGGCAGCGCCGCTGCCCTGGCAAGCGGCATGGTTCCCCTGGAGTTCGGCTCTGATATCGGCGGCTCGATCCGGATTCCGTCGGGTTTCTGCGGCGTCTATGGCCATAAGCCGAGCTACAATCTGGTTCCCCAGCGCGGCCACGCGCCGCCCGGCCTGGACGGGGTGGGGCCGCCGCTGAACGTTGTCGGACCAATGGCTCGGAACGTAGCCGACCTGATCCTGGCGCTCGATGTGGTCGCCGGGCCGGCCGATGAGGAGGCGGTCGGCTTCCGAGTGGATTTGCCGCCGCCCCGCCACGCCAGGCTGGCCGACTATCGGGTGCTGATGCTGGAGAGCCATCCACTGGCGGCGGTGGACAGTGAAATCCTGACCGCTTTGGACCAAGTGGCCGTTAATCTGGAGTCGTCTGGGGCAACGGTGGCGCGCCAGAGCGATCTGCTGCCCGACCTCGCCACCGCTCACGGTGTTTATCTGGGCATACTGATGACCGCCATGTCGCGCGGCGGTCGGCCGGCGCCCAACCTGATGAACGCCCACGCCTATCTGAGCGCCCTCGACGGCCAATTGGCGATCCGCCGGCGATGGGGCGCCCTGTTCAGGGCCTTCGACGTGGTCATCGCTCCGACGCTGGGCGTGGTGGCGTTCGAGCATAAGGATGCCGATTGGGCGGGCCGCACCTTGACGATCGACGGCAAGGAAACCCCGTTCGCCGATCAGCTGGTCTGGCCGGGCATGGCGACGCTAGCCAATCTGCCAGCCACCGCGGTCCCGATCGGCGAGACGGCGGCCGGACTGCCGATCGGCGCCCAGATCATCGGCCCCTATCTCGAAGACCGCACCACCCTGGCCTTCGCCGGCCTGATCGCCGGGTTTTAGCCCCGCGCCCATGGCTGAAACCTTTGACTATATCGTCGTCGGGGCGGGCTCGGCCGGCTGCGTGCTGGCCAACCGGCTGTCGGTCGATCCCCGAAAGCGGGTGCTGGTGCTGGAGGCGGGGGACGACGACAATTGGATCTGGTTCCACATCCCTGTTGGCTATTTGTTCTCGATCGGCAATCCCCGGGCCGACTGGATGTTCGAGACCCAGGCTATCCCCGGCCTGGACGGGCGAAAACTGGCCTATCCGCGCGGCAGGGTGATCGGCGGCTGCTCGGCGATCAACGCGATGATCTATATGCGCGGCCAAGCGGCCGACTACGACGGCTGGCGACAACTGGGCCTGACTGGCTGGGGCTGGGACGATGTGCTGCCGCTGTTCCTGGCCCAGGAAGACCACATTACTCCGGTCGGGTCGCTACACGCCGCTGGTGGTGAGTGGCGAGTCGAGCATCCGCGCATGCGTTGGGCGGTGCTGGACGCCTTCGCCGAGGCGGCCGCGCTTGAGAACATCCCCCCGGTGGATGATTTCAACGGCGGCGACAATTCCGGCGCTGGCTATTTCCAGGTCAACCAGAAGGCCGGGCGGCGCTGGAGCGCAGCGCGGGGATTTTTGAAGCCGGCGCTGAAGCGGCCCAATCTGAAGCTGGAGACTGGCGTCAATGTCACCCGGGTGCTGATCGAGGACGGCCGGGCGGTCGGCGTCGCCTGGACCAGGGATGGCCGGAAGTTCGAGGCGCGCGCCGACGGAGAGGTGGTGTTGGCGGCTGGCGCGGTGAATACGCCAAAGTTGCTCGAACTATCGGGCATCGGCGATGGCGCGCGGCTTTCCGCCCTTGGCGTCGAAACCGTCAGCCACGCGCCAGGGGTGGGCGAGAACCTCCAGGACCATCTGCAGATCCGTCCCTACTATCGGGTGACCGGTGTTCCGACGATGAACACCCTCTACGCCTCGCTCTGGCGCCGACCGCTGATGGGGCTGGAATATGCGCTGCTGCGAAAGGGGCCGATGTCCATGGCGCCCTCGCAGATGGGGGCTTTTGCGAAGTCCTCTCCGGACCAGGCCACGCCCAATGTCCAGTTCCACGTGCAGCCGCTGTCCCTGGACCGGTTCGGGGAGCCGCTACACACCTTCGGCGCGATCACGGTCAGCGTCTGTAACCTGCGCCCCACCAGCCGGGGATCGATCCACGCGGCGGCTGTGGACCCCGGTGCTGCGCCGATCATCCAGCCGAACTATCTCTCGACGCCGGAAGACGAGCGCGTGGCAGTGGACTCCCTGCGCCTGGTCCGCCGGATCGTCGCCCAACCGCCACTGCAACGCTTCTCGCCCGAGGAGTACAGGCCCGGCGCCGGCGCGACCTCCGACGACGACCTGCTGGCCGCCGCCCGAGCCCTCGGCACGACGATCTTCCACCCTGTCGGCACGGCGAAGATGGGCCTGGCCTCCGACCCCATGGCTGTGACCGACGAGCGGTTGCGAGTGCGCGGTGTCGATCGTCTACGCGTCGCCGACGCCTCGGTGATGCCCCGCATCACCTCGGGCAACACCAATTCCCCCACGATGGTGATCGCGGAAAAGGCCGCGCGGATGATCGCCGAGGATGGCTGCTAAAGCGTCTGGCCGTCGTCGAGGGTGAAGACGGAGCCGGTGATGGCGCGCGCGGCGTCGGAGGCTAGGTAGAGGGCCATGGCGTCGAGGTCGCTTTCCTCCATCAGGCGCCGGCGGGGGAAGCCGGCCACCTGTTTCTTGCCGCCGTCTTCGTGGAACCAGTCGGTGTTGAGCTCGGTCTCGACGTAGCCCGGGCAGATCACGTTCACATTGATTCCCCGGTTGGCCCACTCGCGGGCCATCGACTTGCCCATCATCAGCACAGCGGCCTTGGAGGTGCAGTAGGCTGTCAGGCCGGGCAGCACTTTCAGCGCTCCGATGGAAGCGACCAGGATGATCCGGCCGCGTCCGCTCTCCTTCGAGCCAGCAGCCATCATCCGCCGCGCGCCTTCGCGGGCGGTGAGGAAGACGCCCCGGACGTTGATGGCCATCACCCCGTCCCAGGCCTCGGTGGTGATCTCGGCGGCCAGGGCGCGGTTGTTCATGCCGGCGTTGGCAAAAACGGTGTCGATCGGGCCGAGCGCCGCCTCGGCGGCGTCGAAGCCGGCGATGACCGAGGCCTCGTCCGTGACGTCCATAGCCACGGGAAAGGCCTCGCCCCCCGCCGTCTGGATCTCGGCGGCAAGCGCGGCGAGACGGTTCACCCGCCGGGCGGCCAAAGCGACCTTGGCGCCGCTGGCGGCCAGCACCCTGGCCATCCTGGCCCCCAGACCCGACGAGGCGCCGGTGATCAGGGCCGCGCGGCCGGAAAGGTCGAAGGTCTGGGTCATCTGAGGTTCCTGGAGCGGTCCACTTGTCGGCGCGGCTGGAGGCAGAGATAGCCGTCAAGCCGGTGTTTGCAAATGGTCCGAGGGCTTTCGCGGCCGTTCCTACGGCGGCTCGCTGCTGATGTCGGGGACCGCCTGATACGTGATGCAGATGGTGATCGTTCGCCACCAGGGCAGCGATTCGCCGTTGCGGCGCGCGATCGGCTGCTTCCCTAGGGGAAGATATCGCCCGTCATCTATCTCTCCGGCGTCGTCCTGGCGTTCGTCAGCCCGGTCGCCTCGGATCTACTTTACGCGGGCGCGGCCCTGATGTGGCTGGTCCCCGACGGGCGGGTCGAGACCAGTATGCGCGGCGGCCGAGTATGGCGCGGCCATCCCGGGTCTAGCCGATCGACAGCCCGAGTCGTTCCCACAGATGCCTCCGGGTGGCCGCTTCGAAGTCTGACGGCCAAGTCGCGCCGGTCCGTTCGGCGCACCGGCGAGCCCTGGGCAGAAAGATCGCCGCCAGTTCGGCGTTGATGGCGAGAATGCTGATCCGATTGGCCGCGACCGGCGCCAAGCTTTGCAACTCGTGGCGTTGATCCAGCGTCAGCAGCGGGTTCCGGCGTAGCGCCCCGCCTCGCTCGATTGGGCCAATCC
>JAYVYH010000332.1:0-8550 GCA_043784385.1 Caulobacteraceae bacterium | reverse complement strand
GGCCCCGGAGCCCGGTTCATCCAGGGTCAGGTGATCCAGGCCAATGGTGGCGCCTACGTGAGTTGACGCCCGGGCGAACCGCACCTCGACGAATTATCGAAAGGATTGCGCGCGGCGCGAAAGCCGTGGCCGTTTGGCAGAAAGAAAAATAACGAGCGCTTTGTCTACCGGCGAGACACCCGACGGTGTCCGCCAGTTTTCCATCCTAGGCGGCGATTGATAGGAGGCTCGCCGGAAACTACGGTCACCATAGTTTCCGGCTTAAAGCCCCGAGCCGCTAGCGCGAGGCCGTTTCGGGAGCCGGTTCGCCCGGTGCTTTTTTGTGATGTTTGGCCATGTGGCCGTGGGATTTCATGCGTCTTTCCGGCGGATTGGCAATCGGCTGCATCGTCACCGGAGCCACGTCGGCCAGAGCAGGGCCAAAGCCAGCGGTCGCCACGGCCAAAGCCGCGATAACAAGAGCCTTATGGTTCATCCTGTTGATCCTCAGAGTGTTGCAGGCCTGCGACAGCTCTTACCGATTTAGATAGCGTCATTCCTGAGCCGCGAAAAGGCCCGGATCGTTCTATACCGAACAGTCACTGCTGGTTGGTGGCAGGTTGAAAATTGACGACAGACCCGTCGCCGCGTTATGGCCTGCCGCCGGGGCGGGCGTGTTCGTATTAGGACAGGAATATAATGAAATCGTTTAGAGCGACCGTGGTGGTCTTTTCGGCCGCCGTCGCCCTCGCGGGTTGTAAGTTTCCCGGCGCGGGAGACGCCAAGCCGCCGACGGGTCAAGTTGTTGCTCGGGTGGGCGATCACGAAGTGACGCTACGAGATCTGCAAGCAGAAATGGGGGATGAAACGATCTCCGACCCCAAGGCGCGCAAGAGCGCCGAACAGGCGGCTTTGGGCAATATCGTCGGCCGTACAATTCTGGCCGACGCCGCCCGGGAACAGGGGCTGGACAAAACCCCTGACTTCGCGATCCAAAAAGAGCGAGTGTATGATACTCTGCTTGTGCAGACTCTTCAACAAAAAGTGGCCGGACAGGTTCCCCAGCCGACCAAGCAGGAAGGGCAGGAATTCGTCACGGGTCACCCGGATATATTCAGCGAGCGCAAAGTCTTCCTGGTCGATCAGATTCGCATGTCCCGTCCCACTGATCCAGCCGTGCTGAGGAGTCTGGAGCCCCTGAAGACCTTGGATCAGGTAGAGACCGTGCTCAAAACGGATAGCATTCCCTATCAAAGAGCTGGTGGATCGTTGGATGCCGTTGGTGCGGACCCGAGGCTTGTAGATCAGATTATGAAGCTTCCGCCCAATGAAGTCTTTGTGATTCCTGGTGGCAACGGTTTACTTGTCAATCAAATCCGAGAGACCAAAGTCATTCCTTTTACTGGTGATCCGGCGCTCGACTACGCAATGAAATTGATCGCTCGACAACGGACCCAGGAAACCGTCCAGCGTTCGATGAGGGAACTGATGTCGAAGGCGGCGCCTAACGTGAAGTTCAATAAGGACTATGCGCCCCCAAAACCGGCCACCGCCTCTGCAGGCGCCAGTCAGCCGGTCGCTGATGCGGCCAAGAAGCCATAGGTGAGGAATGGCCTTTTTCCTGGCGGGTTCCAGGCCCAGAGATTCGGTGTTAGCTCGAAGCGGTGTGTGATTCTGGTCTGCGGATTCTCTTAGTACCTAGACAGGTTGCGCACGGGCCCGCGAAGATTAAGGTTTGTAGCCTTCCCGGATTTTGGTCTATGCGGACAGACAAGCGTGGGCGCGGGCGTCAATCGGTCTGATCGGAGATACTGGAACGATGCACAAACAAGTTTTTGGCGGCGTGATCGCGGTTAGTCTCGTGAGTTTGGCTATGGTGATGGGTGGTCCGCCCTCTTTGGCCGCCCCCGCGCCTTCCGATGCGCGGACGGCTGCCTTACCAACCCCCTATATCCTTGGACCGGCCGACGTCATTGAAGTCAGCGTTCTGGGTCGCAATGATTTTACCACGAAGGGCAGGATTGATGGCGACGGCACCTTCCGCGTTCCGTTCATCGGGTCCATCGCCGCGGCAAACAAAACGGCTGTTCAACTGAGCGATGACATTGCCAGGGCGCTCGACGCAGGCGGCTATTTCGCCCATCCGATCGTTAAGGTCGAAGTAACCTCTTATGCGAGCCGCTATGTGACGGTCATGGGGGCGATCGTTCACCCCGATCTGGTGACCGTCGATCGCAACTATCGTCTTTCCGAAATCATGGCTCGCTCGGGGGGAGTCAAGGAAGGCGGCGCCGATTATGTGGTGTATGTTCCAAAGGGCGGCGCGCATCGGCAGATCACGCTTGAGGCCATGGCAATCGGCGGTAGCCAGGATGATCCCTACGTCTCGCCCGGCGACAAGGTTTATGTCCCCGAAGCGGCCCTCTTCTACATCTCCGGACAGGTGAAGACCCCCGGCGCCTTCCCCCTCAAGCGCGATATGACCTACCGAATGGCGATCTCAAGGGCCGGCGGATTGACCGATTCCGGTAGCGACAAGAGCGTCACGGTGACCCGTGACGGCAAAAAAACTGCGCATATTAAGATCGATAGCAAGGTCATGTCAGGTGACACCGTGGTGATCGGCGAGCGCCTGTTCTAGTGGCCGCCATCATGCTCTGATCGTTAAAGGTCCGATTCCCGACAGATTGTTGTGATCCAATTGGTGGAAGGCAGGGTGACGGTCGTTCGGCCGAAAGGCTGAAGGCGCCGCGCGAGGCGTGATTCCTAGGAGGTGCCGGTGAATATAATTCAATTCCTAACTATACTTTGGTCTCGGCGTGTTCTTATCGGCGCCGCCACGGTGAGTTGCCTGGTTGGCGCGCTGATTGTCTGCGCCCTGCTTCCGCCACGTTGGGAGTCCGTGGCTCGTGTGGTGCTGAATGATGTAAAGCCTGACGTCGATACGGGTCAGGTAATCTCCGGCGCTTCGATGCGGTTCTACATCACCACGCAAGAGTCGCTGATCACGGACTATACCGTGGCCGGCCGGGTCGCCGAAAAGATAGGCTGGCTCTCGGACCCTGATCTTATCGCTCAATACCAGCACCGGCCTGCCCATGATCAACGTGATTTTCGCCACTTTCTGGCCGATCTGATCATTCAGGGAACGAAGGTCGATCTGATCCCCGGCACGAACATAATCGAGATCACCTATGCCGCCGGGACGTCGGCGGGCGCGCAGGCTGTCGCCGACGAGCTCCGCAAAGCGTACATAGAGGCGTCTCTGGACCTCGCGCACCAGGACGCCATGCAGAACGTCAATTGGTATACGCAGCAGATGGTCAAAGCCAAACAGGCGCTTGACGTCGCCGTGAAAGCCGAGTCCGATTATGAGCGCGCCAACGGCATCGTGATGCAGGATAAGGGTGTCGACGTTGAAAGCGCTCACCTTGAGTCCCTGAGTCAGCAGGCGGCGCCGGCTTTCCTGCCGAACCCCCCCGATCAACAATCCACAAGTTCGGCTTTCCAGTTGGCCACTGTCGAGGCGTCATTGGCCTCGGCGACCAAGACCCTGGGCCCCAATAATCCGGAGGTTGTCGAGCTCAGGACCAAACAAGCGGCTCTCGCGACCCTGGTCGCTAGGGACAGGGCCAATGCGCAAGCCGCCGCGACACGGGCGTTAGAGGGCGGCGCGAAAGTCCTGGAGAAATCGGTCGCGGCTCAGCAGCAAAAAGTCATTGCCCACAGCGAGCAGATCGGCAGGTTGAATCAGCTTCATCAGGACGTGCTTTTGCGGCAGGCTGAATACAAGGCGACGTCTGAGAAGGTTAGTCACTTCCGAGAGCAGGCTAATTCGGGCGATGCCGGCGTTACATCACTCGGTAATGCCTTGACCCCAAGCGATCCAACATTCCCCAACTATCTTCTGATCGCTCCTGGTGGCATTATTCTTGGTCTCGGCGTCGGTGTCTTGGTAAGTTTGCTCCTGGAACTGCTCGGACGTCGGGTCCGTACAACGGAGGATTTGGATATTGGTGACGATATTCCGCTGATTTGTGTCGTTCCCTGGCCGAGCGCTCAGGGCCAGCAAAATTCGTTCGCGCGCGTTTGGTCGCGTCTCTGGGCATGGTGGCCATCAAATCGAGGAACGGTCCGCGTATGAGTGAAACCCTGACACTTGACGACCTCCAGCGGCTTGAGACCCCGACTGCCGCGGCGCTGGTTCCGCCCGAGGAGGCCGCACGGATCTTCGGCTTTGCGCCATCCTTGGTAATGGTCACGGACTCCAGCTGCGCGCAGGCGGATGCCATTCGCGCTCTTCGCACCCATCTCATGGCGCAACATATCAACCTAGGTCGTCGCGCCTTGGCGATATGCGCGCCGAACGTCGATGTCGGATGCTCCTTCGTCGCGGCCAATCTTGCGGTGTCGCTCTCGCAGATCGGTGTGAAGACCCTGTTGATCGATGGCGATTTGCGTAGTCCTGCTTTGGATCGCATGATCCGGCGGTCCAACGGTACGGGCCTGACTGAGTGCCTCCAGTCTCTGGACGGTCCCTTTGCGGCGAACATTGATCCCGATGTTCTGCCGAACCTTTCACTTCTCTACGCGGGCGGGGCCGTAACTAATACCCAGGAGTTGCTCAGTGGTGAACGCTTCAAGGCCCTGATGAATTACTGCCTGCGGGAATATGACGTTACCATTGTCGATACGCCGCCAGCCAATACCTCAACGGACGCGCGTCGAATTGGGAGTGTGGTGGGATATGCCCTGATCGTGACGGCGAGGGATAAAACCTTCGTGAAGGACATGAAGACCCTAGCGGGAGAGTTGCGATCCGACGGCTGTTTGCCGGTGGGTTCAGTATTAAATGGCGCGTGATTTGATATGACGGCGGCTATGGCGGAAGGTGGCTTTCGTCTTGGCAAGGTCACCCCCGGACAGGTTTGTCTCTGCGTCGGGTTTTTGGCGCTGGCCTTACCAACCATTTTCGCCCTCGCCGATCAGAGTTGGTCGAAGGAATTTGGAGCCTATGGCCCCATTGTACTGGTGACAGGGCTATGGCTTCTCTGGCGCCGCGTCCCGGAACTTCGAAGCGATGGCAGACCCGGAGGTCTTTGGCTGACTGCGATATTGGTCGCCTCGGCCCTCACATCTTACGTCTTCGGCCGTGCCTATGACTTCATAACGCTGGAGACTGCGGGGGTTTATGGGGTTGGATTGGCGGTGCTGCAGGCGCGCGTTGGAGCCAAAGTCCTTTTCACCCATTGGTTTCCGCTTCTATATCTGGCGTTTGTCATACCCGTGCCGAGCTCCGTTCTGGCTGATTTGACAGGCCCCCTGAAGCAATTCGTATCGCTCGCGGCGACGGAATGGCTGCATGCATTTGGCATTCCCGTAGCGAGGGAAGGTGTAACGATCTTCGTGTCTCAATACCAACTGCTCGTCGAAGATGCCTGTTCCGGCATGAACTCCATTGTGGGTCTTATAGCAGTAAGTCTATTATATATATATTTAATCCGTGGGTCATCTTGGGTTTACGCCTTGATTCTTGTGTCTTTTGTGATTCCTATTGCGATCATGGCCAACATTATCAGAATCATGGTTTTGATTTTGCTGACTTATTTCTTTGGTAACGATGTCGCCCAGGGATATCTTCATTTCACGGCCGGAATGTTGCTTTTTACGAGCGCGCTGTTGTGTGTTTTTGGGCTGGATCGGTTGATTGGCTACGGACAGTCACGGCTGGGAAAGGCGTCATGAGTTCGCGCCGCGACTTTATGATCGGGGCAGCCTGCCTGGCTGGCGCGGGAGCGGCCTACGCGTTGGTGCCACGTCGGCGAGTTGTGCTTATGGAGCGCGACAACACATTACAGCGGATCGTTCCCAGGGCCTTCTCGGGCTGGACTTCCCAGGATGTTTCGGATCTCGTCGCGCCCAAGATCGAGGGCAGCCTAGTATCAAAACTGTATGGAGAGACCGTGGGTCGCGTCTACACTCGCGGATCGCCGGGACCCGAAGTGATGATGCTTATGGCCTACGGCGACACCCAGAGCGACGACCTCCAGTTGCACCGACCGGAAATTTGCTATCCCGCGTTCGGGTTCGCCATATCGCACAGCGCGCCGATCAATCTGGACCTCGGGGCTGGTGTTTCAATCCCGTCGAGACGGCTGGTGGCCGATGCCCCGGGGCGTAGGGAAGCGATCGTCTATTGGTCCCGCTTGGGCGAATATTTGCCTCTGGATCGAAAGGAGCAGCAGCTTGATCGTCTCCAGACTGCGATGCGTGGAGAAGTGTCGGATGGCCTATTGGCGCGGTTCTCCGTCCTGGGCGCTGACCCGGCCTCCGGTGTGGCCGCCATGTCTGATTTGATTCCGGCCTTGATCCGCGCGGTCCCGGCGAAACTCAGAGCGGTGCTGATTGGCACGCAGAGAGCCGTTGCTTTGCGGGAGCGTGGTGTCTGAAGCTTTGCGCGAATCGCTCAAATTTCAATGGGAGGAAGAAAAAACATCAAATTCATATATTTAGCTCACATCGAAACGACTCGATCGGTTCCCATCCCAGAAAAAAAGGCGTTAGGTGACGTTGCAGTGCGTGGAGACTGACGGAATTTCGCTTGGGTTGGCGATAAAAGGTCGAAAAATGAGGGGCGCCCCGGATTGATCCAAATTCGCCTCCGGCTGGTAAAAATGGGCTGATGCTGGCAGCAAGATATGGCGCCTCGGCGCCGCGCATGTAGGCCGTTCTCGGTGCCGGTCGGTTCGCCGGGGTTTGATTGGCGGCGCATCTGAGATAGACATTGACGGGTCGGGCGCGGACTTCGATGGTACGTTAACTTGGTATTGGCGCTCTGTCAGAGCGCTTTTTCAAGATCGGTATCAAAGGCCTGGATCGTCATTCAATCGTAGTGCGTGGAGTAGCGGTCGATGAGTCCAAGAAAAATGGCGTTCTGACCGTGCCAAGAGACATCTACTTAGAAGAACGGCTTGGTGAAGTTGATCGCCTTGAAGCCGGCGCCAGACGTTTAGCCAGATCGCAATCGAAGCGATGGCTCGATATCGTCGGTTCTGGCCTTGGAATCCTGTGTCTCTCGCCTTTACTTTTGCTTGTCGCGTTAGCTATCGTCGTCGAGAGCCCTGGGTCGCCTCTCTTCCAGCAGCGGCGCAGCGGCTTTCTCGGCGGTCATTTTGTTATCTACAAATTCCGGACGATGCGGGTCCGCGAGGACGGCTCTGACGTCGTCCAGGCCCAACGCGATGATGACCGCATTACAAGAGTGGGGCTGTTTCTGCGCCGCACGAGCATCGACGAACTGCCACAATTGCTAAACGTGTTGAAGGGTGAAATGTCGCTGGTTGGGCCGCGCCCCCATGCGGTTTTCCATGATGAATACTATGGTCGCATCGTTGTGGACTATGATTCACGGTTCAAAACAAAGCCGGGGCTTACCGGATTGGCTCAGGTGTCGGGTTTGCGGGGGCAAACCGCCGAGGTCAGGGACATGGCGGCGCGGGTCGACAAAGACCTCGAATATATTCGAAGCTGGTCCTTCCTTGGTGACATCAAAATCCTGCTCCGGACAGTACTTATTTTCGCGTTTCACCCAGCGGCTTACTAGACGTTTCGTGCGGCTTGCCGCTCTGGATGCAAGGGGCGTGTCGAACCGTTTGTGTAACCTCTTCCTCCACAGCTGTTGCGATGGCGTCAGGACGATCTAGCATCATCAGGTGAGAAGAGCCCTCAACAAGCCTTTCCTGGCCGCGGCTTGATCGGGCCGCGAGGTCTTGATGAAGCGTGATCCAAAACCGTAGCAACGCCGGACGGATACCGTCTGGTGCGCCACTATAGGTCCCATCCGCGGTCAGGACGATCAGCGGTAGGGAGCCATAGGCCTTTCTGCCGGAGGCGATTTCATCAGAAGTCCGTGTCCAGAGCGTATCGAGTTCCGAAATTCGCGTGATCCATGTGGTGGGCCGTAACGCTTCGGCGAGTCGCCTCTGGCTCACCGCCGCGGTGTCGGACGTTCGGGGACGTGGCAGGCAATTGATCAGGTCGGGATCCGAAGACGGAGGTTGGAGGCGCCCATGTCGCGCGGCTTCCAGGCAGCGCGCGGCTTGATCTCGCAGGGCCGATACCCCCCCGGCGCCGGGGCCGAACACGGCGGCGAAGCGAATGTCCTGATATTCTACCGACGGATCAACCAGAACCATCCCAGCGACATCGCGCCACCGACGGTCCGTGAATAAACGAATATAGAGGCCGCCGGCAGAGTGACCCACGACGATGAACGGTCCTTCAAGGCCCGCCGCTCTTAAACCGTAGTCGAGATCGCGGGCGATCGTGGCTCCGTCACGCGGCTCCGGTCCGGGGTCGCTGAAGCCATAGCCCGCCCGATCATAGGCGCATACCCGATACTTTGGAGCGAGTAAGGCTTGGACCTTGAACCAGGCCAGGGATGAAGCCGCATATCCGCTTTCCAACAACACTGTCGGGGCGCCAGAGCCCCGGCAACGGAAGTTCAGGGTCCGTCGATCCGGAAGCCGCACCAGCAAGCCCGGATGGGCGGCGTCTTCTTTGTCTGGCCCC
>JAYVYH010000331.1:0-12480 GCA_043784385.1 Caulobacteraceae bacterium | reverse complement strand
TCATGTCGTCCAGCGAGCGCCCCGAAAGCTGGCCATAGGCGCCGTAGGCCTGGGTGTTGAACAACACATGGCCATCGACGGCATAGGCCGCCTTGCTCGCCACCAGCCGGCCGACCATGGCGACGATCGCGTCCATGGTCTGGGTGGCCCGGGGCTGGAAGGTCGGGCGCAGCGCGCCGAGCACGGCCATGTCGGCGTTGTAGGCGGCGAGATAGCGGTCGGTGATCACGCCGATCGGCACGCCCTCGTCGGCGGCCTTGCGGTTGATCTTGTCGTCGACGTCGGTGACGTTGGCGGCATAGAGCACGTGGTCTTGGCCATACAGATGGCGCAGCAGGCGGAACACCACGTCGAACACCACCACCGGCCGCGCGTTGCCGATATGAGCGAAGTTGTAGACCGTCGGGCCGCAGACATACATCGTCACCCGGTCCGGATTCACGGGAACGAAGGGCCGCTTGGCGCGGGCCATGGTGTCATAGAGGGTCAGGGTCATCGGCGGCTCTATAGCGAAAGGCGGCGCGAGAGGCCAGAACGGGCGGCGTCACCCCCGGCGCATTCCAGGGAGTCAGTCGGGCGACCGTGGGGAGACCCACGGGAGATGGCCGGGCGCTTCAGGGGCGGCGTCGGGGCGTTTTGTGGGCGCTGGGTGGGAGTCAGCTGGGCGCTTGAGGGGCGCTTTTGGGCGATCCGGAGGCGCAAGATCGGCCTCCATTCGTGGTCAGTCTATTGAAATTATTGGATATTTTCATGATATCGCCGCCGCCGACGTATCAGGCGCGTGGGAGGCGTTCAGTGGCGGGGCGGCGGCCATTGGCGCCGGGACCGAAGCGGCCATCGGCGTGGCGGGCGGGAGGCCAATCACCGTAAATCGACCGTTAATTGCGGTCTGCGGCGTCGGCCGGATCGAGGCTGGTCTGGTTCAGCAGGGCGCCTTCGAGTTCGAGCAGGGCGACGCGCGGGGGCGCCGATCCGTTCAGGGCGAACCGAGCCTCACGGACCATCGTGGCGAGTTCGGCGTCGGAATAGTCGTCGAAGCTCGGCGCCTCGACCTTGAGTTCGCGATCGAGCATCCGGTTCAGTACGGCGAAATAGGCCGGCGGATAGGTGTGGCGCAGCGTTTCGAGAACCTTGGTCTTGTTCAATTCGAAATCCTGCAGGATGGCCATCACCACGCGATGCGACGCCCGGCCGCGCGCCCCGGCCCGGCGGCCGGGGTTGCCGGGACCGAAGCGGCCGTTGGCGTGGCGGGCGGGAGCGGGGGAGTCGGACGGATTGGACATGGGTGAACCTTGTCTGAGTGGGTTTTGGGATAAGGCGAAAATATCGCAAAAATTGCATTTTGTCAATATTTATCGGTCAATACGGCTCGATCGCCCGATTTTCCCACGGACCGCAAAGACGATGAACCCGTCAGTCTCCCTGTTCGGCTCCAGCACCGTATTGCGCGGCTTCGATGTCCGCGACAATGTCGTCACTCAGCGCGCCGACCAGGAGGACCTGCTGCTCGCGCGCCTTGAGCCTTTCGTAGTGCTCCAATTCGCTGGCCGACAGATAGCCGCCGACAACCCGATCATGACTGTTGACAATGATGACCTTCATGGGGATCGCCTCGTCTCGATAATGCGCGAAATTGCGGGCGACCGTCGTCGCGCGCACGGTGGTCGCTGCCGCCACGCGGCTCTGAGTTTGTAGTCTGAGTTTGTAAAATGCGTAATTGTCGCGTTTCGTCCAGCCGCGTGCGGTCTCGGATCGGTATCTGAGGCGTTATAAGATTGTGCCATAAGCAGACATTGAGGGCGCGCGGAATGCCAGACGTTGGACACGGGTGGCAGGCCAACGCGGATGGGTCGCTGCCGACATCAGTCCGCCGCTGGCGGTTGCGATATCGTTGGCGAGCCTCAAGGTTCTTCAAATCCCCGTGCAAAAGTCAGAGCACCCTCTTAAGAGGGCGATTGCGGGGGGACGGATAGCCTAATGACGGAAGCGCAAAAAAGGGAATTGGAAAAAGCCCTGTGGGGCATCGCCAACGACCTCCGCGGCAAGATGGATGCCGACGAGTTCCGCGACTACATTTTGGGTTTCATTTTCTACAAATATCTGTCCGAGCGGATTAACATCTACGCCGACAGCATCCTAGAGCCTGATGGCGTTCGTTTCACGGAGATTGAGGAAAGCGCTGCCGGCGGCGACGAGATGATGGAAGCCGTCCGGTCGGAAGCGATCGACGAGCTGGGCTATTTCCTGAAGCCATCGGAACTGTTCGCGGCGATCGCCGAGCGCGGCGGCCGCAAGGGCAATAATTTCATCCTCGACGATCTCACACGCATTTTGGAAAACATCCAGAAATCAACCATGGGCAGCGAGAGTGAGGAGGATTTCAACCACCTGTTCGAGGATATGGACCTGGGCTCGACGAAGCTCGGTAGGACGGTCAGCGATCGCAACGATCTCGTCGCCAAAATCCTGACCCATCTTAACAAACTCGATTTCCACCTGCACGACGTGAACAGCGATCTGCTGGGTGACGCCTATGAATATCTGATCGGCAAATTTGCGAGCGGCGCGGGCAAAAAGGCGGGCGAATTCTATACCCCTCAGCAGGTATCAACGATTCTGGCCCGGATCGTAACCACGGGAAAGGCACGCCTGCAGAGCGTTTACGACCCGACGTGCGGTTCGGGTTCGCTGTTGCTCCGCGTAGCGCGCGAAGTGGGCTTACGGAATGTTGGTGGCTTCTACGGACAAGAGCTCAACCGCACGACTTACAACCTCGCGCGGATGAATATGATCCTGCATGGCGTGCATTATCGCAAGTTCAACCTGAAGCAGGAGGATACGCTCGAACGCCCGCAGCACGACGGAAAATTCGAAGCCGTCGTCGCTAACCCGCCATTCTCGGCGAACTGGAGCGCAAACCCGCACTTTTCGACCGATGACCGGTTCAGCACCTATGGCCGCCTAGCCCCGTCATCGAAGGCGGATTTCGCTTTCGTGCTGCACATGATCCACTATCTGGCGGACAATGGCACGATGGCCGTCATCCTGCCGCACGGCGTGCTGTTTCGCGGCGGAGCCGAGGGAGACATCCGCAGAATTCTGATCGCCGAGCGCAACTATCTCGATGCCGTCATTGGACTGCCCGCCAACATCTTTTACGGCACCAGCATTCCGACCTGTGTGCTGGTGTTCAAGAAGTGCCGAGAGAACCCCGACGATATCCTCTTCATCGATGCCAGCGCGCACTTTGAGAAGGTGAAAAATCAGAATATCCTGCGCCCCGAAGATATCGCGAAAATTGTCGAAACCTATCGCGCGCGAACGGGCGAGGACCGTTACAGCCGCGTCGCGCCGATGGCCGAGATCGCCGAGAACGATTATAACCTCAACATCCCACGTTACGTCGATACGTTCAAGGTGGAAGAGGAGATAGACCTAGACGCCGTGTTAGCAGAGTTGAAGGCGGTCGATGTTGAGCTGGCAGGTGTGGATGCCAGATTTTCGGCGTACTGTGCGGAGCTTGGGTTGGAGCTGCTCTTGTGACTCCGAAACTACGGTTTCCTGGTTTCGTGGGCGATTGGCAAAGTGGTAGACTTGGCGATTTCTTTACATTCAAGAACGGCGTTAACGCTGACAAGTCGATGTACGGCAGCGGTCGAAAATTTATCAACGTTATGGATGTGATCGCTGATGCCCCGATCACCCACGACGCCATAATCGGAACAGTCGAGATATCTGACAAAGAGTTTGCAAAGAACGAGGTCGTCTACGGAGACGTGCTGTTTCAGCGCAGTTCGGAGACGCGCGAAGATGTCGGGCAATCAAACATCTATGTCGATCAGCAACCGGCCACCTTTGGCGGTTTCGTTATCCGTGGACGTCCGAAACAGGCCATCGAACCCCATTATTTCGACGCATTGTTGAAAACTGCGGCAGTTCGCAAGGACATGACCAGCCGCAGCGGTGGTAGCACCCGCTACAACATCGGACAGGAGTCGCTTGATGCCGTGGCGGTTTGCACGGCCCCATCCCTAACCGAGCAACAAAGGATTGCCGCGTATCTGGGCGCGGTGGACGCCCGGATCGGGTTGCTACGGCGGCGGCGCGCGGCGCTGGATCGGTATAAAACGGGGCTGATGCAGCGCGTCTTCGCGCAAACTCTCCGCTTCAGACGCGACGACGGCCTCCCCTTTCCGGATTGGAAGGAGTGCCGCGTTGACTCGATATTCGATTGGATCAGCACCAATAGCCTGTCGCGCGAAATGCTAACCGACGAGCCGGGTTCTATTCAGAACATTCACTACGGCGACATCCACGGAAAATTCCCAGCGCGTTTCAAGCAGAGCGAACAATCGGCTCCGTTCGTGAAGCCGGAGGCCCTCACCCAACCGATTCGCCCTGAGCAATTCTGTTTGCCGGGCGATGTCGTGATCGCTGATGCCTCAGAGGATTACGCCGATATCGGGAAGTCACTCGAAATTATCGAAACAAAGCCTCGATCGCTTATTGCTGGCCTGCATACGCACTTGGCCCGGCCTAGAGCGGGCACGCTTGCGTTGGGGTTTTCCGGCTATCTTTTCCAAACTTGGGCACTGCGAAACCAAATCATGCGGATCGCGCAGGGCATTTCGGTGCTTGGCATATCAAAACCCAATCTTTCCAAACTGGTTGTCCGACTTCCGCACCCCGACGAACAACGCAAAATCGCCGATCTCCTAAGCGCGCTAGACGACAAAGTCACCGCGTTGGCTGCCAAGATTGACGCGATGCAGACCCTAAAAAAAGGCCTGTTGCAGCAGATGTTCGTTTAAGGCCCCAAAGTGCAGCGGTCATCGAAATTGATCAAGGCGAACCAAGCGCAATTCCCCGATTGCGCATATTACCTACCCTTGTTTGGCAAAGCGCGCCGCAACATGGCCGCTCATCCCGATATCTGTATAGAAACATGCAAGGCGCTATTGGAGGGTATCGCCAAGACAATAATTCTTGGGCTGGATACGAGCGTCGTCCACGGCGATCTCGATAAGAAAGACGTCGAGCCGCTTGTTAAGTTGGCAGCGCGATTGCTCCGCGCCAATGACGACGTGATTGAGGATAATTTCGTCAACCGCGTGGGTGGCCTGGCGCATTCCCTTGGTGCGCTCCGCAATGCGCGCGGTGACATCTCGCATGGCAAAGCTGTGCCCAAGATCGTGGAAAGCGACGCCAATTTTGCGCGGCTATGCCTTCAAATGACCGATGCCGTCACCTTCTACATGCTGCAATCGTTCTTCAGCCGAACCGCACCGCCGTTACCAACGGACCCCGCTGACGACGATGCAGCGGCACCCGAGCTGCTACCGGGCGGAATCCCGAACACACAGTATGACGACAACCCCGCGTTCAACGAGGAGTTGGACCGGCAATACCCTCTGGACGGCAAGCTGCTTTACAGCGATGCCCTCTATCGTCTTTATTACGAGGACTATCTATTCGAGTTAGAGGCCTACATCGACGCCCAGCACAGCGACGGGGGCGGCGATGGCGACACAGACTGAGGCACAGCTTGAGGACAGCCTCATCGACCGCCTAGCGGCGCGAGGGTGGGACCGCGTAGCTTTGGCCGACGAGCCGGCGCTGATCGCCAACCTCAAGGTGCAGCTCGAAGCCCATAATGCTTCCCGTTTGAACGGGGTGATGCTGACAAATTCCGAATTCGCGCGGGTGCTCAACCATCTCGACAAGGGTAATGTGTTCGACCGCGCCAAAACACTGCGCGACCGGTTCGGCCTTATCCGCGAGGACGGCAGTACTTGCTATATTGAATTCATGAACACCCGCGAATGGTGCCAGAACCGTTATCAGGTCACGCAGCAAATCGCCCAACATGGCGTGTTCAAGAACCGTTACGACGTGACGTTACTGGTCAACGGTCTGCCGCTCATCCAGATCGAATTGAAGCGGCGCGGGCTGGAACTGAAAGAGGCGTTCAATCAGGTTAACCGCTACCACAGGCACAGCTACGCGGCCGGTCGAGGTCTATTTCAATACATCCAGCTGTTCGTGATCTCGAATGGTGTCAACACGCGTTATTACGCCAACAACCGCAAGCAGAGTTTCAAGCAGACATTCACCTGGAGCGGAGTGGATAATGTGCCGCTCAACCAGCTCAGCGACTTTGCCGACGCCTTCCTCGACAAATGCCATCTGTCGAAGATGATCGCCAAGTACACCGTACTGCATGAGGGCGACAAACAGCTCATGGTGCTGCGCCCTTACCAGTTCTATGCGGTCGAGGCGCTTATCGATCGCGTGAAAAACAGTACCAGAGGAGGTTACGTCTGGCACACAACCGGGTCCGGCAAAACGTTGACGAGCTTTAAAGCGTCGCAAATTCTGACCGAAATGCCCGACGTGGACAAGGTAGTGTTCGTCGTCGATCGAGCTGACCTCGATTACCAAACGACCCGCGAATTCAACGCCTATAGCGAGGGCAGCGTTGATGGAACGCACAACACCAACACGTTGGTACGCCAGTTCACTGACGACAACACACCGCTGATCGTAACGACCATCCAGAAGCTCAATGTGGCGATATCGAAGGCGCAGTTTCTGGAGCGGATGGAGCCGCTGCGCGGACGGCGGATCGTGTTCATCTTCGACGAATGCCACCGCTCGCAATTCGGCGAGACGCACAAACGGATCACGGGTTTTTTCACCAACTACCAGATGTTCGGGTTCACTGGCACGCCGATCCTGGAGATCAATGCCAACCGCAGCGAAGCCATTGCTCGAACGACCAAAGATCTTTTTGGCGAATGCCTGCACCGCTATGTCATCACCGACGCGATCCGGGATGAGAACGTCCTGCGATTTTCCGTCGAGTATTGGGGCAAGCTACGTCGGCGAGACGGGAGCCTAATCGACGAAAAAGTCGCCGGCATCGACACCAAGGAGTTCTTCGAGAGCCCCGACCGCATCGAAGGGGTGGTCGATTGGATCATCGCCAATCATGGTCGCAAAACGCATGAGCGCGATTTCACCGCCATCCTGGCCGTCGGCAGTGTCGATGCCTTGACCCAATATTATGAGTTTTTTCGCGCCAAGCGCGACGCGGGAATCCACGACTTACGGGTGGCGACTATTTTTACCTTCGCCGCAAACGAAGATGATAAGGACGCGAACGGACTGATCGCCGAACCTGAATTCGACATCGCCACCGACGTGCCGACCCACCGCCACACCCGTGAGAAGTTGGAGAGCTACATCGCCGACTACAACGCGATGTTCGGCACAAGCTTCACGACCCGCGATGGCCAGAGTTTTTACAACTACTACAGAGACATTGGAAAACGCATCAAGGAACGCGAGCACGAGAGCTTCAATGAAAAGGATCGCGTCGATATCCTTCTAGTCGTTGCGATGTTTTTGACGGGCTTCGATGCGAAGAAGGTCAATACCCTCTACGTCGATAAGAACCTCAAATATCATGGTTTGATTCAAGCTTATTCACGTACCAACCGCATTCTCAATGAGGTCAAGTCGCAGGGCAACATTGTCGCTTTCCGGAACTTAAAGACGGCGACCGACGAGGCCGTCGCCTTGTTTGCGGACAAGGATGCCAACGAAACGATCCTCATCGCGCCTTACGAGGAGCAGGTCACGAAGTTCAACGATGCTGTCGCAGTGCTGCTGGCTATCACGCCAACGGTTGACGCCGTTGACGCGCTCGCGGACGAAAATGAGCGTCTGAAGTTCGTTCGCGCGTTCCGCCAGCTTGCTCGGATCAAAAATGTCCTATCGGTCTTTGCCCAGTTTAGCTGGGGTGATCTCGCGATGGATACCCAGAAGTTCGACGATTTCAAAAGCAAGTATCTTGATATTCATGACCAAGCGCGCAAGCAGGATGAGGGTCAGGCAGCGTCGATTATTAATGACATCGACTTCGAGCTGGAGCTGATCCGGCAGGACAAAATTAACGTCGCTTACATCCTTCAGCTTCTGAACGATGTGAATGCAGTACCCCAGCAAGCGGCAGACCGAGAGAAACGTATCGCGGACGTGCTCGATATCGTTTCGGCCGAGCCCTCGCTTCGCAGCAAACGTGATCTGATCGAAAAATTTATAGAACGGAATATGCCCCAGATCGGCCGGGGAGGTGATGTCCAGGCAGCATTTCGGACGTACTGGGATGCCGAGCGTGAAGACGCTTTGACTGCCCTCTGCGTGTCAGAAGGTATCGGCCGCGCTCAACTCGATCACCTTATCGAGCTCTACAATTTCACGGGCCAGACACCACAGCGGGAAGACGTGGTTGAGGCACTCACTGTCAAGCCGAGGATATTGGAGCGGCGTAAAATCATCGATCGAATAGTCGATCGGATGACATCGATCGTACGAATTTTTGAGGGCGATACCGGCGATATTTGATAATCAGTTCTTACAGATCGACCATTTGCAGGCGTCTAAGCTCCTCTCGGTCCTGCCGCAGTTAAACCAACCCCGCGGCGGTGCCCTGGTTTTCAATCGCAAAGCGTGCCTCCGAAGGTCACCTCAGAGTCAACACCCGAAGATCATGGTGGCCTGCCGCCGCCATTGGCTCCGTCCCTCTGACCCGGCCTAGACTCAAGGCCGCCATGCACAGCCCCATGACAACGTGGCCAATTGATCCCCATCCCTTGTGAACCGCCTCGTCCGCCCCTGCGTGACATGACTGGCTCGCTGGCGGGGTTGAGGGTCGTGCCCCCGGACGCGTTCAGGGTGGCCCCGGTTCATCCAGCAGCGCTGTCACAACCACCTCGAGTTTAGGCAGCGAGGCTTTGGTGATCGCCCAGACCTCGGCATGGTCGATCCCCGAATAGCGATGGATCACACGATTGCGAAATCCGATGATAGCGCGGCTCTCGGGAACGCGGCCGGCCAGGGGCGCGGACGATGTCGGACGCCATGTAGCCAGGAAAGTCCAATCCGGCGGTGAAATCCAGGATGGCCTTGGCCGCTTGCTGAATCTCCCAGAGATAGGCGCTGGGATCACGCCCCATAAATCACCTCGCGCGCGCGATCCACGCTCGCCACAACGTAAGGATTGGTCAACGCATCGGGGCTTACGAGATCGACCGGGCGTCCAAGCAGGCGTTCCAAAGCCTCGGTGAGGTCAAAAAATCGCGAGAAGCAGGCGCGCGTGGAATCGTTCTGGAACGACACCAGAAAATCCGCATCGCTTGTGGCGGGGTCGAAGTCCGAACCCCGCGCCGCAGAGCCGAACACCTCCAGCCGCCGCACGCCGAAGCGGCGGCATAACTTGGCGATGTCCTCGCGGTGCTGTTCGATCAGGGCGTGCATGGCGTCGCCATCATCGCCGCAAGTCGGGGATTCTCAAAGTCCGCTCTGGCCGTCGGCGATGGCGCCCTGGCGCGACACCAATTCTTTGCGGAGATTTGGCTACTTTATCTCCGCATGTTTTGCGGAGATTACCTTTGCGCGATGCTGGGGTTTGGAGAACGTCGAGGACACATTTCGAATATTGCAATTTGTCAATGACTGCCGCTGCCCACCCTAAGGCCGTTGACGAGCAGCGCCACCATCCTACGGGTTTGCTCAAAATCGCCGGCCGTGGCGGGCGCGCACAGCAGAGCCACCGCGCGCCATAGTTCCGTGGCCGAAATGTCCGCGCGGACCTCTCCGCCGGCCGCGTCCATCAAGCCCTTCAGCGATGGCGCGAGACGCGCTTCGAAGTCGGCGCGCAACGCGGCGTAGGCCGGCGCGTCGGACTGTAGCGCCGCCGCCAGGCCACGCTTGGTGATGATCAGATCGAGGAGGCGATCAATCCAACGGGTGAGCGCCTCAAAGGGTGGAAACCGCGCCGCCAGGGCGTCCGCCGCTTCCGCGCAGCTATCGACCTCGTAGCGGAAGACCGCGACGATCAGATCGGAGCGTCTGGGAAAGCGCCGATAGACCGTTCCAACACCGACGCCAGCGTGGTCGGCGATGTGCTTGATCGGCGCATCGACGCCAACGGCGGCGAACACGCTTGCAGCCGCCAAGACCAAGGCGTCGTGGTTGCGCCGGGCGTCGGCTCGCAACGGCACGGCCGATTCCGCCCCTGTCCTATCGCGCATCCGTCACCCACTTCTCCCATCAATCGATCCCGCTTGATAAGCGGAACCACATTCCGTATTTAAACGGACGACGATTCCGCTTATCACGCCAGGGGCGAACGATGCGAGTATTTATGACCGGAGCCACCGGCTTCATCGGCTCCTACCTCGTCCCCGAGCTTCTCCGGATGGGTCACCAGGTCGTCGGGCTTTGTCGCTCGGAAGAGAGCGCGGAAAAGCTCACCCGCGCCAGGGCGGAGGCCTTTTCTGGCGACGTGAATGACCTGGACCGCCTTCGCGCCGGAGCGCGGGGCGCCGACGCCGTGATCCATGCGGCCTTCAACCACGACTTCGCCCGCCTCAAGCAGCACAGCGAAGAAGATCGCAAGGTGATCGAGGCGCTTGGCGAGGTGCTGGTCGGCTCGGAGCGGCCACTGGTTGTCACCTCGGGCACGGGTCTGGTCGAACGATCGACTGGAGACGGCCCCGTTGTGGAGACCGACGCCTACGCCAGCTCAGGGAAATTCGCGCGCGCGGCCACCGAGGAAGCGGCCGACGCCATGTCCGCAAGGGGTGTCCGCGTCATGGTGATGCGCCTGCCTCAAGTGCACGACACGCGCCATCAAGGGCGGATCGGCCAGCACATCCGGCTGGCGCGGGAAAAAGGCCGGGTGGCCTATATCGGCGATGGTGGAAACCGGCTGCCCGCCGTCCACGTATCCGACGCCGTTCGGCTGTTTCGCCTGGCGCTCGAGCAGGGCAAGGCGGGCGCGCGCTACCACGCGGTCGGCGAGGAAGGCGTGCCGATGCGCGACATCGCCGAGGTGATCGGGGCCGGACTGAACCTGCCGGTCGAATCGATCCCCCTTGGGGAGGCCGCGGACTATTTCGGAGCACTGGCCGGACTGGCCGCCCTTGATCTCGCCGCCTCAAGCACTCTGACGCGTCAGGCCCTGGGCTGGACATCCACTGGGCCGGACCTCCTGACCGACCTGCGCCATATGAAATGGACCGCTATATAGGACCGACGCGTTCATGACCGCGTCGGCGATGGTGTCCTAGACCGGACACAGCAGGGAGGGGCGCCATGTCCCAGGTCGAAATCGGAGCTGGCGCCGCCGGCCTAGTCGCCACGGGCTATCCGCGCGAGCACTGGTATGCGGCGATCGCCTCTCAGCGGCTGTCGGACAAGCCGGTCGCGGCCGAGGTGCTGGACTGGCGCATCGCCCTGTTCCGCGACGCCCAGGGTCGGCCCCGCGCCGTGCAAAACCGCTGCGCCCATCGCGGGGTCGAACTGCACCTGGGCGAGGTCAAGGAGGGCGCGCTGGCATGTCCCTACCATGGCTGGCGCTATGGCGGCGACGGGCGCTGCGTCCACATTCCCTCGCTGGTCACGGGCCAGGATATCGCCAAGGGCGTCGGCGTGCGCGGTTTCGCCTGCGCCGAGTCCAATGGCTATGTCTGGGTCTGGATGGGTCAGCATCCGCCCGCCGGCGCGCCGCCCGCGATCGCCGATTTCAACCGCTTCGACTGGTTGCAGGGCGCCCTGACGCTGAAATGCCAGGCGCTGGCGGTGATCGAGAACAATCTCGACTGGTGCCATCCGGTGTTCGCCCACGCCCATACTCACGGCATGTTCTTCATCAACCAGGCGATGGGCTTTCGCGATCAGGCGATCGAGGTGCGCCGCACCGATCGCGGCCTCGTCGTGTTCCAGCCGCCGGCCGCCTCGGCTGGCGACCCCGTTCCGGCCCATGTGTTCGTCGCGCTGGAATACGAACTGCCCGACCGCGTCACCGTCTCGTTCAACGGCGGACCGCAAGGCGCGATGCGGATCGTCATGCACATGGTCCCAACCGGGCCCGCGACCTGTCGCCAGGAGTGGCTGCTGTCCACCGGTCCCGCCGCCGGCGCCGAGCCCGCGATCCTCTGGAACAGCGACCCGCAGCCGATCTTCGAACAGGACCGGCATCTGATGGAATCCGCCCAGGCCGGCTTCGACGCCGAGGGCCACGATTTCGAGCGCAGCGTCGAGGCCGACGTCCCGACCCTGCTGGCGCGCCGTATCTACGCCCTGGCCGCCACCGACCGCTGGGCGAGCGACGCCGACCATTTGCCGCGCCGACGGGTGCTCAACATCCGCACCTGATCGCGGGTGCGAGCAACTTTCTGGCCGCTCCCCCTCAGTATTTTCTGCCGCTATCGGCGCGTCGAGGCTGATGGTGATCAAGACCGCGGACTGGCCACGTCAATATTGAGGGTCTGTCCGCGCGCCTGGAGGGGTGATACGATTTTGGCTTGCCGCGAGGTTCGCATGACTACCGATTACGAAGCCGACATCGTCGCCTGGGCCAGCGAGCAGGCCGCCCTGCTGCGCGCCGGCAAATATTCCGCGCTCGACATA
>JAYVYH010000330.1:0-14989 GCA_043784385.1 Caulobacteraceae bacterium | reverse complement strand
CCAAATCAGCACCCATGGCCTGGGCCGCCAATATGGCGCCGCCATTGGCGATCGCACCCGACAGGGCGATGGGACCGTCGAACCACTCTCTTAGTTCTTGAACCATGGCGAACGGTGACAGCCGTCCAGCATGACCACCCGCGCCCGCCGCGACCGGAATCAGACCATCGGCCCCCTTTTCGATCGCCTTGCGAGCGAAGAAGTTGGATATCACGTCGTGCAGGATCACGCCGCCCCAACCATGGACAGCGGTGTTGACGTCCTCGCGTGCCCCAAGCGAGGTGATGACCACCGGAACCTTATATTTGGCGCAAAGCTCGACGTCGTCCTCGAGGCGATTGTTGGTTTTGTGGACGATTTGATTGACCGCATACGGCGCCGCCGGCGTGTCCGGATTAGCCTTATCCCAGGCCGCGAGTTCCTCGGTGATTCGCGCCAGCCATTCGTCCAGTTGCGATAGAGGCCGGGCATTCAGGGACGGGAACGAGCCCACAACTCCGGCCTTGCACTGGGCGATCACCAGATCGGGACCCGAAACGATGAACAGCGGCGAGGCGATCACCGGCAGGCGTAGACGGTCACGAAGCACGGGCGGCAGAGCCAAGGGATCAATCCTCCAGGGTGTTGCGACCGTCCACATTCAGGCGGTGGCGTGTCCAACGTGACAGCGCCATTAATGACCGCGTGGCAATTAGGCAACGGGCGCTTGGCTAAGGACGCACCAGCCAAGGGGCAAAAATCCCGTTTCACGAAACTGTCGCACAACCCGACTAAATGCTCCGGCCACGGAAGGGTGGCCATCTGGAGGGTCGCCGTCGTTAAGGAACCCTAGAATGAGAACGCGCAACGCCCTGGTCGCTGGGGCGGCATTGGGCGTCATTGCCATGTTCGGCGCTGACGTCGAGGCAAAGCCCATTCACCAAGGGCACATCGCCGCTCCATCAAAGGAGACGCTGGAGCTTCAAGGGGAAGTGCAGGATTTGAAGGTGCAGTTGCAGGCGCTGACCGCGCGGCTAGATGCTCAGACCCAGGCCCAGCAGCAGACCCAGACCCAGGTGCAAGCCGCCCAATCCCAGGCCCAGGCGGCTCAATCCACCGCGCAGGCCACCTCGACGCAAGTGCAGGCAGAACAGTCACAAATCCTGACCATTCCGACCCAGGTGGACACCGCCACCAAGAAAGCCGCGCCCAAGCCCGGCTGGTGGAACGAAACCAAAGTCGGGGCGACGATGTTCGCCGACGCGACTAACATCAGCAACAAAAATGGCGCAGGCAAGACTGGTCAAAGCGGCACGGATTTCGATATCAAACGCCTCTATTTGATATTTGATCATAAATTCAACAACACTTATACTTTTAATTTGACCACTGACTTCAACTTCGACAACAATCTCACATCTCCGAGCGGAGCAAGTTCACCGACCGCCAATGAAGCGGGTGGCGCCAATACGGCGGGTGGGATCAAGACCACACAACTTTATATAAAGAAGGCCTATCTACAGGCGCACTACGCCGATGGCTTCAATGTCCGCCTCGGTTCCGCCGATTTGCCCTGGGTGCCGTTCGTGGAAGGGGTCTATAGCTATCGCTACGTGGAGCAGACGCTGATCGATCGCACCAAATTCGGCACGTCCGCGGATTGGGGTATTCATGTATATGGTAATTTCCTCAATCATATTGTCAGCTATGCGGTTTCAGTTGTCGATGGAGAAGGCTATCGTCAGCCCTCTCTTGGAAGTGTGAA
The DNA here is from genome assembly GCA_043784385.1 of Caulobacteraceae bacterium. GTDB lineage: Bacteria > Pseudomonadota > Alphaproteobacteria > Caulobacterales > Caulobacteraceae > Acaudatibacter. Next base: position 13,245 of record JAYVYH010000330.1, on the reverse strand, counting down.
CCGAACCAACGCGATAGACGTGGAAGGCCGACTGAGCGCCTCCTACAAGAATGTCACGGTTGCCGTGGGTGGCTATGACGGCAAACTCGGAAAGGCCGTCGAGGGTGTCCCAACCTTCAATCAAGCCGAGCGCATCAACGCCTTGATCGCCTATACGACTCCGAAAATTCGGGTGGGGTTTGAATACCTCTACGCCCGCTACTGGGCGGACGTCAGCCAATCCAACCCGGCGAAGACCAACACCAGTGACGGCTATTCCGTGTTTGCCTCATACAACTTCACGCCAAAGATAGCCGCGTTCGGCAAATATGAATGGGTAAAGCCCAAGGCCAACATCGTTCCCGGCGAAAACGACAACTATTTCAATATAGGCGTGTCCTATAAACCAATTGGCCCCCTCGATTTCGCTATCGTCTACAAGCGCGACGAAGTGGTGAACGGCTCATTCTCGACGGGCAATGGTGTCATTGGCATCCCGACGGGCACGACCGCGGGCAAGGGAACCTACGACGAGGTCGGCCTCTTTACCCAGGTGAAGTTCTAGAGTTGATTTTCGCGCCGCGGTCGATCGGGATATCGGCTTCGGCGCGGTTTTCAGGATCGCCCGTATCCGGACGCGCCGGGCGATTGTCACGAAGCCTACAAGCGTCATCGCTAAGGTCACAAAAACGCGAGCAACCCGAGGGTCGGCTCGATTCGGGAGATTATCATGATCAAGACGATCGTCGCCGCGGCCGCGGCGACAGCCATGGTCGCGGGATCCGGCATGTCGGTCGCCGCGAACATCTCGGGCGCGGGCGCCACATTCCCGGCCCCAGTCTACGCGAAATGGGCCGAAGCCTATAAGGTGCAAACCAACAACGCACTCAATTACCAACCCATCGGTTCGGGCGGCGGCAAGAAGCAAATCATCGCCAACACCGTGGATTTTGGCGCGTCCGACAAGCCGATGACGTCGGCCGAACTGGCGGCCAACGGCCTTCAACAGTTCCCGACGGTCGTCGGCGGCGTCGTTCCGGTGATGAACCTCCCCGGCATCAAGGCCGGTCAAGTCCGCCTTACCGGACAGGTGCTTGCGGACATCTATCTGGGTCTGATCAAGAAATGGAACGATCCCGTGATCGCCTCCTGGAACAAGGGCGTCGCGCTACCGAACCTGCCAATCACCGTGGTGCATCGGTCGGACGGTTCGGGCACCAGCTTCCTGTTCACCAGCTACCTGAGCATGGAAGAGCCGAAATGGCAGGCCGGACCCGGCGCCAATGACGCCGTGAACTGGCCCGCAGGTCTAGGCGGGAAAGGCAATGACGGCGTCGCGGCCTTCGTCAAACAAACCATCGGTGCGATCGGTTATGTCGAATACGCCTACGCCAAGCAGAACAACATGAACTATGCGGTCATGCGCAATAAGGCCGGAAAATGGGTTATGCCAACCGCCGCCAATTTCGCGGCGGCGGCGGCCGGCGCCAAATGGAATGCAGCCCCGGGTTTCTACCTCCTCCTGCTTGATCAACCTGGCGCGAATGCCTGGCCGATCACCGGCGCGACCTTCATCCTGATGCACAGCAAACAGACCAACCATCAGTCTGGCCACGACGTCCTGTCTTTCTTTGACTGGGCTTACAAGAATGGCGACGGGGCCGCCGCCGGACTCGACTACGTCACCCTTCCCGACCCGTTAAAGGCGCTCGTCCGCAAGTCCTGGAAGTCGATTGTTGGCCCGAACGGGAAGCCGGTTTATCCCTGACACAAGACCTGAGGGGAGACTGCGGCGGCCAGCCGGCCGCGGCAGTCTCCCCCTGTTGATGTTTCCTGGCGTCTGAGATCTGCTCGAGAGGGTCAATGTCGATAGACTTCAACGCCGCGCGCCATCGCTCAACCCCTCGTGGCTTCGCCTTCGACCCGATCTTCGAGGGGCTGTGTTTTGGCGCCGCCACGATGTTGCTCATCGCCTTAGGGGGGGTTCTGGTGGCCCTAACAATCGGAGGGTGGCCGGCGCTTTCCAAATTCGGACTGAATTTCATCACCGGCGTCACATGGGATCCGAATCCCGAGCATGAGGTCTATGGCGCGGCGGGTCCGATCGTGGGAACCCTGCTTACTTCCGCCCTTGCCTTGGCTATGGCGCTGCCGGTCGCCGGCGGCGTGGCTTTCTTTCTGGTCGAGCTATGTCCAACCTTTCTTCGCCGCCCTATCGGCACGGCTGTGGAGTTGCTCGCCGGCATCCCCTCGATCGTCTACGGCATGTGGGGGCTGTTCGTATTCGCCCCGTTTTTCGCTAGCCACGTCGAAACGCCTTTAATGAGCGCGGCCCCGGCGGGTAGTATCTGGGAGACCGTGTTCTCGGGAATCCCCAACGGGTCGGGCATTCTAGCGGCTTCTATCATCTTGGCGATCATGATCCTGCCGTTCATGGCGGCAACCTTACGGGAGTTGCTCATTGCGGTTCCCGCTCAGGTTCGCGAAAGCGCCTATGGCTTGGGCGCCACGACAGGCGAAGTCGTGATGAAGGTTACGCTGCCTTACATTCAACGTGGGGCGATTGGCGCCGTGATGCTTGGCCTTGGGCGCGCCTTGGGCGAGACGATGGCTGTGACCTTCATCATTGGTAATTCGCACGGATTTCCAAAGGGCATGTTTGACTCCGGTTCGACCATCGCATCGACGATCGCCAATGAATTCAATGAAGCCAGCGGTCTGCAATCGGCGTCGCTGATCGCGCTGGGCCTGCTTCTCTTTGTGATCACCTTCATCGTTCTCGCCCTGGCGCGCCTGCTGCTGCGCAATCAAGTAAAGGCCTAGAGCATGGCTGTGTCCGCCCGCCTTGTGGCCACCCGCCGCCTCTCGAATCTGGTTTTCGTGGCTTTCTGCGGCATTGTTACAGCTATCGCCCTCACCGCGCTCGCGCTGATCCTTTGTTCCCTGGTGACACAGGGCATTGGTGGAATGAACCTTGATATCTTCACCAAATCGACACCAGCGGCCGGCACACCGGGCGGTCTGATAAACGCCATCGTCGGGTCAATCATGATGTCCGTGGTCGGCATGTTTATCGCCCTTCTGATCGGCATATTGGCTGGCACATGGCTGGCCGAATACGCGGGCGACAGTCGTTTCGGGGCCGTGGTGCGGTTCCTGAACGACGTGCTGTTGTCGGCGCCGTCAATTTTGATCGGCCTTTTTGTCTACGAAATTCTGGTATTTCCGTTCAAAACCTTCTCGGGTTTCGCGGGAGGCGTGGCGCTGGCCATGCTGGCGGCGCCGGTGATCACCCGAACAACGGAAGACGTTCTGAAGCTGCAACCCGTCTCCTTGCGGGAATCGGGCGTGGCCCTGGGCTCTCCGGTCTGGCACGTCATCCGCAATATTCTTTGGCGAGGGGCGACCAGCGGAATCCTGACCGGCGCGCTATTGGCCTTCGCGCGGATCAGCGGCGAGACCGCCCCCTTGCTGTTCACCGCCCTCAACAACCAATTCTTCAGCTGGGACATGGCCCATCCGATGTCGAGCCTGCCGGTGGTGATTTTTCAGTACGCCCTGACTCCCTATCCCGACCTTAATCGCCTGGCCTGGGCCGGCGCGCTGCTGATCGCCGGTTCCGTTCTCGCCGTGACCATCATCGCCCGCGCCTTCGCCGAGGAGCCCAAACGCTAATGCCCCTGTCGGCCACACACGATATCCCAGACGTATCGATCGCCAAAATCGATGCGTCGCAGGTAAAGCTGGACGTCCAGAATCTTGATTTCTTCTACGGCAAGAACCGCGCGCTCAAATCGGTTTCCATCCCCTTTGAGGCCAACGCGGTCACCGCCTTGATCGGACCATCCGGTTGCGGGAAATCGACCCTCCTGCGAACCTTGAACCGGATGTACGCGCTTTACCCCGGACAAAGAGCGACTGGCAAAATCATGTTGGACGGAGAAGACATCCTTCGCCCAGGGGTCAATCTCTCCATGCTGCGCGCCAAGATCGGCATGGTGTTCCAGAAGCCGACACCCTTCCCCATGTCGATCTATGACAATGTGGCTTTTGGCGTCCGCCTCTATGAGACGCTGAACAAGACCGACATGAGCGAGAGAGTTGAGGAATCCCTTCGCCGCGCGGCGCTATGGGAGGAGGTAAAGGACAAGCTCCAGACCTCTGGTCTCGGCCTTTCGGGGGGTCAACAACAGCGCCTCTGCGTGGCGCGCTGCATCGCCGTCAAACCCGAGATCCTGCTGCTCGATGAGCCCACCTCGGCTCTCGATCCCATATCAAGCGCGAAACTTGAAGAAACAGTCACCCAGCTCAAGCAAGATTACACAATTATCATAGTTACCCACAATCTTGGCCAGGCGGCACGCATTTCGAAATACACCGGTTTCATGTATCTGGGAGAACTGGTCGAATTCGGACAGGCCGCTGAAATGTTCACCAAACCGGTCACGACACGAGGTTCCGACTATATTACCGGACGCTTCGGCTAGAGAGCCTTCGATTCAGCCCTCAATGGCACAATCGGAAACAAGTAAACGTCACAATCGAACCGTATGATTTGGAATCAGTGAATCCTGTAGAATCGGCTCGTAGAACCATGGAACACACCGTCAGAGCTTACGACCAGGAACTCGACACCATCACGGCGGAGTTGGCGCGAATGGGCGGTCTGGCTGAATCGGAGGTCGCGGACGCCATCAAGGCCATCGCCACCCGCGACATGGCTCTGGCGACGTCAGTCATCCTGCGGGACGCTAAACTGGATGGATTGGAAATGGACATCGAGCGCAAGGCTGTCCGGCTGATCGCTCTACGCCAACCGGTCGCCGACGACCTGCGCCGCACGGTGGCGGCGATGAAAATCAGCATGAACCTCGAGCGATGCGGCGACCTCGCCAAGAACATCGCCAAACGTGCCCTTGCAATCGCGGAATCGGAACCCCTGGCTCCACTCACCAGCTCGATCGAGCGCATGGGGGAATTGGTCACGACGCGACTGAAGGACGTCCTCGACGCCCTGACTTCCCGGGAGGTTGATCGAGCCGTCGCCGTGTGGCAGCAGGACCATGAAGTCGATGAACACTACGATGCGATCTTTCGCGAGCTCCTGACCTACATGATGGGCGATCCACGAATGATCACGGCCTGTGCTCACCTACTGTTCGTGGCGAAGAACCTTGAACGCATTGGCGACCATGCGACCAATATAGCGGAAATCTTGCACTACGAGATTACCGGTGTGGAACTCACCGAGGAACGGCCAAAATCGGACGCCCTAAGTCTGCAAACCTTTTGAGCGCGTCGGCGACCGAATCGTCCAACGCCCTCCGCCCATATATTCTGGTGGTCGAGGATGAGGATGCGCTTGGCACCTTGCTGCAGTACAACCTCGACAAGGAAGGCTACCGCGTCGCCCAATGCGCGGACGGCGAGGAAGCCTTGATGAATATCGAGGAGAAACAGCCGGACCTGGTCATACTCGACTGGATGCTGCCGACGGTGTCGGGCATCGAGGTCTGTCGGCGACTGCGGCAACGGGCGGACACGCGAAACCTGCCGATAATTATGCTCACGGCTCGGGGAGAGGAAACCGATCGCATTCGGGGCCTAGACACCGGGGCCGACGACTATGTGGTCAAGCCCTTCTCGATGATTGAGCTATGCGCTCGCGTGCGGGCGGTGCTGCGCCGGATTCGACCGGGCCTCGCGGAAGACAGGGTGCGGCAGGGCAATCTGCTGATCGATCGCGTCGCCCACAGGGTAAAGCGGGGCGATCAGGAGGTGCACCTGGGTCCCACCGAATTTCGGCTGCTTGACTATTTCATGCAGCATCCGGGACGGGTATTCTCTCGCGAACAGCTGCTCGACGCGGTCTGGGGCTCGGATGTCTATGTGGAAACCCGCACCGTGGACGTTCATATTGGCCGCCTTCGCAGAGCGTTGAACGTCGAAGGTGATGAAGATCCGATCCGGACGGTACGCTCGGCGGGTTATTCCCTGAACGTCTAAACGGCGGCGAACGGCTTGACCTGCCACGCGCCCTGGGGTGCAAGAACCAAGTCCCCAAGGAACAGCCAAGCGTGTCATCACTGGTTACCCCTCTCGCCGACGGTTTCAGCGCCGCCACCCGGGCCGAATGGCTCGCCCTGGTCGCCAAGACCCTAAAAGGGGCTGGGCCCGAGTCCCTGGAACGGCAAACCGCCGATGGTCTGCCAATCGCGCCGCTTTACACCGCCAGCGACAGTGGCACGCCGCTCCGGGTGACACCGCGATCGCGGAGCGGCGAGCGCAACTGGGATGTGCGGGCTTTTGTGGCCAATTCCAATCTCGTCCAGGCCAATACCGAGGCCCTGGCGTCACTGGCCAGTGGCGCCGACTCGATTTTGCTCAAGATCGATGCCGGCGATGGCTCCGGGCTTGCGGTCCGCAACGCGGACGATCTCGAAAAGGTGTTGGACGGTGTCCTGACAGATTTGGCCCCAATAGCGCTGGACGCCGGATTTCTCGGTCCAGAGGCGGCCCGTTGGCTTGGCTCGATCGCCAAAGCGTCGCCGGGGGCTCCGTTGGCCTTGCACCTTGACCCCCTTTCAGCTTTCGCCGGGTCCGGCGCCAGCCCAGGGCCAATAGAGGCTCATATCGATTCGGCGGCGTCGGTCGCCGCCCGACTCTGCGAGACCTATCCAAAGGCGAGCCTGTTCCTCGCCAGCAGCGCTGTCGTTCACGAGGCCGGAGGGTCGCCAGCCTGGGAAATCGCCGTCACCGCGGCGTCGGCTGTCGCCTATGCCAAGGCTCTGGTCGGCGCTGGGCTAACGATGAGTGATGCGTTCGCGCGGATAGCCCTCGGCGTCTCCGTTGACGCCGAGCCCCTCGGCGCCATTGCTAAACTACGGGCCACGAAGGTGATCTGGACACGGATCGCCGAGGCTTGCGCCGTCGACTTGCCGGCCCGCGTGGAAGCCAGGTCGTCTCGGCGGATGCTCACGCGCGCCGACCGCTGGACCAATCTGATCCGCCTGACCAGCGCGGGCTTCGCCGCCGCCGTGGGGGGCGCCGACGCCATCGTACTCGGAGCCTTTACCGACGCTCTGGGACCGGCAGACGCCTTCGCCTCGCGTATGTCCCGGAACGCCCAGCTGATCCTGATGGAGGAAGCCCATCTGGGGCGTGTGGTCGACCCCGCCGGTGGGTCCTGGGCCGTTGAAGCCCAGACCGCGAACCTGGCCAGGGCGGCGTGGGGCGCCTTTGTCGCGATCGAGGCGGCGGGCGGGCTCGTGGAGGCCTTGCGCTCCGGCGTCGTGGCCACAGCGGTGAACCAAAGCCGAGAAACGCTTCGGTCCGCGCTGGCCGATGGCGCTTTGCGGGTGATCGGCGTCACCGATTTCAAGAGCGCCGAACCGACGCCCGAGCCGCAGCCCGTTGACAGCACGCCGCACGGAACGCCGCCCGATCCGCGCCAGGCCGGAGATGACAGTCGATGTGCGCCGCTGTCGGCGGTTCATCTTGAAGGGCTGGTATGATGACCACGTTCCCGGACTTCACAACCTTGACGCTCGACGATCAAGGCGCGTCACCGCCCGCTCTTCCGACCGCCGACCAACCCGGCTGGCAGACACCGGAATCCATCGTCCTCAAGACTCACTATGGCCCGGCGGACTCGCAGGACCTCGACTTCACCGGCGGCTATCCCGGCCTGGCGCCCTTCCTTCGCGGTCCCTACCCCACGATGTACCGCACCAATCCGTGGACGATCCGTCAGTATGCCGGGTTTTCCACGGCCGAGGACTCCAATGCGTTCTACCGGCGCAATCTGGCCGCTGGTCAGATGGGGCTCTCCGTGGCCTTCGACCTGGCAACCCACCGCGGGTATGACTCCGATCATCCCCGAGTCAGGGGCGATGTCGGCATGGCCGGGGTCGCCATCGATTCCATCCTGGACATGAGGACGCTGTTTTCCGGCATTCCGCTGGACAAGATGAGCGTTTCGATGACGATGAACGGCGCGGTGCTGCCGATCCTCGCCCTCTATATCGTGGCGGCCGAGGAGCAGGGAGTCGCGCACGCCGCTCTCTCCGGCACCATCCAGAACGACATCCTCAAAGAGTTCATGGTGCGGAACACCTACATCTATCCGCCCGCCCCCTCGATGCGGATCATCTCCGATATCTTCGCCTACACCGCCAAGGAGATGCCCCGGTTCAACAGCATCTCGATCAGCGGCTACCATATGCAGGAAGCGGGGGCGTCGCTGGATCTGGAACTGGCTTACACCCTCGCCGACGGAGTCGATTACGTCCGGGCCGGAGTCGCCGCCGGCATGAGCGTCGACTCGTTCGCGCCCCGCCTGTCGTTCTTCTGGTGCGCGGGCATGAACTACTTCATGGAAGTCGCCAAGCAGCGCGCGGCCCGTCTGCTGTGGGCGAAACTGCTGCGCGAAAACTTCGATCCGAAGGACTCCCGCTCCCTCTCCCTGCGCGCCCACACCCAGACCAGCGGATGGAGCCTGGCGGCTCAGGACGTATTTAACAATGTCGCCCGCACCACGATCGAAGCCATGGCGGCGGTCGGCGGACAGACCCAAAGCCTCCACACCAACTCTCTCGACGAAGCCCTGGCGCTGCCCACCGACTTCTCGGCCCGCATCGCCCGCAATACCCAGCTGTTTCTGCAGATCGAGAGCGGGTTGACCGATGTCATTGATGTCTGGGGCGGCAGCCATTACGTGGAGCGACTGACCCACGACCTCGCGGCCCGCGCCCTGGGCCATATCGCTGAAGTGGAAGCCGCCGGCGGCATGGCCAAGGCGATCAGCCTCGGCCTGCCGAAACGCCGTATCGAGGAAGCCGCCGCCCGAACCCAGGGCCGGATCGACAGTGGCGCCCAGACCCTGGTCGGCGTTAACCGCTATCTGAACGATGATGGCGACGATATTCCCATCCTGACCGTGGATAACTCCGCGGTCCTGGCGAGCCAGATCGCCAAGCTCGCCCAACTCCGGGCCGAACGGGACCCCGCCGCCGTCGAAGCTGCGCTCTTGGCGCTGGAAGCCGGCGCGCGCGGCAAGGCCAATCTTGTCGCTCTGGCGGTAGAAGCGGCCCGGGCAAAGGCCACGGTCGGCGAAATCAGCCTGGCGCTTGAGCGGGTCTTTGGCCGCCATCAGGCCAAGCCCGAAGTGGTTCGCGGGGTCTATGCGGCGGCGGTTGGCGCGCAGCCCAAAATGATCAGGGCGCGCCAGATGATCACCGCCTTCGCCGAGGCCGAGGGGCGGGCGCCGACCATTCTGGTGGCCAAGATGGGCCAGGATGGCCATGACCGAGGCCAGAAGGTGATCGCCACCGGCTTCGACGACCTGGGGTTTGCTGTCGATGTTGGACCGCTGTTCGCGACCCCGGCGGAGGCCGCCCAAGAGGCCGTGGCCAAGAACGTGCATGTGATCGGCGCCAGCTCGCTGGCGGCGGGTCACCTGACCCTGATCCCGGAACTTCGCGCCGAGCTGAAGAAGCTCGGCCGGAGCGATATCATGATCGTGGTCGGCGGGGTGATCCCCAAGGGAGATTTTGAAGCCTTGAAGGCCGCCGGCGCCCGGCTGATCTTCCCGCCCGGCACGGTGGTCGCCGACGCGGCCGTGGCGATCCTTGACGCCTTGAACGCCGACCTAGGTTACGCTCAGACCGAATCCGCTGCCTGATCGATCAGCCGGGATCTCCGCCCACCTTTACGACCGGCGCCTCGCCCGTTTCGATATCGACGTCGAAGGTCTCCAGGAACCGTGAGACCAGCATGTAGAAACCGATGACGATGGTCAGCTCTTGCAGCGCCTTGTCGCCCAGCGCTTCGCGCATCGGCAGGAAGGTTGCGTCGCCTGCCCTGACGTTGGCCACCACATCGTCGGTGAACGCCATCACCAGGCGCTGCGTAGCGTCGAAGGTCTCGGCCGCCGGGCCTTCGTGGATGGCTTTGATCAGCTCGTCCGACATGCCGATGCGACGCGAGATCGCTTCGTGCTGATAGACTTCATAGCTGGCCTTGGAGAGCACTCCGACCCGCACGATGGCGATCTCACGCAGGACAGGGTCCAGGCTGGTCTTGTTCAACAGCAAGCCGCCGAACCGGCTAAAACCTTCGAGGAGGTCGCCGGTATGGCCGAGCATCTTGAAGATGTTCAGCGCCGGCAGACCCGCATAGGCCTTCGCCGCCCGGCCGGTGGCGAGGGCGGGGTCGAAATAGGGTATTCTGGCCAAGAGCGTCTCTCCGTTGGTGTTCTCCGGAGAGACTAACAGGTCGCCGGCGCCCGAGGCTACCGGCCTTGGCGTTGCAACCTCAGTTGGCGACCGACAGACGCTTGGCCTGATCGAGCCAAGCGTCGCGAAGGCTCCGGCCCTTTAGCTTCAGTTCGGCGTCGAAGGCCGCCATCTGTTCGGCCGTCCAATCGGCGAGATGGGCGAACCGGGTGACACCACGCTCGGCCAAGGCCGCGGCGCTGCGGGGACCAACACCCACCAGCTGGGTGAGGTCGTCATCAGCGAGCGCGATATCATCGACGACGCTCAACACTTCCACTGCCGGAGCGGGCGCTTCGGGCTCCAGTTCGATGGCGAGGACGTCAGGGGTTGGCGGCAGGGCCATCGCCTCCAGGTTCACCGGCCGGGTCCAGCGGGTCATCAGCCACCAGGTTGCCCCGGCGCTAGCGGCGGCGCCGAACGCCAGCCAGAGAGGATTGGCAAGGCCAAGGGGCAGGCTGAGGGACTTGAGGGCGCGGTCCCGAAAAACCGACGGGGTCTGAGTTTCGGTCAGCCAAGACATGGTGCTACTCCTGAAAGCTGAAATTATTGCACTGCAGCATATCCTATTTGGGCGCCGGGACCATCTGGAAAATCAACACCGTTCACGCGCGACCGCCAACCATGGTCACGCGTCCGAGAGCGCCATCCTCTCCGATGCGGGTCGCGATCCAATCCGCCGCGGCCCGGGCCTGGGTTTCGAGACCGGGAGGTGGATTGACGACGATCACGGCGCAGCCGTTCAGGCGCATCGGATCCGTGAGCGGTCGAAGGCGGACTTCCGCCGCCAGCACGGCGTGGCCGGCCGCCGCATCTTCAATATCGCCAAGAAAGGCGTCGTAGGTGGCCAAATCCTTGATCGGCAGCCAGATCGCCAAAGTGGCCCCACTATTGACCTTTAGGATGGCGATCAGAAGGTCGAGAGCCTGAACGTAGTCATCGCCCCGCTCGAACGGCGGATCGACCAGCACCAGTAGAGCGGCCGGCGAGAACGGCGCGACGGTCGACGCATGCACCCAGCCGTCGCCCTTGTGGACGACCGCGCCCAACTCACGGGGTAGGACCTGCTTGAGCGCCGCATGATCGTCAGGGTGAAGTTCGCAAGCGATATAGCGATCACGCGGTCGCAGCGCATTGGCGATCAGGACTGGCGAGCCGGGATAGTATCGCGCTTCTTTCGGGGCGTTGCCCCGCCGAACGGCCGCCTTCAAATCATCAAACGCGTTGGGCGCATCGATGGCGGCCATCAGACGGCCAATACCCGCCTCCCCCTCCCCGGTTCGCCGGGAAAGGTCGCCGCGCAGGTCGTAGAGTCCCGCCCCGGCATGGGTATCGATCACCGTCAGCGGCGCTGCGCCCGCCGTCAGTTCTCGCAACAAACGGGTCAAAATCGCGTGCTTGATCAGATCGGCGAAATTTCCAGCGTGGAAGGCGTGGCGATAGTTCATAGGGTTCCGTAGAGCCTCAAGCGGCCGAAAAAAGGGAGAGAAACATGCGGGCGGTTATTCGGCGCGGTGGCGCGCTTGTGGTGGACCAGATGGCGACGCCGACCCCGGAGGCCGGGCAGGTGCTGTGCAAGACGCTGGTGTGCGGCATCTGCGGTTCCGACCTGCACGCGCTCGACCACTATGACCGCATGATCGATCTGACCACGCGGATCGGCGGGCTTAGCCATATGAAAAAGGGCGCGGATACGGTGTTCGGCCACGAATTCTGTTGCGAGGTGATGGAATCCGGTCCCGAGACTTCGGGGCGGTTCAAACCCGGAGCCCGGGTGGTTTCGGTTCCCGGTCTGGTCACGCCGGCCGGCTTCGAAACCGTGGGCTATTCGAGCCGGATTCCAGGCGGCTTCGCCGAGACCATTGTGCTCAGCGAGATGCTGATGCTGGAGGTGCCAAACGGTCTTTCCGCCGAGCACGCCGCGCTGACTGAACCGCTGGCCGTGGGCGAGCACGCGGTGGTCAAGGGCGATGTGGAGGCCGACCATGTTTGCATGGTGGTGGGATGCGGACCCGTCGGCCTGGCGGTGATCGCCTCGCTGAAGGCGCGAGGGTTGGGGCCGGTCGTGGCGGCTGACTTCTCGCCGGAACGACGCGCCGCCGCCCAACTTATGGGCGCCGACCGGGTGATTGATCCGGCCCAGGTGTCGCCACACGAATCCTGGACGGAGCTGGGCGTGCCGGGCAATCGGGCTGAAGGCGTCGTCGCCGCGGCCCAGGGCAAGGGCGTGCGCCGGCCGCTGATATTTGAGTGTGTCGGCGCGCCGGGTATCGTCCAGGCGTTGGCCTTGGCCGCCCCCCCGGGCACGCGGATCGTGGTGGCTGGGGTCTGCATGGAGACCGATCACATCGAACCCCTGGTGCTGATCAGCAAGGAGATCGAGTTGCGCTATGTGCTGGGCTACACGCCCGAGGAGTTCGGGGCCTCGCTGCGCAACCTGGCCGAGGGCGTGACCCAATACGCCAACGTGATCACCGGCGTGGTCAGCCTGGACGAGACTCCGGACGCCTTCCTGCGGCTGCAGACCGACAAGAGCCAGATCAAGATCCTGGTGGCGCCGGGGAAATGACGTAGCCTAGCCGCCGACGCGCATCCGCGTCAGGCCCTCCTGGGCGGTGGAAGCCACCAGGCGGCCGTCGGCGTTGTAGATCTCGCCGAGGTTGAAGCCGCGCGAGCCCGAGGCGGATGGGCTCTTCTGGGCGTAGAGGTGCCAGTCGTTGAAATCCGACGGCCGGTGGAACCAGATCGCGTGGTCCAGGCTGGCCGACTGGAAGCCGGGTGTGCGCCAGTTGACGCCGTGGGGGCGCATGGAGGTGGAGAGCAGCGACATGTCCGAGGCATAGGCCAGAACCGCCTGCTGGATGGCGACGTCGGCGGGCAGTGGCGTCACGGCGCGCATCCAGACATTCTGCGTCGGCGGGGCCGGGGCCGGATTTTCGACATTGCGGCTGTCGATCCACCGCATCTCGATCGCCCGCAGCCATCCGGATTC
>JAYVYH010000329.1:0-4138 GCA_043784385.1 Caulobacteraceae bacterium | reverse complement strand
TGAACCGGTGCTTTGAGCGAACGCGCTGCACGCACTGAACACAACAGCCGCAATCGCGGTGAACGTAACGATTGATTTCTGCATATGATCCTCCGCCATACGAGGACTGGTCGACCCCGCTGTGGGCTAAGTGCGCCTGGCCGGAATTGGTTGCGGGACGCGCCCAGGTCGCCGCAGCCGATTCTATCAGGCTTCGTGAGGCCCAAGACCGGATCGCGCCTCTTCGAGTTGCCGAAGTTCCGCCTCCAGATCGGCGACAACGCTCCGGCTATCCGAACCGCCCCCGATGCTTGACGGCGAGGCGAGGATCTCCAATTCGCGGCGAACCCTGTCTATTGCTTCGTCCAATTGCTCGCGGAGCGGCTTTTCTGAGTCTGACATGCCATCACTTTATCAGGTCGGCGGAGCCGGCGTCAGCAGCGGCCGCGCCGCCATAGACGCCCCGTGACGGGCGTTCCCGATTTCCGCCAGGGTGGTAGCGCCCGAACCCGCCAACGGACTCAGGCGAGTCCCTGGCCGCCATGGCGAGGCGGTTCAGCCCGCCGGGAGCATTAACCGTCGCCATCGCCTCGCCGAGGGCGGCGGCAAGGCCGGGGTTTTCATCTTGACCCTGCCAAGCTGGCGGGGGACGGTTGGGGATGGATGAAAAGCAGCGAGCAGAATTGCAGCCCGGCGAATGGCTTGTCCCGATGATCGTCCGGGTTCCGTTGGCTGTCGTAGCGATCGGCTCGGGCTTAGGTATCGTCCTGATCAGCGTTTTGCAGCTTCTCGGGTATCGCTAGACGCCAAGCCCGGCGGTCACGATCATCAAGCGCACCTGTTCGGCAACCAGCGCCGCCGCTAATGCCAGGGTGATCCAGTTTCCACGCCCACCAAGCGCCACGATCATCAGCGCCACCGTCTCGGCCGTGAATAAAAGCCGGCCTCCGAAAGCGGTCGCGGCGGGCAGATAGTATCTGGTCGCCACCAGACCGGCGGTTGCAACATACAGCGAAGGCAAGACGAACGAGGCTAAAACCGACGAAAACGCGAATGCCAGCTTTGATCGGCCCCGCACCGCTTCGATCAATTGCCAGCGCAGACCCAGCATCACAGCGCCTTGAGCGACCCAGAAAACGGCCTTGAGCGGGCCGATAATGGCCTCTGCGTTTCTGTCTTCAGTCATGTCAACAAGGGCCAATTCGACCGCGCGGGCGTTGAGAACACACAAAGCGGCGACTGCGAAACCGACCCCAATCGCCAGAACCATAAGCAGGCGTTGCGGCCACCAGCCAGACAGCGCCCGGTTCGGCAGCGCAAGGCACCCGATCCCGACAATCGCGGCCAGCAGAAACGGCGCAGTCCCTTGGTGCGTCAGATACCCGAGGGCGCATCCGGCCAAGAGCGCGAACGGTGTGCTTTTGGGGTGACGCAAAGCGTGGGCGACTCCCCACGCAACGAACACCAGCGCCACGCCCTCGCGGATTTGAACCGCCGACTTGATACCCCAAATCGCGACACCGACCAGAGCCGTGGTGATCGGGCTGACCCTGATCGTTGGGCAGAGATAAGTCAGGCGCGCGGCAAATGATGCCATCGCAACGAATAGCAGCAGGCGAAAACCTTCGTAGCCATTACCCCCGAAGACCACCCTGGCCGCTTTCAATAGCGCAACGAAAAGAGGGTCGCGCCCGGCTTCCGCCAGATAGCCCCCTTGGCGGTCGAAAAGCTGTTGGTAGCCCATCCAGTCGGACGGTCCATCGCGGGCGCCGAGAAGCCCATACATCGCCGTTAAACCGATGACAGTCCCGAGCGCCGCCATAAGATTCGCGGGCCGAAATGTCATTCCGCGAAGTTCCGTGGCGTCCGTCATGGCGAACAGAATAGCGGACGCGGCCCTATGCCGTCACGTGCCTATCAGGCCATGCGTGGTTAGATCGCTAATCAGCGCCGCGAGCCGTTTCGCCAATTCAGGCAGGGTGACCGTGCTTTGATCGAAGGTGGCGCGGCTTAGGGTTCCGGTCGGTGCCACCCAGCCGGTTTGACGAGCGGTGACCACTTGAACGGTGTTGACCGATAGCGTCGAGGCGGTGTTGAACGCTCCGGTTGCGCAATTTAACGACCATTTGAGGGTTGAAAAGCTATCGCTAAAGCCCTGGACCTGTATGCCGTTGGCAAAGTTCCACTGACTTACCGATGGGGTGACGTTTGTTGAGAAGTTGACGAGTTGGGTGTTTGCCGCGTTGGCGCCCACGAACACGTTTGAACTATCTGTGGCAGGCTGGGCCTTCACGAAATAGCCCTGAACTGTGCCGACCACGCCCAAGACCCCAGTTGTGGCGCCCGTCGTGAAATTTAGCTGGGCGGAGGTGTTGCCCGCATTGTTGACTTGAAACGAGTAGGCCCCGTCCGTGGCTGGCCGGATGGTCTGACCCTTGAACTGTGAAAGCCCGGTCGCCCCATTGAGGGTATAAGACGAGGACGTCTCCGACCCCACTGCTCCGGTGAAGCCGACAGGCCCCGAGAGGACGCCAGACACGCGGAAGTCATTCAGCCGGTATTGAACACCCGTGGCGATATCGAACCCCGTCACGCCGCTCTGTGGCTGGCCCATTAAACGGGTGTTGATCCCATAGTCGAGCAGGTAGCAGCCCGCGAACGAGGGATTGAGGAAAGTGGTGTTGATCGCGTTGGCGTCCACCATCACGACCGGGATCAGCTGGAGCGTTCCGTGCGTTCCGTCGTTGAAGGTCGAGGGATAGCCACCGCCTTGCTCCCAGTCGGTTCCGATACTTGAGAAACTGATAGAGTTGTTGATCTCGCTCATTACCGCGACGTACAGACCGCCGGTATTTGGAATGAATGCGTAAGGCGTCTTGCCGGGGGCGAGATAAAGTATCTTCATCCCGACCGCGTAGGGCTTCTGAATGGCCCCGCCCGTCAAGGTGATGTTCTGGAAGCTGTCGTGCTGGACGGAGAGAACGTCGCAGTTGGTCAGGGTGATGGTCGTCGTGGCGTTGCTGATGGTCAGGCCATCGAACGAGACGATACCGCCGCCGCAGTTGCTCATCTGAGTGGTGAATGCGCCGTCCTGAAAATGCCACGACAGCTTGTTGAAGCCATAGTTATAGGCCCGGCAGCGGTTGTAAGAGACATCGAAGGCGTTGTGCTGCTCGAAGGCGACGCTCGTAGCGAGGTCCGCCATGTTGGTCATATCGACCGCCAGGGCCTCGAACGCCATGCCCATGATGTAGACTTCAGTCGTGGGAGCGCCGTCGATCCGAAACGCCGCCGTGACCGCAGCCGTGGGTTGGATTGTGCTCTTGCCCACTCCCGAGCCGGTGAACGCCACCGCGCCCGCGCCACGGATCAACTGCCCATTGCTGGCCAGGGTGTTGATGAAGATCGTCGAGCTGGTCTTGTAAACGCCCGGCGGGAAGTAGATGGCGAGGCCCGAATTGACCGCCGCCTGGATGGCAACGGTGTCGTCCGTGGCCCCGTCGCCCAGCGCCCCGAAGGTCTTGACGCTGGTGAGCACGAAGTCCGCCAGGTCGCCCGCCGTGGTCTTGTCGGTATAGAGCGACGCCGCCGTCTGGATCGGCACCAAGTCCGTTTTGATCGGCTTGCCGTGAGCCGGCAGAGAGGGCAGGCCGACGCCGGGCATCTACACCGGACCGTCGTTGACGTCGCCAAGCCCGCGTTGAAGGCTCGTTTCCGTAGGGGACTCGATTAGCAGGCCACCGCCACCTAGACAGAGCAACAGGGGATTGCCCTCCTCATCAACACTGAGAAGGTTCCCCGACATGTCAGGCGCGGCGGCGTCACTCTCCGAAACGCGATCCTCTGACTCTGACATTCGACGATCCTCAGGCTTGACGGTCGGCGAGCAATCTCGCCAGTCGTCGAACCGAGATCAGTTTCTCATAACTGGGGTCCGGGCTGTAATTTGGCCCAAATACTAGGGCTGTGTATTAGGCGGCCCCTGGAGGGCGACGCCGAGGCCCTTCAGGCCGGGGAAACGTCTCTCGCGTGCGCGCGCAGGTAACACTCCAGAAAGTCCGCCGGACTCACTCACGAGGCCTCGCGCGCGCGCACCTGACTGCGACAAAAGTCCGCCAGACGACGGGCGGAAAATGTTCGCATTTGTTCGCATTCCGGA
>JAYVYH010000328.1:0-5713 GCA_043784385.1 Caulobacteraceae bacterium | reverse complement strand
CTACGAATACGCGCTGCAACTCTCGACGCCCTTCAGCGCGACGATCGAAGCGCCCATCGCCCCGGGCGGGTGACCATCGATCGAGCCGCTGACCGCCTTGACAATCTAATATAAAGATATCCTTATATCTCCATGGCTTTAACCTCCGATCAGGTGGTGGGGATGTTGCGCGCGGCTGCGGAGCCGACGCGGCTGCGTATCCTCGCCCTGCTGGCGCGGGAGGAACTGGCGGTGCTGGAACTGTGCCGCGTGCTGGGCCAGAGCCAGCCGCGCGTCTCCCGCCATCTGAAGCTTCTGGCCGAGGCGGGCCTCGTAGAGCGCTTCCCTGACGGCGCCTGGGTGTTCTACCGGCTGTCCGGCGCGGCTCCGGCCCGGGCCCTGACCGATCAGACCCTCGCCCTGATCAACCCGGATGACGCCACGCTGGGACTGGACGCCGATCGCCTGGCCGGGGTCGGCGAGGAACGCGCCGGCCAGGCGTCGGCTTATTTCGCCGACAACGCCGAGCGCTGGGACGAGATGCGTGTCCTGCATACCGCCGAGGCCGCCGTCGAGGCGGCCATCCTCGAGGCGGCGGGAGAGGGACCCTTCGAACGCCTGGTGGACCTTGGGTCTGGCACCGGGCGGATGCTGACTTTGCTCGGGTCCAAAGCCAAGGCGTCGATCGGCCTGGATCTCTCTCGCCAGATGCTCAACATCGCCCGCGCCCAGGTCGCCACCGCCGGACTGCGCGCCTGTGAACTTCGCCACGGTGATATTCTCAGGACCCACCTGGCGGATGGTTGCGCCGACCTGGTGATCGTCCATCAGGTGTTGCACTATCTGGCCGATCCCGCCGCCGCCGCCGCTGAGGCCGCGCGCCTGGTGACGCCGGGCGGGCGGCTGCTGATCGTCGACTTCGCCCCGCACGACCTCGAATTCCTGCGCGCCGAACATCGTCATCGCCGCCTTGGGTTCTCCGATTCGGAGATCGAGCGCTGGCTGTCCGCCGCCGGCCTGACGGGCTTCCAGATTCGAGCCCTGCCACCCGCCGCGTCCGGCGGCCTGACGGTGAAAATCTGGGGCGCGACGCGCGACGCCGCCCGTGTTCGGTTGATCGCATGACCCTTCATACCGACGCCCTCGGTCCGGTGGCCCGAGCCGGGCGTCCCGGACGTCGCCCGCCCCGGATCTCCTTTGAGTTCTCGCCGCCAAAGACACCCGAGGCCGAGGAGAGCCTTTGGCTGGCCATCCGCCGCCTTGAGCCGCTGTCTCCGGAGTTCGTCTCGGTCACCTATGGCGCCGGCGGTTCCACTCGCGAGCGCACGCACCGAACCGTCCTGCGCATGCTGCGCGAGACCACGCTGA
Organism: Caulobacteraceae bacterium; assembly: GCA_043784385.1. Taxonomy (GTDB): domain Bacteria; phylum Pseudomonadota; class Alphaproteobacteria; order Caulobacterales; family Caulobacteraceae; genus Acaudatibacter. Next base: position 4,366 of record JAYVYH010000328.1, on the reverse strand, counting down.
GGCCGGCCGCGCACCTGACCTGCGTCGACGCCAGCCGCGCCGAGGTCGACGCGGTGATCCAGGACTATTGGGACGCCGGCATCCGCCACATCGTCGCCCTGCGCGGCGACCCGCCCGGCCAGATCGGCGGCGCCTATCAGCCCCGCGCGGACGGCTACGCCAACGCCACCGAGCTCGCCGGCGCCATAGCGGCGGTCGGGGCGTTCTCGGTCTCTGTCGGCGTCTATCCGCAGGTCCACCCCGAAAGCCCGTCGGTGGCCCATGACATCAATGTTCTCAAGGCCAAGATCGACGCCGGCGCCACCCGGGCCATCACCAACTTCTTCTTCGATATCGATGGCTTCCTGCGGTTTGTGGAAAAGGTTCGCAAGGCCGGCGTGACCATTCCCTTGCTGCCGGGAATCATGCCGGTCAGCAACTTCAAGGGGCTGATGAAGATGTCGCTGGCCTGCGGCATCACCCTGCCCGACTGGCTCGGCAATCTGTTCGACGGGCTGGACAAGGACCCCGACACCCGCCGCCTGATCGCCTGCTCGGTGGCCGCCGAAATGTGCGCCCGCCTCGAGGAGGAGGGCTTCGACGACTTCCACTTCTACACCCTCAACCGCGCCGAGCTGGTCTACGCGATCTGCCGCGTGCTCGGGGTTCGCGAGGAATACAAATGAACGCCGAACGTGCAAAACGCATCGAAGCTCTGAAGGCCGCCGCGCGCGAGCGCATCCTGGTGCTTGATGGATCCTGGGGGGTGATGATCCAGCGCCGGGGCCTGTCGGAGGAAGATTTCCGGGGCGAGCGCTTCGCCGATCACTCGATGAGCCTGAAGGGCGATAACGACCTGCTGTGCCTGACCCGGCCCGATATCGTCACCGAGCTGCACGACGCTTACTTTCAGGCCGGCGCCGACATCGCCGAGACCAATACCTTCAACGCCACGACGCTAAGCCAGTCGGACTACGGCCTGGAAAGCGCCGTGGTCGACCTCAATCTGGCCGCCGCCGCCCTGGCGCGGGAGTCGGCCGACCGCTGGACCGCCGCCGATCCGGCCAGGCCCCGCTTCGTCGCCGGGGCCATCGGGCCGTTGAGCCGTACGCTTTCGATGTCGTCCGACGTCAACGATCCGGGCGCCCGCCAGGTCACCTATGAGGCGGTCTATGACGCCTACCGCCAGCAGGCCCGGGCGCTGCATCAGGGCGGGGTGGATCTGTTTCTGGTCGAGACGGTGTTCGACACCCTCAACGCCAAGGCCGCGATCAAGGCGATCATGGACCTGGAGGACGAGGGTCTGGAGCCGTTGCCGATCTGGATATCCGGCACCATCACCGACCGCTCTGGCCGCACGCTTTCCGGTCAGACGGTAGAGGCGTTCTGGAACTCGATCCGCCATGCCCGGCCGTTCGCGGTGGGTTTCAACTGCGCGCTGGGCGCCGACCTGATGCGTCCCCACGTCGCCGAGCTGTCGCGCCTCGCCGGAACCCTGGTGGCCGCCTACCCCAACGCCGGCCTGCCCAACGCCTTTGGCCAATATGACGAAGAGCCGGAGGATACCGCGGCGCATCTCGAGGAGTGGGCCAAGAGCGGCCTGGTCAACATTCTCGGCGGCTGCTGCGGAACCACCCCCCAGCATATCGCCGCCATCGCCCGCGCCGTCACGGGAAAGAAACCCCGCCAACAACCCGAGCGCCCACCCGCGATGCGCCTCTCCGGCCTGGAAGCTTTCGAACTCGCATGATCCCCACTTTCGTGAATATCGGCGAACGCACCAACGTCACCGGCTCCGCCCGCTTCCGCAAGCTTGTCTCCAACGGCGACTATACCGCCGCCCTGACCGTCGCCCGCGACCAGGTTGAGGCCGGCGCGCAGATCCTCGACGTCAACATGGACGAGGGCCTGCTCGACAGCGTCCACGCCATGACCACCTTCCTGAACCTGATCGCCGCCGAGCCCGATATCGCCCGGGTGCCGGTCATGATCGACAGCTCCAAATGGGAGGTGATCGAGGCCGGCCTGAAGTGCGTCCAGGGCAAGGCGATCGTCAATTCGATCTCCATGAAGGAGGGCGAGACCAGGTTCCTCGAACAGGCGGTCAAATGCCTGCGCTATGGGGCCGCCGTGGTGGTGATGGCTTTCGACGAACAGGGCCAAGCCGACACCCGCGCGCGCAAGGTGGAGATTTGCGAGCGCGCGTACACCCTGCTGACAACCAAGGTCGGGTTCCCGCCCGAAGACATCATCTTCGATCCCAACATCTTCGCCATCGCCACCGGCATCGAGGAACACGACAACTACGGCGTCGATTTCATCGAGGCGACCCGCGCCATCAAGCAGCAGTTGCCGCACGCCCGGGTCTCCGGCGGGGTATCCAATGTGTCGTTCAGCTTCCGCGGCAACGAGGCGGTACGCCGGGCGATGCACAGCGTGTTCCTTTACCACGCCATCGCCGCGGGCATGGACATGGGCATCGTCAACGCCGGCGACCTGCCGGTCTATGACGACATCGACCCTGTGCTGCGCGAGGCGGTGGAAGACGTGGTCCTCAATCGCAAACAGCCCGGCGCCACCGAGCGCCTGGTCGAGATCGCCCCGAACTACAAAGGCGGCAAGGCCGTCGAGCGCGTGGTCGATCTGAGATGGCGCCAGGGCACGGTCGGCGAGCGCCTGAGCCACGCCCTGGTGCATGGCGTCACCGAACATATCGTCGCCGACACCGACGAGGCCCGCCTCACGCTCGGCCGGCCCCTGGATGTGATCGAGGGGCCGCTGATGGACGGCATGAACCTGGTCGGCGACCTGTTCGGAGCCGGCAAGATGTTCCTGCCCCAGGTGGTCAAGTCGGCCCGGGTGATGAAACAGGCGGTGGCCTGGCTGTTGCCGTTCATGGAGGCCGAGCTCGAGGGCAAGCCCCGCCAGATGGCCGGGCGGGTGCTGATGGCCACGGTCAAGGGTGACGTGCACGATATCGGCAAGAACATCGTCGGCGTCGTGCTCCAGTGCAACAACTACGAGGTGATCGACCTGGGCGTCATGGTCCCGGCCGACCGGATTCTCGATGAGGCGGTCAAGCACAAGGTCGATATCGTCGGCCTGTCGGGCCTGATAACCCCCTCGCTCGACGAGATGGTGTTCGTAGCTGGCGAGATGCAGCGTCGCGGTTTCTCGATGCCGTTGCTGATCGGCGGCGCCACCACCAGCCGCACCCACACCGCGGTGAAGATAGAGCCTGCCTATAGCGCCGGTTCCACCACCTATGTGCTCGACGCCAGCCGCGCGGTGGGCGTGGTCTCGGGCCTGCTGTCGGCCACCGAAAAGCACAATGTCGAGGCCGCCACCCGCGACGAATACATCCGCATCCGCGAACAATTCAGCCGCGCCCAGGAAGCCAAGGTGCGCACGCCCCTGCCGGCCGCGCGCGCCAACCGTATCGCCCTGGACTGGCAGGCCTGGCAGGCGCCGCGCCCCGGCCTGATCGGCACACAGGTGTTCGACAGCTGGGATCTGGCCGACCTGGCCCGCTATATCGACTGGACACCGTTCTTCTCGGCCTGGGAGTTGACTGGTCGCTATCCGGCCATCCTGGAAGATGACGTGGTTGGCGAGGCGGCGCGCGACCTGTTCGCCGACGCCCAGGTGATGCTCAAACAGATCATCGACGAGCGCTGGTTTCAGGCGCGCGGCGTGGTCGGCCTGTGGCCCGCCAATTCCGACGGTGACGACATCGTGGTCTGGAGCGACGAGACCCGCACGGTCGAGCGCGGGCGCCTGCGCACTCTGCGCCAGCAGATGCAGAAGGGCGAGGGCAGGGGCCACGCGGCGCTCGCCGACTTCATCGCCCCCACCGGACCCGACTACATCGGCGGCTTCGCGGTCACCGCCGGTCATGGCGAGGCCGCGATCGCCGCGCGCTTCAAGGCGGCTGGCGATGACTACAACGCCATCCTCGCCGCCGCCCTGGCCGACCGCCTGGCCGAAGCCTTCGCCGAGGCCCTGCACCATAAGGTGCGCGCCGAGCTATGGGGTTATGCTCACACAGAGCAATTCGACATCGATGCGCTGCTCAGCGAGCAATACCAGGGCATCCGCCCCGCTCCCGGCTATCCGGCCCAGCCCGACCACACCGAAAAGGAAACCTTGTTCCGTCTGCTGGACGCAACGGCGGCCACCGGCATTACCCTGACCGAAAGCTTCGCCATGAGTCCGGCCTCGTCGGTCTCGGGCCTCTACTTCGCCCACCCCGAAGCCCACTATTTCGGCGTCGGCAAGATCGAACGCGACCAGGTCGCCGACTACGCGGCGCGCAAAGGCTGGGATGCGAAGACGGCGGAGCGCTGGTTGTCACCGATCCTGAACTACGAGGCCGGGCGGTAGGGCG
>JAYVYH010000327.1:0-10047 GCA_043784385.1 Caulobacteraceae bacterium | reverse complement strand
CTTGAAGAGCCAGTTGCGGCCCTCGACCTTGGAGAGGGCGTCCAGGTCGATCAACGTCTCCCAGGCCGGGTTCGCGCCGCGATAGGAGGCGGTGTCGGCCAGCCGCCAAAGGCCCTTCACGTGGGCGCCGTCCTGCCAGAGGTTGTCGATCCGGCCACCAAGGAAGTCCGGCCAGGGAATCCGATCCTCAGCGGTAAAGATGGCCAGCGCCTGGCCGTGGAAGGTCGCGTAGCGCGGATCGGTCTCCAGCCGCGCGGCGGAACGGGTGTTTTCGGCATTCACCCAGTCCATGGACCGAGGCGAATGGATATCCTCCAGCCAGGCAAAGGGGTCGGGAACGCCGGAGTCAATCGACGGCGACGCGGGTGGCGCGGCCATGGCGGAACCGGCGAGAAAAAGGGCCGCGGCGGCGATGGGGAGAAGAGGCTTCATAGCCGATATCTAGGGCATTCATCGGACGAGGTTTAGCCCTTCAGGACGCCGCCGCGACCTCCGCCACCGCCGCCCGGGCGCGGACCAGCATCATCTCCGAGGGACGGTCATCGGGGTTGAGCGCCAGGGCCTCGGCGAAGGCGTCCACCGCGCCCGGCCAGTTGCCGCACGCCTGGCAGGCCATACCGCGGCCATAGGCGGCGATCACCTCGGCCAATTGGGGAAACGAGTCCGCGGTGTGGTAGGTCAGCAGCTGGTGGAGGCGCTCGGGACGCTTGCGACCGCGCACATTGACCGTGTCGAGATAGCGCAGAATCTGGGTATCGGCGTTGGCCAGGGCGGTGGCCTCGCACACGATCACCCCCACGCCATAGGTCTTGGTCAGGTCCTGGACTCGGGCGGCCAGGTTCACGCTGTCGCCGATCACAGTATAGTCCATGCGTTTGGGAGAGCCGATAGCGCCGGCGATCAGCTCGCCGGTGGCCACGCCGATACCCAGCCTCAGGGGCGGATCGCCGCGGGCTTCACGCCGTTGATTGAGCGCGGCCACCAGGCGCATCATGGCATTGGCGCTTTCCACGGCGTTCTGCGGGTCGCGGCCGCTGGAGATCGGCGCCCCGAACACCGCCATCACCGCGTCGCCGATGAACTTGTCCACCACCCCGTCATTGGACGACACCGCCTCGACCAGATCGGTGAATACCTCGTTGAGCATGTCGACCGTCTCGCGGGCCTTAAGGCTCTCGGCCATCGAGGTGAAGCCGCGGATGTCGGCGAACAGCACGCTGGCCACACAAGCCGAGCCGAACTGCAGTTCGTCCTCGCGCCCGAGAACCTGGTCGACAACCCGCTGAGTCATGAACCGCCGCATGACCCCCTTCAGGCGCTTTTCCTGGCTGATGTCCTCGAACAGCACCAGCAATCCGGCCGAAACCTGGTCGTTGAGCAGAGGTACGATCGAGAGGTTCACCGAAATGACCCGGTCGCCGCTGATATGGACCTCGACATCCAGCATGGCGCGGGCCTGTTTGTCGGCGCGCACGGCGTCGAACTCGGTCGTCAGCCAGGCGTTGGCCTCGGACAGGGCCTCGACCGCCGACAGGCCTCGGATGCGATCGGGATCGACGTCGAGGATCGCGGCGGCGGCGGTGTTGATGGTCTCGATCCGGCCCTGAGCGTCGAGGGTGATCACCCCGCCGGACATCGAGGCGAGGATGCTGTCGTTGTAGTTGCGGGCGGCGACGATGTCGGAAAACAGCGAGGCGTTGTCGATCGCCACCGCGGCATGGGCGGCGAAGGCCCTCATGCGCTGCACGTCGGCGGGCTCGAACGGATGACCGTCGCGGCGGTTCAGCGCCTGCATCACGCCCAAACGCCGACCGCCGCGGGTCAGGATCGGCAGGGTCAGAATGCCCTTGGTGCGATAGCCCGTGGCCTCGTCCACACCCCGGTTGAACCTCGGATCGGCATAGGGGTCGTTGACAATACTCTCCTGGCCAGAAGTGAAGCTGGCGCCGGCGATGCCGGTGTCGGAGGGCATGCGGATCTCCCGCGTCTCGATGCCCTCGGCCACCATCGACCATAGCTGATCGGCTTTGGGGTCGTGCAGGAACAGGGTGCTCCGGTCGGCCTGAAGGAACTTGCTGGTAGCCTCGATCACCTTCTTCAGCAAGGCGTCGAGCCGAACCTCCGAAGTGATCGACGAGCTGACCTCCATCAGACGCTGGAGATCAACCGCCATGGCTTCCGTGGCCCCCATGGCAAGGGACCAGCGCTCGGCCAGGATGATGATGTGGGAGACCGCGAACACCAGCAGCCCCATCGCCGCATAGTCATAACCGATCAGCTTGTCCCTGGGCACAATGTCATACTGGGCGATGATCGCCTCGAAGATCGACGCGGCGAACACGCTGACGCCAAGCAGGAACACCGCCGCGCCGTCCCGGCCGCGAAGGGTGGCCAGAAGCACCACGCCGATGACGTAAAGCAGCTCGATCGCCGCCAGGAACATCGGAAAACGGTCGAGATTCGATGCCAGCACCGTGTCGCCAGTGGCGATGACGTAGCCGACCATCAGCAGGCCGACACTGAACAGCACCTCAAAGATCCAGAACACCCGCCGCGAACTCTCCCCGGGGAACAACAGGGTCGGGTAGGCCACCAGAAACATGAAGGCGATGATACAGGTTAGGTACTCGACCGCCATGTGGCCGCGATAGGACAAGGCCGGGTAGAGCAGGGTCAGAAGATCGTCATGGCCGATGACCATCGATGTCGGCACCAGCAGAATACACGACAGCGCGAAGCACAGCGATGCGTGGTCCTTCGATCGGAAGGCGAAGACGATGGCGCCGTAAAAGAACAGGATGATCAGCGTGACGATGAAGAATAGTTGCTGGGCGATACCCTTGGTCAGCTCGCCTTCCATGACTTCGGCAAGGCCCAGCACCGGCGCGGAGTCGATACCGTCGCTGTTGTGCAGGAAGGCCGCCACATCGATGGCAAGGTGTAGATCCGAGCCGTCGGCCTCAATGGAAATTGGCTGAGCCCGCGACACATAGCGCGTGGTCCGGGCGCTCTCGCCCACCTGTCCCATCTGGCCGACGACGCGGCCATTCACCCACACTTGGCTGGCGTGGGTAAGAGTGGGGACGAACAGGGTGTAACGGCCGGGCGGCACGCCGCGCAGGGTAAGTTGATAAGTGGCGAGGCCGAATTTCGGCAGCACCGCCTGGCCGCCGGTCTGCGTCCGCAGGCCTTCCCAGACTCCCGGGACGCGCGCCACGGCCAAATCGCCCGACCTGACTCCTCCAGGCGCGGCTGGCGCCCGCCAGACCAGGCGCCAGCCGCCCGCCAGGGATACCGGGCGGCTCCAGGACTTCCAACCGACATAGGAGACCGCGCCCTGGCTCGGAACCGGCACCGTGGAGTCGACCATGTTGACATAGAGCGGCGCGCTGAACAGGCAGAGCAGCGAGAGGATCGCGAATGCGAACAGAAACCGTCGCAGCGGCGAGCGCGGCGCGGTGGGTTGGGCCACCGCGATATCGGACGGGGCTTCCTCACCGACCACAATCACCCACCCGGAGCGAACTCATCCATGGGTTCACCCTAGCTCGCGACGGACAGAGCGTCGACCATAGCTGATGCACCCCGCCTCTAACCGGGAATCAACATACGCGCCCCCGCCGCGGCCATCACCGCCACCGTGATCCAACCCAGCACCATCAGGGATCGGCTGGCCGTGTAGGCGCCCATCACGCTCTTCTTCGCCGACAGCAGCAGGATGACCACGATCAGCGGCACGGCGACCACGCCGTTGATCACCGCGCTCCAGAACAGGGCCTTCATCGGGTTGATCGGCGAATATTGGATGACCAGAGCGAGCAGCACGCTGATCGCGATAATACCATAGAATCTCTTGGCTTCGCGCGGCTTCTTCTCCAGGCCGGACGGCCAGCCCATGGCCTCCGACAGAGCGTAGGCCCCCGATCCCGCCAGCACCGGCACGCCAATCAGACCCACCCCCAGGATGCCCAGGGTGAAGAGCAGAAAGGCGAAGTCACCGGCCACGGGCCGAAGGGCGCTGGCGGCCTGAGCGGCGGTCTGGATGTCCGTGACGCCCGCGACATTCAGGGTGACGGCGGTAGCCAGCATGATGAAAAAGGCGGTGATGTTGGAATAGAACATGCCGCTCCAGGTGTCCCATTTGATGCGGGTCAGTTCGGCCGCGGCCGAGGCTGGATGGCGGATCAGGGCGGCGGCGGCGGGGTTGCGCCCCAGATCCTCCACCTCTTCTGAAGCCTGCCAGAAGAACAGATAGGGACTGATGGTGGTGCCGAAGACACCGACCACCACGGCCGCGGCGGCGGCGTTGGGGATGAATTTGGGCCAGACCGTGCGCAGGGCCACCTGGCCCCAGGGCACGTGGACGGTGAACAGCACCGCGGCGTAGGACAACAGCGACAGGCACAGCCATTTGAGGATCGCCACATAGCGGTGATACGGTACGAATACCTGCAGCCCCAAGGTGGTCAGGGCGAAGATCACGGTCATCAGATGGCGGTTGAAGCCGCTGACCAGTTCGCCCGCCTCGCCCATGGCGGCCAGGTCGGCGGCGATGTTCAGGGTATTGGCCACCAGAAGCAGCGCCACCACGATCTTCAGGACGACCGGCGGGAAGGCCGCCTTGATGTTCGCCGCCAGACCCTGGCCGGTGACCCGCCCGATCCGCGCGCACAGCGACTGAACCGCCGACATCAGCGGATAGGCCAGCGGCATGGTCCACAGCATGTTGAGCCCGAACTGCGCGCCGGCCTGGGAATAGGTGGCGATACCGCTGGGATCGTCGTCGGCGACGCCAGTGATCAATCCAGGGCCGAAGTGGATGAACGGATGGCGTTTCAACCAAGCCAGCGGACCCATTCTAGAGCTCGCCATGCAGCGGCCCCAAGGCCGCCGCGCGCTGGGCGTGGTAGTCATCATACCAATCGCAGAAGGCCCTTACCCCCACGGCCAGCGGCGTGTGGGGGCTGTAGCCGGTCAAAGCGCTCAGCAGAGAGATATCCGCGAAGGTAGCCGGCACGTCCCCGGCTTGCATCGGCAGATAGTTGCGTGCCGCTGTTCGCCCGAGGCAGGTTTCGATCTGGGTGATGAAGTCCAGCAACCGGCACGGCGCGCCGGCGCCGACATTGACCACGCGCCAGGGCGCCACAGGGCTGAGAGAGTCGCCGGCCACGGGAGCGCCCTGGACAGGTGGGTTGCGGGACAACAGCTCGATGGCCACCACCAGATCGGAGACATAGGTGAAGTCGCGGCTCATCTCGCCGTGATTGTAGACGTCGATCGGTCGCCCCTCGACGATGGCGCGCACGAACTTGAACAGGGCCATGTCGGGCCGGCCCCAAGGGCCGTAGACGGTGAAGAACCGGACCACCGTGGTCGGAATCTTCCAGAGGTGGCTGTAGGTGTGGGTCAGCAACTCCGCACCCTTTTTGGTAGCCGCATAGATGGTCATGGGCTCGTCGGCGCGGTCGGTTTCCACGAACGGTGTCTTGCGATTGGCGCCATAGACCGAGCTGGTTGAGGCGACCATCAGATGACCAACCCGGCCAAGCCGCGCCGCCTCCATGACATTGAATGTGCCGATCAGATTTGCATCGACATATGAGCGCGGCGCCTCAAGGCTGTAGCGCACCCCCGCCTGAGCCGCGAGATGGATGATCATCTCTGGATGATGGTGCTCGCATAGAACGTTGAGGGCTTCTGCGTCCTCCAGCATCTGGACCGTTTCGATGAAGCCGGGGGCGGTCTTGAGGATTTCATGGCGGTCGCGCTTCAGCCCCACATCATAGTAGGGCGTCATCCCGTCGAGGCCGATGATCTGATGGCCCTGGGCCAACAGTCGGCGCGCAAGATGGAAGCCGATGAACCCGGCGCTGCCGGTGACGAGGATCCGCATGAGGCGTCCTGAAAAATGGGCGTCAGCTATCACCCTGAATGGCGCGTGCGGCAACATTGGCGACGTCGGCGCGCGATCTTGGGGGGGGGCGACAGCAGGTGAACCAGAAATAAATGCACCATTCAGACATGGATCAGAGCAGCCGTGGTCTTTGAGGATCACGGCCTCCAAAACGGGGGCCATCCAGGAGACCCCAAATGAAAACGCTGCTAATGGCGCTGCTGGCCAGTTCTGCCCTGGCCGCCGCCCTGCCCTCCATGGCGCAAGCTCACGAATACGAAACCTATGGACACAATCAGAATGGCTGGGCGAACGACGACTGGAACAACGGCGGCAACAGCTACGCCGAGTTTAACCAGGAGTACCAGCACATCTGGCAAGGCATTCAACACGGCGCGAACGATGGTTCCTTGAGCCGCCAGCAGGCCTGGCGCTTTTCACTTGAACTCCGGTCGATCCAAGGCCGCGCTTATTGGGAGCAACGCCAGGGTAGCTATAATTCAGGCGAAGCACAGGCGCAGCTAGAGCGACTTCACGAGCGAATTCACGCCATCCACGATCGCGGCCACGAGCGGCCGGGCTACTATGGCGCGGGACAAGGCTACGGCCAAACCTATGGCGGCGGCTACGACGACCAGCGCGACAACGGCTCCGACTATTATAATCAGCGCCGCTGAACGTCATCCGCCGCGATCAACTATGGTTTGGACGTTCGCGGCGGGTCAACGGGCTTGCCCATGAGGATCAAGGGCACCACCACGCCGCCGACCGGCGCCGCGGTGGTGCGCTCGATCTCTTGATAGCCGCAAGCCTTGTAGAGAGGCTCGCCCGACAGCGTGGCCATAAGCTGGACGCGAGTGAATCCCTCGGCCGCCACCGCCGTCTCGCAAAGCCGCAGGATCAGGCGGCCAACGCCGCGGCGCGCGAAATCCGGATGTGTATACATGGCGCGCACCCGGGCAGCGTCCTGGGCCGGATCGAGCAGGACTTCATCGCGTAAAGCCCTACTGTGATCGCCGCCATAAAGCGTGGCGCGGCGGCTCCAGCCTCCGCAACCAGCCAGGATGCCGCCCTCCTCGACCAGGAAATAGGTGCGATCTGCCACCAGTTGCGTATCGAGACCCATCACAGCGCGGCTGGCGGTGATCTGGGTGGGATCGAGGAACCCCGCCTGAAGGGCGCCGATGGCCAGCTCCATCAGGGCCTTCAGCGCTGGTAGGTCCGCCTCGACTGCCAGCCGGTGGGTCAGCATCACGGATGCAGGCGCACCGCCTGGGCTTCGATTTCCACGAGGGAGCCGGGCGACGCCAGGCCGGAGATCTGCACCGTGGTGCGGGCGGGCTTGTTGGGTTGGTCGGCCGTGCCGAAGAATTGCGTATAGCCCCCCATCATACCGGCGAAGTCCATCTTACCGCCCATGGCCGGATCGCCCACCAGAAACACGCGCATCATCACCACATCGCCGAGGCCAAACCCCTGGGCTTTCAGATTGGCGGCCAGCTTGGTCAGGGAATCGACCGTCTGCGCCTTGGTGTCGCCGGCCGCGGCCGCGCCGGGCACGCCGCTGGCGTAAGCGATATCGACGCCCCCCACGCCCTTGACCACGACAACGTTGGAAATTGGGAAGGCGCCCGCGCCGGCCCGAACGATTTCAGGCGCGGCGCACGCCGATCCCGCCAGGCTGGCGGCGGCGGCCAGGGTCGCGAGGATCAGAAGGCATCGGTTGATCATATTTAACTCCCGGAAGGGTTCGGCGGACCGCGCCCGCTCGGCGCGCCACGCACCTGATTGATCAGGTGGCGCGATAGGCTGTCAACCCGAGCGTCAACCCGCACGCCAATCTTCGAGCGCGGAACCCAGGGCGCGTTTCAGCGGACCCAGCCAAGGTTCATAAGAACGCCACTGGTCGAGGCCTTCGCGAAAGATCGGGCGGCGAACCTGTTCAGAGCTGACGGTGCGGACCGGGCGATCGTTCTGGTGGAAGTTCAGACAGCCGGCCTCGAACGGCAGGCCGCAATGGTCCAGCAGGCGACGGATCTCAGCTTCAGTGTTCTCGACCAGATCCTCATAGATAACCCGATATACGCGCCCCGGGAGCACCGCGTCGAAATGCGCCATCAGCGCCACATAGTCGCGGTAGTAGCGGCCAAGATCTTCGAGATCGTAGGAGAACGCCTGCCCCTGGGCGAAGTGCTGCTTGAAGGCGGAAAAACACGCCCCTAGTGGATGGCGGCGGGCGTCGATAATCCGGACATTGGGTAGGATCAAATGAATGAACCCTATGTGACGGAAATTGTTTGGCATCTTGTCGATGAAATGCTGGCGGCCCAGGCGGCGCTGGATCCTGGTACGATCCAGGAATACCGCCCCGAGCGACGCCAGGGCGACTGGATCCAAGCCAATCAGAGTTTCAGGGTAGGCGCCGCCGCCGCTGGTGAGCCCGCCCGCCATGATGCCGATATCGGACAGCTCCATGGTGCCTTCGACCGCCGAATGACTCGCCAGGATCTGCTCGATCAGCGTAGAGCCGGACCTTGGCAGGCCGACGACGAAGATCGGATCTTGGGCCGGCGATCCAACGCTCTGTCTGGCGGCGAAGAACGGGCCGGTCAACAGCGCCCTGGAACGGGCCACGAAATCGGTCAATTCATCGGGATCATAGGGCAGGCTCTGGCGGCGCAGGGCAGCCGCGGCGGCGTAGTTTTCGAACGCGCCTTGATGGGCGCCGCGATCCTCCAGCGCCTTGCCCAACGCATAGCGCAGGTGAAGCCGATCCATCGGCGCAAGATCGGCCCGCCTCAGCTGGGTCTTGATCGTCGCCTCGTCTCGCGGCGACAGCGGTTCGACCTTCAGGTTGGCCAGACTCCAATAAGCGTCGCCGAGGTTAGGGGCGAGATCAAGGGCGCGCCGGTAAGCCCTCACCGCATCCTGCCGACGGCCCACGGCCCGCAGCGCGTGTCCCTGGTTCAGCCAGATCGCCGCCTGTTTGGGGAACTGGGCCAGCAGGCCGTCATTAGTTTCGATCACCCGGTTGAAATCCCCGGTCAGGGAGAGACAAGCGGCCAGCAGATTCCGGTAGGCGACGCTTTCAGGGTCAAGAGCCAGCAGGCGCTCCACATGAGGAAGGGCCTCGGCCGCCTTCTGCTGATGGAACAGTGCGGTGGCATAGGCGAAACGCGCGCCATCATGGGCGGGATCGAGTGCGAGGGCGTGCGCCAGAAGCGTCTCGGCGTCGCCGTGGCGTTCCAGCCGCGACAGGACGTCGGCCATCAGCCGCAGGGCGGTCACGTCGTTGGGGCGAGCCCGCAGATGCGCTCGCAAACTATCCTCGGCCAACGACATCCGTCCCGCCGCCAAATCCTCGGCCGCCGGTTTCAGGACGGGATCGCGGATCGTCGCGCGTTGGTGTTCGGCAAAGGCCCGTTCGGCGCCCAGCCCATCGCCATCGATGAACAGCTGATCGCCCAAAGCCCGCCAGGCCTCCACCAAGTCGCGGTTCAGCGAGACTGCTTGGCGCAGGGCTTCGATCGCGGCGGCGGTCTGGCCGCGCGCGGCCCGCGACGCGCCCAATTCATAGTGGGTGTGCGCCGCCCGCGGATAGGCCCGGGCCAGTGGAACGAGAATGGCCAGGGCGGCGGCCGGATCGCCCAGCCGCCGATGGGCCGAGGCGAGAATCAGCCTCGCGCGAGGGTCGCCGGGGGCCACCTTCAGGATCCCCGCCGCCTGGGCCTGGGCCGCCGACGGGTCTGAGCCAAGAAGTGTCGAAGCGTGCTCGACGGCGGCGTTCAGCGCACCGGCGGATGCTAGACTCCCTGCCGCCACCACTGTCGTCTCCATGAAGCCAATACCTTCCTTTTATTGGCGGTGGGGCCCCAAACGCCAGGGCAATCGCCAAAACCGCCTACGGAGGCTATCAGGAAGATCCGCCCTGGGAGGATCGAGGGCGCGGCGATCGAGGAGCGTCGATGAAGCTTAGGGTCCGGTTTCTGCAGTTGCCCATCCTGTTCGACGCCGAGCGGCTGGCCGGAGAGGTCTCGGCCATCGAACCTGGCGCCTGGCGACCCCACCCGAGAGGCTATCCCGGCAACGACGCCCTCGCGCTGATCACCACCAACGGCGATCCACTGAGCGACGCTCGCGACGGCGCGATGGGT
>JAYVYH010000326.1:0-2554 GCA_043784385.1 Caulobacteraceae bacterium | reverse complement strand
AGTTCCAGCGCCTGTTCGCCGTTGAGGCGCGGGTCGCAGTGGGTGTCGTAACGCTCCGACAGTTCGCCTTCGCGCAGCGCGCGCGCACCGCCAATGCATTCGGTGACATTCTGGCCAGTCATTTCCAGATGCACGCCACCGGGATGCACGCCCTCGGATTCAGCGATCTCGATGAAGCTCCGAACCTCCGACAGAATCCGGTCGAAGGGCCGGGTCTTGTAGCCGTTTTTGGCTTTCAGCGTGTTGCCGTGCATCGGATCGGTGGCCCAGACCACTTGGCGGCCACCCCGGCGCGTGGCTTCCATCAGGCGTGGCAAGCGTGCGGCGATCTTGTCCGAACCGAAGCGGCCATAGAGGGTAAGACGTCCGGCCTCGTCCTCGGGATTGAGGGCGTCGATCAGGGCCAGCAAATCATCAGGCTCGACCGTGGGACCAACCTTCAAGCCGATCGGGTTCTTGACGCCCTTCATGAAATGGACGTGAGCGCCGTCGAGCTGGCGGGTGCGCTCGCCGATCCACAGCAGGTGGGCCGAGGTGTCGTACCAGTCGCCGGAGGTAGAATCGACCCGGGTCATGGCCTCCTCAAAGCCGAGCAGCAGCGCCTCATGGCTGGTGAAGAACTCCACCCGCGCTAAGCCCGGGTGACTCTCCGGCGTGACGCCGATGGCGTTCATGAAGGTCAGCGATTCCGAGATCTTGTCGCTGAGTTCGCGGTAACGGGCGCCCAATGGGCTGCCATCGACGAAACCCAGCGTCCAACGATGGATATTGTGCAGGTCGGCGTAACCGCCGCCGGCAAAGGCGCGCAGCAGGTTCAGGGTCGAGGCCGACTGGCTATAGGCCTTGAGCAGGCGGTCCGGGTCCGGCGCCCGCGAGGCCGCGTTGAACTCCATGCCGTTGATATTGTCGCCGCGGTAGGACGGCAGGGTGACGCCATCGACCGTCTCGATCGGCTCGGAACGGGGCTTGGCGAACTGGCCGGCGATACGGCCGACCTTCACCACCGGCCGACCGCCAGCGAAGGTCAGCACCACGGCCATCTGCAGGATCAGGCGAAAGGTGTCACGGATGTTGTCAGCGGTGAATTCCTTGAAGCTCTCGGCGCAGTCGCCGCCTTGCAGCAGGAAGGCCTTGCCCGCCGCCACATCGCCCAGAAGGGTTTTCAGACGGCGCGCCTCACCGGCGAACACCAGCGGCGGCATGCGGCGCAGTTCGGTCTCCACCCGAGTCACCTCGGCCGGATTGGGATAGTCGGCAGGAATATGTCTGGCCGGGCGTTCTCTCCAGGACGCCGGGCTCCACCTTTGGGTCATGGACGAGCCTCGTTTCAAGGGGGCCGCTCTTAGCGCATGCAGGCGGGGAAGGCAAAAAGCCCGTGGCGCTTGCGCCAGCTCCACCTCACCCCTGGGACATGCCCGCCGCCACGTAGGGGGAGCGCATGGTGACCAGTTCCTCGGCGGCGGTGGGATGGACGGCGCAGGTAGAGTCCCACTGCGTTTTGGTGACGCCCAGCTTGATGGCGATGGCGGCCATCTGGATGATTTCCGGTGAGTCGGGACCTACCACGTGGCAGCCGAGCACCCGGCCGCTGTCGCGGTCAACCACCAGCTTCATAAGGGTGCGTTCTTCGGAGCCATAGAAGGTGCCCTTCATCGGACGGAACACTGAACGATAGATATCGATCTTGCGTCCGCCGTGCCGCGCCTCGGCTTCCGTCAGCCCAACGGCCCCGATCGGCGGCTGGGAGAATACCGCGCTGGCGACGTGTTCGTGATCAAAGCTCTGGGGGTTGTCGTTGAAGGCGGTCTCGACGAAGGCGGCGGCCTCGCGGATAGCCACCGGCGTCAGGTTGATACGGTTGGTGACGTCGCCGACAGCCCAGATATTGGCAACCGTAGTGCGGGAGAATTCGTCGACCACCACGGCGCCGGCCTCGTCGACCGCGACGCCCACAGCTTCCAGACCAATGCCCTTGGTGTTGGGCGCTCGGCCGGTAGCGAACATCACCACGTCGGTTTCCACCATGTGGCCGCTGGTCAGGTGGCTGGCGAGTCCCGCCGCGGTTTTTTCGATGCTGGTGTGGTGGCAGCCGAGGATGACGGTGATGCCGCGCCGCTCCAGTTCGTCGGCCAGATGGGCGCGAACGTCGTTGTCGAACCCCCGCAGGATGTTGGGTCCGCGATAGAGCAGCGTGGTCTGCACGCCCAGGCCGTTGAAAATGCCGGCGAACTCCACGGCGATATAGCCGCCGCCGACCACCAGCACACGCTTCGGCAGTTCCGGCAGGTGGAAAGCCTCATTGGAGCCGATGGCATGTTCGGTCCCCGGCACATCCTCCGGCAGAGTGGGCCAGCCGCCGGTGGCGATCAGGATTTTGTCGGCGGTGACGGTTCGATCCTCTCCCACCAGTCGGACCGTGTGGGCGTCGACTAGTTCGGCCCGGCCATGGGTCAGTTCAGCCCCGGCGTTCTCCAAGTTGCTGACATAAATGCCCGACAGACGGGCGATTTCGATATCCTTGGCCTCCAGGAACTTGGGCCAATCGAATCTGGTC
>JAYVYH010000325.1:0-9157 GCA_043784385.1 Caulobacteraceae bacterium | reverse complement strand
CGCCCAGTCCATTGAGAGACCAAACAGCCGGACCGGCGGTGGAGATAGTCTCCACGACCCGGTTCAACCGTGTATCGACGAGCACCACGTTGTCGGTGTTGTCCAGGACGGCGAACAGGCGGGCGCCGGCGCCTTTCAGCAGCGCGACCGGCTGGCCCTCGGTCTTCAGGCGCGCGCCAACGCTTATGCCGGCGGATCCGACCTCAAGGGCAATGATCTCGCGATCTCGCTCGCTGGCCACATAGGCGCGGCTGTTGGAGATCCAGGCAACCGCCCGGGGATAGGTCCCGCCGACCTGCCCGGTCCGCGTGGGATCGATAACGCCGGGCCGCAAATCCTGGTCGGAGACAGTCCCGGAAACTAAGTCGACCAGGCTGACCGAATCATTCTGGATGTTGGTGGCCAGCAACCGGCGCCCGTCGGGACTGACCGCGATGGCGGCGACCTCGGGGCGGGCGATCAGGCCGACGCCGGCCTTGTGCCCGAGGGCGAAAGTTCGAGCGGCGCTGAAAGCCGCCGGTCCGGCGACGAACTCATAGACCTTGTCGTCAACGCCGCCGGAGACGAAGAACCGGTCGCCCGCCGGCGCCCAGGCGAGACCCTGAAAGGCGTTGGGTATGGGAATGACCTGACGCTGGACAGGCGCGGCGCCCGAGACGTCCCAGACGAAAACATATTCGTTCGACCATTCGGGGAGGAACCGGCCGTCCGGCCCGAACACCCGGTTGAAGCCACTGGTCAGGATCAGCAGGGTCTTGCCGTTGGGCGACAGGGCCACGGCCGCCGCCTGGCCAGCGGTGTAGGCGGGCTCTCCAGCCAGCCCAGGGTTCAACGGCTGAAAGATGGCGCTCGGCGCGGCGGTGGGCGTCAGGGCTTGGCCGGTCGGCGTGAACTCCTCGGCCCGGGTCGCCGCCGCCAGGGCGAGCGTCCCCAACAGAGCCAGTCCGAAGCGACGCTCGAAAAGCCTGCTCATCCGTCGTCTCCCGCCCATTGCCACCGCCACCGGACTTCGCCCATTTGGACGACAGCACCAAGACAGACCACGACTGGTTCAGGTCTCGACGAAGGCCCGTTCCAGGACGAAGTCTCCTGGGCTGGCAACCGACCCTTCCTCGTAACCGCGGTCCAACAAAAGAGTCTTGAGATCGCCCAGGACGGAGGGGCCGCCGCAGAGCATCAGGCGGTCATGGGCCGGGTCCAGCGGCGGCAAGCCGATATCGCGGAACATCTGACCCGATTCGATCAGGTCGGTGATCCGGCCCTGGGTCTTGAAAGGCTCGCGGGTCACAGTCGGATAATAGATCAGCTTGGGGGCGATCATCTCGCCTAGGTCCGGGTCGTTCGGCAGATCGTGGTCGAAGAACTGGCGATAGTTGAGGTCCGCGACGTTGCGGACCGTGTGGGTGACTACGATCCGGTCGAAGCGCTCATAGACCTCTGGATCGCGCACCAGGCTGAGCCAGGGCGCGAGGCCGGTGCCGGTGCCGAGCATATACAGGGTCTTGCCCGGACGCAGTCCGTCGAGCACCAGGGTGCCGGTGGGCTTGCGGCCGACCAGGACTTCGTCGCCGACCGCGACATTCATCAGCCGCGAGGTAAGCGGGCCGTCCTTGACCTTGATCGAGTAGAACTCAAGTTCGTCGGCCCAGTTGGGGCTGGCGATCGAATAGGCGCGCAGCAGCGGTTTGCCGGCCACCTCCAGGCCCAGCATCACGAACTGGCCGTTGCTAAAGCGGAAGGTCGGATCCCGTGTCGTACGCAGGGTGAACAGCTCCTCCGTCCAGTGCTTCACATAGGTGACACGCTCGACGTTGAAGGCGCCGCGCTTCGGTGGCGCGGGTGCGGCAATGGTTTGGGACAGGGTGGAAATCGGACTCTCGCCTTTCGTCTTCGCGGTCTTGGTTAAATATCCCCGCCCATAAACGGCGCGGCGCCGGGCGCGCGGGCGGTATGTATGCCGCATTCGGTCTTTTGCGAACCCACCCAGCGTCCGGCCCGGACATCGGCGCCTTCTTCGACCGCCTGGGTGCATGGCCAGCAGCCGACCGAGGGGAAGCCCGCCGCCACCAGCGGATGCGCCGGAAGATCGTGCTTGGCTATATAGGCGTCGAGTTCGGCTTTGCCCCAGTTGGCCAACGGGTTGAACTTGATCTGGTGCTCGGCCTGCTCGACCACCGACAGGCGCAGCCGATCACCACCGTGGAAGCGCTTGCGACCGGTCAGCCAGGCGTCGAACCCTTCCAGAGCGCGGTCGAGCGGGAGCACCTTGCGGATGTGGCAGCAGGCGTCGGTATCGGACTGCCACAGGTTGGTGTCGGGATCGCCCAACGCCAGATCCTCGAACCGCGGCCGCAGGTCACGCACCTCGGCCAAGCCCAGGCGAGCGGCGAGACTGCGGCGATAGTCCAGAGTCTGGGCGAACAGCATTCCCGTGTCGAGAAACAGCACCGGCATGCCGGGGTTCACCTGGGCGACCAGATGCAAGAGCACCGCCGACTCGGCCCCAAAAGACGAGACCAAGGCTAGGCGGTCGCCGAAAGCGTCGGCGGCGGCCTCAACGATCGCGGCGGGGTGGGCGTCGCGCAATTCGAGGTTCAGCCGCTCGGCCAGGCTCAGCCGGGCGTCGGTTTGATCGAAGGCCACGTTCAACCTCCCAGGCGTTCAGCGAACGCCGGTTCGCGGCCGTCGGCGGCGCGCTGATAGACGTGGCGGAAGCGGCGCGCCGCGTGGGTCCATTGCTCGGGTGTGGTCAGATCGGCGGGCTGCGCGGCGTCGAAGCCGCAGCGCACCAGCGGGACCGCCATCTCCAGAAGTACATCCCCGACGGCGCGAAGTTCGCCTCGAAAGGCCAAGCGTTCCCGAGCCACGCGCGCGGCGCTATAGGCGCGGCCGTCGCGGAACTTCGGGAAGGTCAGGGCCAGGACCGATAGCCGCGGCAGGTCGACCACCAAGCCTTCCGGTTCCTCGTCTGAGGCCAGGCGGACGCCGAGGTTCCGTCCTTGGGCCAGAACGTCCCTGCCCTCTCTCTGAAAGCGCGCCAGCGAGATGATCACGTCGCCCTGGGGCATTGGCTGATCGTCGTCGACCGCCGTGAAAGCGTCCTCGGCCCAGGCCGCGACGCCATCGCAAAACCTAATGAGCCTCGGCATAGACGGCCTCCTTGAACATCGGCAGACCGGCGCGGCGGAAGGTGTCCAGGAAACGCTCGCCGTCCCGGCGTTCGCGCATGTAAACCTCTACCAGACGGTCGATGGCCGGGGCCACGCGTTCGGCGGAAACGGCGGGTCCCAAGACTTGGCCGATGGCGGCGTCATCCTCGGCCGAGCCACCCAAGGTGAGTTGATAGAATTCCTCGCCCTTCTTATCGACGCCGAGAATGCCGATGTGACCGACGTGGTGGTGGCCGCAGGCATTTATGCAGCCGCTGATCTTGATCTTCAGCTCGCCGATATTCTCGGCCAGGGCCGGGTCAGAGAACCGGCGGGCGATGTCCTGGGCGATCGGGATGGCCCGGGCGTTGGCCAGGGCGCAGTAGTCCAGACCCGGGCAGGCGATGATGTCGCTGATCAGGCTGATGTTGGCCGTGGCCAGACCCACCGCCGCCAGCGCGGCGTGAACGGCCGGCACATCGTCCAGCTTCACGTGCGGCAGCAGCAGATTCTGTTCGTAGGTGACCCGCACTTCGTTCATCGAATAACGGTCGGCCAGGTCGGCGATGACATCCATCTGCTCGGCCGAGCAGTCGCCGGGCGTCTCGCCGATGGCCTTCAACGACACGTTCACCAGGGCGTAGCCCGGCGTCTTGTGGGGCGTGACATTGCGCCGGGCGAACCGGGCGAAGGCCTTGTCGCCGGCTCTGGCGGCCTCGAAGGCGGTCGACGTCGGAGACAAGGTCTTGAAACCGGTGGGGACGAACCCCGCGCGGATGCGCGCCAGTTCGGTCGACGGGAGATCGACCGCGGCCTTGTCGGTCAGGCTCCACTCTTCCTCGACCCGGCGGGCGAACTCGGCCGGACCGAGGGCCGCGACCAGCATCTTTATACGGGCCTTGTGGATGTTGTCGCGCCGGCCATGGCGATTGTAGACGCGCAGGATGGCCTGCATGAAGCTGAGCAGATGGCGAACCGGCAGGCGCTCGCGGATCACCGGGCCCAGATGCGGCAGACGGCCGAGGCCGCCGCCCACCAGAACCTCAAAGCTAAGCGCACCCTCGTCGTCGCGATGCAGGCGAAGGCCGATGTCATACACCCGGATCGCAGCCCGATCCTTGGGCGAGGCGGTGACCGCGATCTTGAACTTGCGCGGCAGGAAGGTGAATTCCGGGTGGAACGTCGACCATTGGCGGATCACCTCGGCCCAGATGCGCGGATCGTCGACCTCGTCGGCCGTGGCCCCGGCGTGAGGATCGGCTGTCAGGTTGCGGATGCAGTTGCCCGAAGTCTGGATGGCGTGCAGCCCGACGCTGGCCAGTTCATCCAGGATGTCGGGCGCGTCGCGCAGCTTGATCCAGTGCAGCTGCAGGTTGGTGCGTGTGGTGAAGTGGCCATAACCCCGGTCATAGGTGCGCGCCACGTGGGCAAGCTTGCGCATCTGATCGGCATTCAGCGCGCCGTAGGGGATGGCGACCCGCAGCATATAGGCATGCAACTGCAGATAAAGACCATTCATCAGCCGCAAGGGTTTAAACTGATCCTCGGTCATTTCGCCGGCCAGGCGCCGGGCGCACTGTTCGCGGAACTCGGCGGCGCGATCCGCCAGGGTTTCCCGATCGATGTAATCGTAGCGGTACATGGTTGGCCCTCGCCTCCCTACTTACGCCGAATCAGATCGACACGGCCCTTGGATCGCGCCGCGCCATGGGCGTGTGCCAGGACGGCGATATCGGCGCCGCCCCCCGCCTGTTTGCCGTGATCGAGCTTGTTGGTCGGACCCAGCGCCCGCAGCCGCTCGCGGTAGCTGACCGGCGCGACGCCACCGTCGACCTCGGCGATATCGATCAGATAGGGATCGACCAACAGGGTGATCTGGCTCTTGGCGTGGGCCTCGGCCAGTTCGGCGGCGGCGTTATCGTCGAAACCTGCGGCGTCGAAGAAGCGCTCGGACCAGTCGGAACCGGTCCAGAACACCACTTCGCCATCGGTCAGGCGATTAGCGGTCAGAGCTTTCATCGTTGGGCTCCTCGCATTGGAACCACGTCTGCCATCTCCTTGGGGGAGGGGGGCCGCGAAGCGGTGGAGGGGGCGACGCCGCGGAAATCTCGCCTGGCTGGAGCCCCAATCCCCGGCTTCGCCAACTCTTCCCCAAGGGGGGGAAGAGAAACAACGCCGCGGGAAGGAACAGACGCGAGGGCTGTGGCCATGGCTTCGCCGACCATCAGCAGGGCGGTTCCGGACAGTCCGGCCGCGGCGTCGGCAAGGCCGGCCAGGTCGGTTACGACCCGTCGCTCGGTCTCCAGGCTAGCGTTCTCGACGATCACCGCCGGCGTCGAGGCCGCGCGTCCGGCCTCGATAAGGCACCGGGCGATCATGCCGGCGGTCGAGAGTCCCATGTAGATAACAACGGTCTGGTTGGCCCGGGCCAGGGCGGGCCAGTCGAGATTAGGGGCCTCGCCGGCCTTGGCGTGGCCGGTGACGAAGGTCACCGCCTGGGCGGCGTCGCGG
Source organism: Caulobacteraceae bacterium (assembly GCA_043784385.1). Taxonomy (GTDB): domain Bacteria; phylum Pseudomonadota; class Alphaproteobacteria; order Caulobacterales; family Caulobacteraceae; genus Acaudatibacter. Next base: position 3,497 of record JAYVYH010000325.1, on the reverse strand, counting down.
TGGGTGAGCGGCGCGCCAGCCGAGGCGCTGGCCGCCAGGGCGGCGGTCACGCCGGGCACGACATGGCACTCGACCCCGGCGGCGCGGCAGGCTTCGAGTTCCTCACCGCCACGGCCGAAAATGAAAGGGTCGCCGCCCTTGAGCCGCACGACAATCAGCCCCTCAAGGGCGAACGCCGTCAGCATGCGATTGATCTCCGCCTGCGGATAGGTGTGAAGCGACTTGCGCTTGGCCACGCAGATGCGCCGGGCGCCGGCGGGGGCCAAGTCGATGATTGCGTCTGGCACCAATCCGTCATGGACGACGACATCAGCCCGGCGAATCACATTCAGGGCGCGAACGGTCAGAAGATCAGGATCACCCGGTCCAGCGCCTACAAGCCAGACTGCGCCGGGCGCTCTCGCCGCCGTCTCGCCGCCCGTGCGAGCACGCAGTAGGACAAGCCGTTGGCCTTTCGTGCGCGAGGGAGAGGAGGGCATGGGTGGCGCTTCCGGTTTAGGAACTCTAAAAGGTTCGAGTCTTTTTGAAGAGGCTTCGATGGTTGCCAAATGGAGCCACAAGCCCCACTTCGCAACCCAAGGACTTCTAGTCAGGGCGCCAGGAAAACTATGGAGTCTCGTCGGCGATTGCCGCCTCTCAATGCACTTAGGGCCTTCGAATCGGCGGCCCGGCACCTGAATTTCAGCCGTGCGGCGGACGAGCTTTCGGTGACCCCGGGCGCCGTCTCGCAGCAGATCCAAAACCTCGAAGACTATGTCGGCGCATCGCTGTTCAAGCGCACGTCCCGTGGCCTGTTGCTGACCGACTCGGCCCAGACCGCCCTGCCCGCCCTGCGCGAGGCGTTCGATCGTCTGGCTGAGGCCGCCTCACTTCTCACCGCCGCGGTGGACGGCCGGCGTCTGACCATCACCGCCCCGCCCTCGTTCGCCGCCAAGTGGCTGGTGCCAAGGCTGGGTGGCTTCGAGGCGGCATATCCGCAGGTGGATGTGTGGATGTCGGCTGATATCGCCGTCGTGGACTTCGCGTCGACAGACGTTGATCTGGCCATCCGCTATGGCGCCGGACCCTATTCGGGGCTGGAGGTCATCCGGCTGATGGGCGAGTCGGTGCTGCCGGTGATGAGCCCCGAACTGATGGCCGCCAATCCGATCGGCGTGCCGTCCGATCTCGCCGGCCACGTGCTGTTGCACGACGGCTCGCCCGTGGCCGACGAGAGCTGCCCCGATTGGGTAATGTGGCTGGCCGCCCGGGGTATCCGCAATTTCGACGCCAGCCGGGGACCGCGCTTCAACCAGTCGAACCTGGTCATCGAGGCCGCGGTGGCGGGCCGTGGCGTTGCGCTGGCTAAGCGCGCCCTGGCGCAGGACGATCTCGACGCCGGCCGGCTGGTTGCGCCAATGGGGATCGCGACGTCGGTGGATTTTGCCTATTATGTCGTTCACCCCAAGGCCAAGGGACGGCTGCCACAGGTCAAGGCCTTCGTCGGCTGGATCAAGACCGAGGCCACGGCACACGACGCGGCCCTGGAGATGATGGACAACGGCGCGGGGATTTGACCGGCCCGGCGCCAGCCGCCGATCCTTCCTTGCGCTTCGCGCTTTTTTGAGTATGGTCCGCCGCTTCGCGCTAGGGTGGTCTTAGGGACCCAGGCGCAAGCGCGGGTGCATAGCTCAGTTTGTAGAGCAGCTGACTCTTAATCAGCGGGTCGTAGGTTCGAATCCTACTGCACCCACCAATCTTTTCAGTGGTTTAGATTGGATTTTCAGAGCATTGGGTAGCCCCTGCTTCTCGCGCGGACCCCACGCGGACCCCGCGCGCCACCTCGCCGCCCCGTCATATCGAACGCGACAACAAATTCCGCACAGTCGATCCATGCCACTCCCCGCCGCGCGCCGTGCGGACGCCCCTGGCGTTCAGTGCCTCGGCGATGGCCCGGTGAGTCGTAGCGCCCGCCGCTTCAATCTGGCGAACGATGGGAAGGACGTTGGCGGCGAAGGCGTCATGCCCGAAGGCGGAACCTCGCCCAAACCCCGCCAAGCGGGCGTTAGCTGTTATCGCCCTCGTGAGACGATGTCGGGTTCAGCGACCCCCATCCCCCAAGGGGGAAGGAGAGTCTCGTCGGGTGCTTCAGTCCGGCAGCTCGCCGGTGACGAGCCAATGGGCGCAGTCGGGCGGCAGGCGGCGGGCGGCGACCTCGTCGGCCATGGCCGCCTCCCTAGGGCTCAACACGTCGCGCCAGCGGCCGTTGGTTCCCTTGTTGATGAAGCTGGCCGCGCCGTTCTTGAAGAAGGCCTCGAGTGGCGACTCCGAAGCGGCGAGGGCGGCGCGCATGTGGGCGACGGAGCAGCGCTCGGCCATGCCCGGAAGGCGCGCCGGGTCGAGATCGATCTCCAAGAATTCGGCCAGACGGGTGAGCGCCGCTTGCCGGTCGGCGATAATGTTTCCAAAATGCAGCAGCATGAGGTTGGGTCGCCGCCGCTCATTCCACCAGCTCGCGATGTTGTCCCAGAACGACAGGTCGTGGAAACCGGGCGTGGTGTCGGTCTCTATCCAGTGAAGATAGTAAGACCGAACGTCCATCTGCGGTTGGCTCCACTTGGGCCACGGCCCTTCGGCGGCGTTGATCGCTTCCCACGCGACGTCGGTGAACGAGGTGGCGTGGTTGTAGACGCTCCAAAGCACGTCGCGCGGGTCGCGACCGATATATACGTATTTGACCTGCGGGCTGGATGGCACCGCCTCGAACGGCGAATGCGTCTTCATGAACCGGCGCCCGGTCTGGGCCGCCAGCATCTGTTCCATAGGCTCCAGGGGCATCAGGAAGCGGCAGTCCACCCATGGCGAGGCTCCTGCCATTGCGAGACCCTCGCCGCCGGAGAGCAGCTCGTGGATCAGTTGCTGGGTGAGGGTGGTGCCGGACTTGGCCCAGGTGCCGACGACCACGTCGCCCGGCCGCATCTTCACATGGTCCCACCGGCTGGTGTCGAACATGCGGGTGTCGAGCACCACCTTCGGCGGCGTCACTTCGAAAGCTTGAGTATCCATGGCGCGCTCCCCGGCCCTGCGACGGCGCTGACCCTAGCGCCGCCGTCGGCGCGCGCAAGGTCTGCAGAGGGTCGAAAGCTCGCGCTGGTTCTGATCCTCGAAGTGGACCTCATCGTCACCGCCCTCGAGCGGACACCGGGAATGCCTTTGGAAGATGGTTAGGAGCAGTGGCGCCGAGGCACATCCTGCCCAAAGCTACGGCGTGATCGGGGGCATTTGGGTCAGAGGCGGCGTCCTCACGCAGGCGCCCCACCGGCTTCGGAGTTCCGCCACGCGCTGATCGACGTCGGGTTTCTTCAATCGCAGCCCAACCTGATCAGCCCAACCCATGAACTGGTTCGATACGCCGCTCATATCTTGGTTAAGGCTCGCCAGCTGCCCAATAATCGAGAGCATCTCGACCCGGTGCGCCGAGTCCATAGGGTGAGTGAACGTCAGCGGCTGGAGTCGAG
>JAYVYH010000324.1:0-3173 GCA_043784385.1 Caulobacteraceae bacterium | reverse complement strand
AATCCATCGAAGCCGACCAGGTCCGACGGGGCGTCTTGCCGGCGAAGCCCGGCCATGGCTGATCGTCGCTGGATTCCGGTTCGTGGCGCCCAAGGCGATCACTCGCGCCAGGCCCACGCGGATATGCCGGCGGGCACCTACGAGCGGGAGATGTCAAAGGAGGGGTTCTTTGGTCCGGCCGCCTTCTTCCATCACCGGCGTCCGCCCACTGGCTGGAGCGATTTCCAGGGGCCCCTGCGGCCCCGGGCATTCGATCTGGCGGCCCTCAACGACGATGCCGCCTCGCCGTGGAATGCGCCGGTGATCCTGTGCAACGCCCATGTCGAGATCCGGTTCTGGAACCTGGCCGCGCCGATGCCGGCCCTGGCGCGCAACGCCGATGGCGATCAACTGTTGTTCGTCCATGCCGGAACGGGAGAACTGTTCTGCGATTTCGGCCGCATGGTGTTCGCCGCCGGCGACTATCTCTATCTGCCGCGTGGGACGATGTGGCGACTAAGACCCGAAGCGAACGCGGCTATCCTGATGATTGAATGCGTCGGCGGCCATTTCACGCTGCCGGACAAGGGCATGCTCGGCCCGACAGCCGTGTTCGACCCGGCCATGCTCGACACCCCGGAGATGGACGAGGCCTTCCGCGCCCATCAGGACGAACCCGGCGCGATCGGTGTGCATGTCAAGAAGCGCGGCCAGATCTCGACCGTGACCTATCCCTATAACCCTTTGGACGCCGTGGGCTGGCATGGCGACCTGGCCCCGGCCCGTATCAATGTCTCGGCCCTGCGCCCGGTGGTCAGCCATCGCTATCACCTGCCACCCTCGGTGCACACCACCTTCGTGGGCGAGCGTTTCGTTGTCTGCACCTTCGCGCCTCGGCCGTTTGAGACTGACCCCGGCGCGCTGAAGGTGCCGTTCTTCCATAACAACGACGACTATGACGAGGTGCTGTTCTACCACGCCGGCGACTTTTTCAGCCGCGACAACATCGAGGCCGGGATGATGACCCTGCACCCCAGCGGTTTCACCCACGGTCCTCACCCTAAGGCCCTGAAGTCGATGCTGATCCAGCCCAAGGCCGCCACCGACGAATATGCGGTGATGATCGACACCCGTGACCCGCTGGATGTGGGTCAGGCGGCCGAGGCAGTCGAGAAACTCGCCTATGTCGACAGCTGGAAGACGCCGGGGTGAGGCCGGCCGCCCTCGTCGCCCTGATCATGGCGGGCTTGGTCGCCGCCTGCGGTCCGACGCCAACGCCGCGGGGCGAAACCGAGATCGTCGCGCAATGGTCACCGCCGCGCCAAGCGCCGGCGCGCACCCTGACCGACGCCGCGACACAACTGACCGTTCGGATCCCCTACTATATGGCGGCGACCTGGATCGGCTTGGCCGGAGGCTCGCTCTATTCGGAAAACGGCAATGACTCCGGCGGTGGCCTGTTTAGTGTCTATCTCGAAACCAGGAGTGTCGATCAAACCGTCGCCAGGCTCGCGGCCCTGGAGAGGGCCGGACGCCTGCCAACGGGCATGCGGGTCGGCGTCGCGGTCTACATCAATAAGGCTCGAACGGATTGGACCTATCGAGCGGTCTATCCGCTGGGCTTGGCCTATTTCAGCCAATTCTACGCGTCGGCCGCCGAAGAATGCGCGATGTGGCGCTCCAGGAAAGAGGCCGAACCGAACCTGGCCGGGCCGCGCGGCCTGGATTGCGCAGCGAGCGCCGGCCCGCCCCTGGCGTTGCCCTGATGCCCAGCGACTCCTCAGATCCCGACCTTAGGGCGATGGCCGAGGACGAACTGGCCCGGGCGCTCAGCCTCGACTGGCGGCCGCTCAGCAAGATCACGCCGTGGGGCGACAGCTTCGACGGCATTTCACCAGCCGGGCGCAATGTGACCGTCGAACGGGCCTATATCTGGCAGGCCGAAACCGGTGGCGACATCCTTTGCGAGGTCAATGTGTTCGGCGGTGAATCACGCTTCGACGTGGGCGAGAAAGTCAGCGCCGTGATCGCGCGGCCGGGAGCCAAGACCTGATGAAACTCGCCTCGCTCAAATCCGGCCGCGATGGACGCCTGGTGGTGGTGTCCCGTGATCTCGCCTGGTGCGTCCCGGCCGACACCATCGCGCCGACCCTGCAGGCGGCTCTCGACGACTGGGAACGGTGCGAGCCGTTCCTGCGCGGGTTGGCCGAAAGCCTGGAACACGAGGCGTTACCACGGATGCGTTTTCACGAACACGAGGCCGCCAGCCCTCTGCCGCGCGCCTATCAGTGGGCCGACGGCTCGGCTTATGTGAACCACGTGCAACTGGTCCGCCGGGCGCGGGGCGCGGCCATGCCGGAAAGTTTCTGGACCGATCCGCTGATCTATCAGGGCGGGTCGGACGGATTCCTGGGGCCGCGCGACCCGATCCCGCTGGCCGACGAGGCCTGGGGCTGCGACTTCGAGGCCGAGATCGCGGTGATCATTGGCGATGCGCCCATGGGCGTCACGCCGGCCGATGGCCTCGCCCAGGTGCGGCTGGTGATGCTGGCCAACGATGTTTCGCTCAGAAACCTGATCCCCGGTGAACTGGCCAAGTCGTTCGGCTTTTTCCATTCCAAGCCGGCCGGATCGTTCTCGCCGGTGGCCGTGACGCCGGACGAACTGGGCGCCGTCTGGAGCGGCGGCAAGTTGTCGGGTCCGGTCACGGTCGAGCTCAACGGCCGACCGTTCGGCGAGCCCGACGCCGGGGTCGATATGACTTTCGATTTCGGCGTGTTGATCGCCCACGCGGCCAGGACCCGCGCGCTGGTGGCGGGAACCATCATCGGTTCCGGCACGGTCTCCAACAGGGAGGCGGACGGGGGGCCCGGCAAGCCGATCGCGGCGGGCGGGGTCGGCTACGCTTGCCTTGCTGAGCAGCGCACCGTGGAGACCCTGCTGAACGGGTCGCCGGAATCCCCGTTTCTCAAGGTCGGCGACACGGTGCGGATCGAGATGCGCGACGCTGATCGCCACTCGATCTTCGGCGCCATCGAACAGACCGTCAGCCAGGCCGCGGCCTTTCTCTGAACCGCTTGGCGACGCGGCCCCGCTCGTTCTATAAACCGCTCCCTGGGCGAGAGCCCAAGGCAAGCCCCTGCGGGCGTGGTGGAATTGGTAGACTCGCCGGACTTAAAAACTGGTTTATCTAC
>JAYVYH010000323.1:0-12924 GCA_043784385.1 Caulobacteraceae bacterium | reverse complement strand
CTATCTGAAGCAGTTCCAGGGCCGCACCATCGATCAGCCCAGCTTGTTCATCGGCGGCCAGCGCGACCTGGTGCTGACCATGTTCGGCCGGGTCGATTTCGTGCCGCTGATGAAGACCCAGCTCACCGACCTGCGCGGCCACGACATCCTGCCCGGCTGCGGCCACTGGACTCAGCAGGAGCGCCCGGAAGCGGTCAACGAGCGGCTGCTGACGTGGCTTAAGGGGCTCTAGCCGACTGGATGCAAAAGCCGGTGCGCCGCGTGCACCACCACCGCCATCGCCTTACCCGCCTCCGACCGTGAATTCCGACCTTTCGAGGATCGCAAGGCTTCAGGCGGCAAATATGCAGATGCGAGGCCAGGGCAATTGTGGCGGGCTGTCTTTTAGCTGGGATCGTTTTAGGGTGCGCCCATCACCGTTTGGAGAACCCTTGTTGACCCGCGTCTCGTCCCATCTTCTGCTGTCCGGCGTTCTCGCCCTCGCCCCGGCCCTCTTTGAACCCGCCGCCGCCCAACCGGCGACGGCGGTCTCGGCGGCGACCGGCTCCATCCCCGAGACGGCCTATAACGCCCTGCAATGGCGGAGCATCGGCCCCTATAGAGGCGGCCGGGCGCTGGCCATAACCGGTGCTCCTGGCCAACCCAATACGTTCTACTTCGGCGCGGCGGCGGGTGGCGTTTGGAAAACTAGCGACGCCGGCGCCACCTGGAAGCCGATCTTCGACGCCACCGGCGTTGCCTCGATCGGCGCCATCGCCGTCGCCCCCAGCAATCCCGATGTGATCTATGTCGGCACCGGTGAACACGGCCTGCGTGGCAACATGACCTGGGGCGCCGGGGTCTTCAAAACCGTCGACGGCGGCAAGACCTGGGCCAGCGTCGGCCTTAAGGACACCCGCCAGATCGGCGCGGTGGTCGTCGACCCGGCCAACCCGGATATCGCGATGGTGGCGGCTATCGGCCACGCGTTCGGGCCCAACACCGAGCGGGGCGTGTTCCGCACCACCGACGGCGGCAAGACCTGGACCAAGGTGCTCTACAAGGACACCGATACCGGCGCGATCGACATCGTTTTCGATCCGCATGATTCCAAGGTTGCCTGGGCGGCATTGTGGCAGGTGCGGCGTCAACCTTGGAACTTCTCCAGCGGCGGGCCGGGAAGCGGCCTCTATCGTTCCGGCGACGGCGGAGCCACCTGGACGCTTCAGACCGGTCACGGTCTGCCCTCTGGCTTGCTAGGCCGAATCGACGTGGCGCCGTCGGGCGCCGATCCGAAGCGCGTCTACGCCATGGTCGAGGCCAAGGACGGCGGCCTGTTCCGATCCGACGATGGCGGCGGAAGTTGGCGGCTGATCAGCCAGGACGGCCGCATCCGCCAGCGCGCCTGGTATTTTTCCAAGATCTACGCGGATCCCAAGTCGGCCGACACCGTCTATGCGCTCAACACCGGCATGCTGCGCTCCACCGACGGCGGCAAGACGTTCGATCTGGTCTCGGCCACGCATGGCGACCATCATGGCCTGTGGATCGACCCGACCAATCCGATGAGCCTGGCCAACGTCAATGACGGCGGGGCCAGCATCTCTCTGGACGGCGGCAAGACCTGGTCGACCCAGGACAACCAGCCCACCGCTCAGTTCTACCATGTCGCTACAGACAGCCGCTGGCCCTACTGGGTCTATGGCGCGCAACAGGACAACTCCAACCTGGCCGTCGCCAGTTTCGACGACGAAGGCGTGATCGGCCCGCGCAGCTGGTATCCGGCCGGCGGCGGCGAGTCCGGCTTCGTGATCCCCGATCCGCGCGATGCCCAGGTCATCTACAGCGACGCCGAGAACCAGTTCGGCCGCTTCGATCGCCACGCCATGCAGGTCCAGGACATCAGCCCCGACCCGATCGACAATTCCGGCCACCCGGCCAGTGAGCTGACGCACCGGTTCAACTGGACCTCGCCGCTGATGCTGTCGCCGCACGATCCCGACGTGCTCTACGCGGCCTCCGAGGCGGTTTGGAAAAGCCTCGATCATGGCATGAGCTGGACGATCGTCAGCCCCGACCTGACCCGCAACGATAAGACCAAACAGACTGCCAGCGGCGGGCCGCTGACCAAGGACATCACCAGCGTCGAATATTACGACACCATCTTCGCCCTAGCCGAATCGCCGCTCGCCAAAGGCAAGCTGTGGGTCGGGACCGACGACGGCCTGGTCCAGCTGACCAGCGACGGCGGCGCCCACTGGACGGCGGTAACGCCCCCAGGCCTGCCCGAGTGGAGCACCATCAGCCTGATCGATCCCTCGCCGCACAATCCGAGTGGCGCCTATGTCGCCGTCGACCGTCACCGGCTCGACGACATCGCCCCCTATGCCTGGAAGACCGCCGACGACGGCAAGACCTGGACCTCGATCGCCGCAGGCCTGCCGATGGGCGCGGTGGTGCATGTGGTGCGCGAAGACCCCGCAAGGCCCGGCCTGCTCTACGCTGGCACTGAACTGGGGGTTTTCGTCTCGTTCGACGACGGCGCGAGCTGGCGGCCCCTGCAATTCAACCTGCCGGTCAGCCCGGTCCACGATCTGACCATCAAGGGTGACGACATGGTGGCCGCGACCCACGGCCGGGCCTTCTGGATCCTCGATGACCTCACGCCCCTGCGCCAGGCCGCCCCCGGCACGGCCGATATCACCCTCTACGCCCCCCAGCGGGCCGTGCGGCTGTTTTATCCTGAACAGGTCGACAGCCGTCACCCGGTCGGCCAGAACCCGCCGGCCGGCGCCTTGATCGACTATGTGTTCAAGGACGCGCCCAAGGGCGAGGCGACGGTCGATATCCTGGATGCCGATGGCAAGGTGCTGCGCCACATGTCCAGCAGCAAAACCGCCAAGCAGGTCCAGCCCCAGGAATGGCCCGACCAAATCCTAGCCAGCGACCTGATCCCCGCCAAGGCCGGCATGAACCAGCTGGTCTGGGACCTGCGCATGGATGATCCGGTGCAGATTCCGGGCGCCGTCTATTCCGACCAGGCCCCGCGCGGCCCGATCGTCGCGCCAGGGACATACACGGTACGCCTAACCGCCGGCGGTCAGAGCCGGACCGCCCCGATCACCGTTTTCGCCGATCCCAGAGTCCCGGCCAGCGGTCCGGCCATAGACACCAAGACGGCCATGGCCGTCGCCGTGCACGCCGATATCGACGCCCTGCACCGGGCCGTAAACACCATCCGCGACCGTCGCAAAGCGCTGAAAAGCGCTGGAAAGATGGGTGGCAAACTCGATGGCCGCCTCGCCGCCGTTGAGGAACAACTGATGCAGGTGAACATGAACGGCTCGGAGGCCAACCTCGCGTTTCCGGGCATGCTCAACGAGCAATACGCCGGCTTCGCCGAGACGCTGGAGGACGCCGACACCCTGCCCACCCGCCAGCAACAGGCGCTGTTCGACTCGTTGCACGGCCGTCTTCACGCTCAGCTGGGCCAGCTGGCGGCGATCAAATAGGAGGTGCTATTTGAAGATGGTTGACAGGCCGCCTGGCTGCTTGCCTATGGCCGGGGCCTGTTTGCGCCAGACTTGGCCTTTCTCCAGCACCACGATGCTGTCGTAGAAACCTATCGAGAAGGTCTCTCGCGTGAAGGCGTCCGGCGCGATCGCGCCCTCGGTATGGTCGGCGTTGAGCTTGTCGATCAGATCCTTGGCGATGTTGATGAATGTGCCCAGGCCGTCGAGCGAGCCGCCGAACTTGGGCCAGTAGGCGCAGTGCAGATCCTCAACCATGTAGACCCCATTCTTGGGGAGTTGCGGATAGAGGCACTCGAATGTGGCCTGGATGTGGGGCGCCTCATGGCTGCCGTCGTCCAGCACCACGTCGGGAACCCCAAACTCCTCGATCACCGAGGCCAGGAACGCTGGGTCGGACTGGTCGCCGATACGCACGAACACACCGTCTTCTTCGTGGGCCTGGCAGCGAGGATCGATGTCGATCCCGACGATGCGCGCCAAGGGTCCGAAATAGCGCCGCCACATCTGCAGCGACCCGCCTCGGGCCACGCCGATCTCCAGGAAGGTCAGGCTGCGGCCCCGCCACGGGGAAAAGTGTCGTTCATAGATCGGGAAATAGTGCTCCCACTTGTGGATCACCTTGCCCTGGTTGGTCAGGAAATCGGCCCAGAGATCCATGCGGTTCAGTCCGTCGTCGTGGTCGGGCCGGCGCCCGGTTGGATGTTGAGGTCCCAATCGCCATCGGAAGCCTCCACGAACCCGGCGCCCCTGAGGGCCCAGCGGGCGCGGGCGGCGTCCTCGTCATCGATCATCAGGCGCTGTGGGATGATCGAGCGCCAGAGCCCGCCGGCGGCGCTGTCAAACACCTCCGACTCCACCTCCGCCTGGTTAAGTAGCGCGCGCGCAGCCGAGAGCTTGACGGGGTCGGTGGTGGTCAGGATGGCGATCATGCACCCGCTCCCGATTCTGCTAGGCTCCCGCCATCATACGCGCGTCCCGGCGCAGCTGCCGAAAGGAAATCAGCCGCCGGCTGGTGTCGTCCCATAGTGACAGCCCCACGCAGTTGAGGCTCTGCCAGAAGGTCAATCGACCGGCGTTCTTCAGCGCCGGTTCGTCGCGCATGACCTGGCCCAGCCGGTAGTAGGGAATCTTGCTGCTGAGATGATGGACGTGATGGATGCCAATATTGGCGGTGATCCAGCGCAGGGGCGCGGGCAGGTCATAGTGCGAACTGCTGCGGAAGGCGGCCTCGTGGAATTCCCAGTCGCCGTCCCGGGCCCAATAGGTGTCCTCGAACTGGTGCTGCACGAAGAAAAGCCAAACTCCCATCGAAGCCGCCAGTGTGACCACCGGCAGATAGATCAGCAGGAACGGCAGCAAGCCGAACGACAGAGCCAGGGCGGTGATCAGGGCCAGGGCGCAAATATTCGTCACCATTGTCGATATCCACGGCCGCCAGCCGTCGTTCATCATGCCAACCGGCAGACGGTGCTGGACCAGGAACACGAAGGCGGGGCCAAGGCCGAACATCACCGCCGGGTGGCGATAGAGGCGATAGCCCAGTCGCCGCAGGGGCGTCAGGGCGCTGTATTCCGCCACGGTCAGGGTGTCGATGCCGCCGATTGTCCGCCGGTCCAGGGCGCCGGAGGTGGCGTGGTGGATGGCGTGAGCCCGGCGCCAGTAGTCGTAAGGCGTCAGGGTCAGCACGCCGAGGGCGCGGCCGAGCCAGTCGTTCAGGTGTTTGCCCGGCAGGAAGGCACCATGGCCGCAGTCGTGCTGGATCATGAACAGCCGCATCAGGAAAGCGGCGGCAAGAGGGATCAGCGCCAGACCCCACCAGACATGGTGGCTGAGCGCTTCCCAGGCCAGGAAGCAGATCACCGCCAAGGGGCCGACGGTAACGATGATTTCCACGGCGCCGCGCAGGCGGCTGGGTCGTTTGTAGCGGGTGAGACGCCGCGCCAGGGCAATGGCGCTGAAGCCGGCGGTGTCGGCTTCCGGCGAGAGTTTGGTCAACAAAGGTTGGGGTCCTGAGGGGGGTGGGCGCTCGCCAGTCGATGCTGGCGGGTAACCCTGTAGACTAAAATCGCCAACCGGCGAAACGTTGCCAAAATGGCGCGCCGCGCCTGATTGACGCGGCCCCATCCGAGGCTGAACAGTGATTTCAGATCACTAAAGGCGTAAACTGATGGCCATGGACTTCGAGCCGAAATCAGCCATCGCCCGCAATGCCCTGGTCATCATCGCGGTCATTCTCGCCGGGGCCACCTTGCGCTGGATGGCCGATATCATCACGCCGCTGCTTCTGGCCATGTTTCTGGCGGTGATGGTCGACGCCTTCAGCCGCGTGATCCGCCGACGTCTGCCGGTCCTGCCCGTTGGGGCGGCGGTCCTGCTGGCGATCGTTCTGTCCGGCCTGGTCCTGGTCCTCTGCGCCGTGGTGGTGGCGGCCAACGCGACCGGCTTTCTGGCCAGCCTGACCAAGGCGGAACCCAAGATCAATCTGATGATCAGTCAGATTGCCCACGCCCTGCGGGTCCGGGGACCGGGAACGGTGGACCATATGCTGCGGCGCCTGGACCCCGCCGAGTATTTTGGAACCATCGCCAACGGGTTAGAAGGCTTCGTCTCCAATGCCATCTTCGTCCTGATCTACCTGGGCTTCCTGATCGCCTCCCGGCACGCCTTCGAGCGCAAGACAGTGAAGCTGTTTCGGCTTAGGGAAGAGCGTCACGAGGCCATGCAGGTCTTCCTGCGGGTGCGTGACGCCATGGAGCGGTATCTGTGGATACAGACAGTGACAGGCCTGATCATCGCGGTCGCCTCCTGGCTGATGATGCTCGCCGTGGGCCTGGAGAACGCCCTGTTCTGGGCCTTCCTGATTTTCGTGGTCAACTATGTGCCGATCGTCGGGGCGGTGGCGGCGATCCTGTTGCCAGCCCTGTTCGCCCTGGCGCAGTTCGATGGCTATACCCAGGCGCTGCTGCTGTTGGCGGGGTTATGGGCGATCACCTTCGTGGTCGGGAATATCCTGTTGCCTCGCATGCAGGGCGACAGCCTCAATGTCGATCCGTTGGTGGTCATGCTGTCCCTGGCCTTCTGGGGCGCCCTCTGGGGGCTGACGGGCATGTTCCTGTCGACGCCGCTGACCGTCCTGGCCATGGTTATCCTCGCCCAGTTCGATGGTTCACGATGGATCGCCATCCTGCTGTCGGCCGATGGCGATCCCCAGCAACTCGGTCGGGGGTTTGAGAGCTCGCCCGATCAGCCTTGTGAGCCCGAGGATCAGTCCCAACCGGCGCGACTTGCTATATAGAGCCCGGCTAAACCACGGGGAGGCCGGCGAGCGACCATGGCCGACGATCAACACCGCGTAGCCACCAACACAGTCACCCTCGAGGCGCTGGATGACGCCTTCGCGGACCGGCTGAGCCTCGGCGCCCCGGTCGAGCCAACGGCGGCGACGCGGCGCGCCTTCCTGGCCAGCGTCCTGGACGACTATCGGCCCGAGGAGATGCCGGGCGTGACCGTCGAGGATCTGGCGGCCGTGCTGGCCGACTTCTGGATCTGGGCCGCCGCCGCGGCGCTACCGGCCGTCCGTCTGGTTCGGATACTGGGCGCTGGCGGCCGCGACCTTGGGCTTGACCGGCTTGAGATCGTTCAGCCGGACGCACCGTTCCTGGTCGATAGCGTGATGGGCGCGGTCGTCGATTGGGGCGCCGAGATTCAGGCCATGTTCCACCCGGTGACTACGATCGGCGCGGTTCGCCGGTCGATGATTCAGGTCTGGCTGACACCCGTGGCGGAGGAGCGCCGCGCCGGCCTGATCAATCAGGTGCTGGAGACCATTGCCGATGTACGTCTGGCCGTGGATGACTTCCCCGGCATGCTCGCCTTGCTGGCCCGGGCCACGGGCGAACTGATCCGCGCCGCGCCCGGCGACCCATACTTTCTCAAGGAGGATTCAGGCGCTCTCAAGGAGGATATCGAGTTTCTCCGCTGGATGGACGACGGGCACTTCGTTTTTCAGGGGGCCCGAATCTACGACTATCCTCGTGGTCCCGACGGAAGCTACGCGCCGGAGGAGCCGGATTTCCGGCCGGAAGACAGTCTGGGGATCCTGCGCGATCCCACGCGCCTAGTCCTGCGGCGCATAGACGAGCCGGCAGTGCTTTCGGCGTCCCTGCGCTACCGGATCGAAACGCCCGCGCCGCTGATCGTGGCAAAGGCCAACCTGCGCTCGCGGGTGCATCGCCGCGCGCCTCTCGACTATGTGGGCGTGCGCCGCTATGGCGCCGACGGCCTGCCGGTGGGAGAAATCCGCTTCGTCGGCCTGTTCACCGCCCATGCCTATGATGAGCCGGCGCGCGAGACGCCCATGCTGCGGCGGAAGGTCGGAAGCGTAATGGCCGCCGCCGGTTTCGCCGCCGGCGGCCACAACGCCATGCGCCTGTCCAACATCCTCGAGACCTATCCTCGCGACGAGCTCTTCCAGGTCACCGCCGAGGAACTGCTGCCGATGGCGCTGGGAGTGTTGCACCTGTCGGATCGTCCGCGGATCAAGCTGTTCGCCCGGCGGGACCCGTTCAACCGCTTTGTGTCAGTCCTGTTCTACGCGCCGCGCGACCGGTATGACGAACACCTGCGTCGGCGGGCCGGTGAGATCCTGGCCGAGGCGTTCGGTGGCGGCGTGTCCGCCGCCCACCCGACCTTCTCCGACGCGCCCCTGGCCCGAATTCACTATGTCATTCAACTTGAAACCGGCGCTCCGGCCACGCCCGACCTCGCCGCTGTCGAGGCCAGGATCGCATTGGCGGCGCGCACCTGGATCGACGACCTGGAAGCGGCGATTCGCGCCAGCATGACTGAGCCCGGCCGCGCGGCCCAGGCCCTGGCGGCTTATGGCCAAGCCTTCCCGCCCGGATATCGCGACCGCCAGGACGCTGGGGAGGCGGTCAACGATCTGAACGTCATCGACGCCCTGACCGACGCCGAGCCAATTCGGTTACGGGCCTTTCGCCGCCCGGGGGATTCGCCTCGGCAATTCCGGTTCAAGTTCTACCAACGCGGGAACACGCCCGCGCCCTTGGCCCGGATGCTGCCGATCCTCGAGCGGATGGGCCTCAACGCCCTGGCGGAGGAGGCGTTCGAGATCACGCCTCGGCGCGGCGTCCCGGTCGCCCGCGGATCGACCGGGACGGTTTGGATTCACGCTTTCCTGGTCGAGGACGATCGCGGGGAGCGCCTGACCTTTGAGGCCATCAGGACCCCGTTCGAAGCGGCCTTCATTGCCGTCTGGCGCGGTGCGGCCGAAAATGACCGCTTCAATCGCCTGGTTCTGGAGCTTGGGGTCCACTGGCGCGACGCCGCGCTGATCCGCGCCCTGGCGCTCTATCGGGGCCAGTCGGGACTGGATCCCAGCCAAGCGGTTCAGGGGGCGGCCCTGGCGGCCTATCCGGAGTTAGCGGCGCTATTCCTCCGCCTGTTCGCCACCCGCTTCGATCCGGCCACCGGAGCCAGTCTGGAGGCCCGCGCCGCCGCCGCCGTGAAGCTGGGCGGCGAGATCGATGCAGCCCTGATAGCGGTCGAAAGCCTTGATCACGACCGGGTGCTTCGGCGCATCGCGGCGCTGATCCAGGCCATAACCCGCACCAACTACTATCAGCCGGGCGAAGACGACGCCCCCAAGTCATATATCAGCTTCAAGATCGCCAGCCGAGAACTGGTCGACCTGCCGCCGCCGAAGCCCTACCGTGAAATCTTCGTGGCCTCGCCGGCCGTGGAGGGCGCGCATCTGCGATTCGGCCCGGTGGCCCGGGGAGGCCTGCGCTGGTCCGATCGCCAGGGCGACTTCCGCACTGAGGTCCTGGGTCTGGTGAAGGCTCAGCAGATCAAGAACGCCGTGATCGTGCCGGTGGGCTCGAAGGGCTGTTTCTATCCCAAACAATTGCCCCGAAACGGTTCGCCGGTGGAAGTCCGCGCCGCCGCCGTCGAAGCCTATCGCATTTTCCTGCGCGGCCTTCTCGACCTGACCGACAATATCGGCGCCGACGGGGCGGTGATCCCGCCGCCGGCCGTCGTGGTTCACGATGGCGAGGATCCCTATCTGGTCGTCGCCGCCGACAAGGGCACCGCGACGTTTTCCGACATCGCCAACGGGGTGGCGGCCGACTACGGCTTCTGGCTGGGTGACGCCTTCGCTTCCGGCGGCTCGGCCGGCTACGACCACAAGGCCATGGCCATCACCGCCAGGGGCGCCTGGGAATCGGTCAAGCGGCATTTCCGCGAGCTGGGCAAGGATATCCAGACCCAGCCCTTCACCGTGATCGGCGTCGGCGACATGTCCGGCGACGTGTTCGGCAACGGCATGCTGCTCTCGAGGGCCATCCGGCTGCGCGCGGCCTTCGACCATCGCCACATCTTCGTCGACCCCGATCCCGATCCGGAGGTCAGCTGGGCGGAG
Organism: Caulobacteraceae bacterium; assembly: GCA_043784385.1. Classification (GTDB taxonomy): domain Bacteria; phylum Pseudomonadota; class Alphaproteobacteria; order Caulobacterales; family Caulobacteraceae; genus Acaudatibacter. The sequence goes on along the minus strand of JAYVYH010000323.1, from coordinate 2,970 downwards.
CGCAAGCGCCTGTTCGACCTGCCGACCTCTTCCTGGCACCTCTATGACCGGACCCTGATCTCGCCCGGTGGCGGCGTCTGGCCGCGAACCCTGAAATCGATACCGGTCAGCGAGGCGATGCGCACGCTTCTGGACCTCTCGGCCGAAGCAGTTTCTCCGGCCGAATTGATCGTCGCCATTCTCAAAAGCCGCGCCGAGCTTCTCTACCTCGGCGGCATCGGCGGCTATGTGAAGGCCACCGGCGAATCCAACGCCGACGTCGGCGATAAAGCCAACGACGCGGTGCGGATCAACGGCCGCGAGCTGCGGGTCAAGGTGGTGGCCGAGGGGGCCAATCTGGGCCTGACCCAGGCCGGCCGTATCGAGTTCGCCTTGGCCGGAGGGCGGATAAACACCGACGCCATCGACAATTCCGCCGGGGTCGACACCTCCGACCATGAGGTGAACATCAAGATTCTCGCCGGCATGGCGATCCGCTCCGGTGTTCTCGCGCCAGGTGAACGCGACGCCCTGCTGGCCTCGATGACTGACGATATCGCCGCCCATGTGCTGGCGCACAACTACGACCAGACCCTGCAGCTGTCGTTGCAAGAGGCCGCGGCCGTGGCCGATCTGGACGCCCAGGCCCGTTTCATGACCTCGTTGGAAGCCCGGGGCCGGTTGAACCGCGCCCTGGAGGGTCTGCCCTCTGCTGTCGCAGTGGCCGAGCGGGCGATGAGCGGCAAGGGACTGACCCGGCCGGAGCGCGCGGTCTTGCTGGCCTATGGCAAGCTGGAGCTGTTCGATCAGCTGATCGCCTCTGCCGCGCCGGACGACGCCTATTTCGAGACCACGCTACGCCACTACTTCCCGGCACGGCTGGGCCGGTTCGAGGATGAGATGCGCCGCCACAGGCTGCGGCGCGAGATCATCGCCACGGTCGTCGACAACGATATCGTCAACCTGTGCGGTCCGACGTTCGCCGGCCGGCTGATGGCTGGAACCGGCTGCGACGCCGCCGGCGTGGCCGTCGCCTTCGAGGCCGCCCGCCAGACCCTGCGTTTCGCCGAGGACTGGACGCGGGTGTGCGAGCTCGATGGCGCCGTTCCCGCCGCCGCTCAGCTGGCGCTGCAAGGCGAGTTGGTCCGGGTGCTGCGCGGCCAGACCTTTTGGCTCGCCCGCCGGACGGTCCGGGGCACGAGTGGCGTTCAGGGCCTAATCGATCGCTATCAACCGGCGGTAGACGTGCTGCGCGATCTGGTTCCGGCGGTTCTCTCGCCGTTCGAGCGCAAAGCGGCGGTGCGGAGGGCGGGGGCCTGGATCAAGCTTGGAGCGCCCAAGAACCTGGCGCATTCGGTCGGCCTGATGCGCCCGCTGACCTATGCCGCCGACTTAGGTGATCTGGCGGGGGCGGCTCTCTGGCCGCTGGCCAACGCCGCCCACGTCTACCACCGGGTGGCTGGTCAGTTCGGCTTCGATCGTCTGCGGTCCGCGGCCGCCACCGCCCACTCGACCAGCGATCCCTATGAGCGGATGGCCGTGCGCCGCCTCATCGAGGACATCCTGGCCGAACAGGCGTCGCTGTCGGCGGCGGTGATCGCCTTCGCCGGCGCGCCAGCCAGTCCCGACGATCCCGGCCGCGACGTCGCTGCCGTCTCCGCCTGGGCCGCGGCCCGGGCCGGAGCGGTCAAGGCCGCCCGCGACACCCTGGCCCAGATCGAGGCCTCCCCCGGGGGGTGGACCTTCGCCAAACTCACCATCGCCAACGCCGCCCTGAGAGAACTGGCGGCGTCGTGATCAGTCATTGAAGTTTTCTAGGCCGCTGCCACCGATCCGCCGTCGCAGGCGATGGTCTGGCCGACCACGTATTGGCCGGCGCGGGAGCTGAGGAAGATGGCCAGGCCGGCGATGTCCTGGGGCGTGCCGACCCGGCCACTGGGGTTGCCGCGGCCGACCCGGTCCCAGTCGGTGTTGTCGACATCGCCGCCACCGCCGACCCCCGTCGACAGCATCCATGTCGGGAAAGGACCCGGCGCTATGGCGTTAAAGATGATGTGCTCCTTGGTCAGGTGGGCCGCCATAAAGCGGGTCAGATGGTGCACGGCCGCCTTGGAGGCGCCATAGGAAAAGGTGTCGAAGGCGGCGGTCTTTAGGCCGTCGATCGAGCCGATATTGATCACCCGGGCCGGGCTTTGTGCGTTGGCAGCGGCCCGTAGCAGGGGCATCAGCTTCTGGGTCAGGAAGAACACCCCCTTGACGTTGGTGTCCATCACCTTGTCCCAGCCGATTTCCGGGAACGCTTCGAGCTTCGCGCCCCAGGAGACGCCGGCATTGTTGATCAGGATATCGAGTTTCGGCTCAAGCTCGACCATCCGGGAGGCAAGGCTCTCCACCCCGGCAAGCTGGGAGAGATCGGCGGGCAGCGAGATGCACTCCCCGCCGTAGGTTTCCGCCAGCCGCCTGGCGGTCTCATCGCAGACCGCCGCCTTGCGCGAGGATATATAGACCTTGGCCCCCTTGGCCAGGAATCCGGCGGCGATCATCTCGCCGATGCCTCGCGATCCGCCGGTGACCAGGGCGACCTTGCCCTTGATTGAAAACAGATCGTCGAAGGTGGTGTCGGTCATGGCGCGTTTCCCTGGATGATGATTTGCCGTCACATATCTCCGGGGTCGGCGCCTTTGTAAATCAGGCCGCCGACATCTCCAGTCCTCGCCGCGCGCGGGCCGTGACCCCGATCCCCGCGCCGCCCATCATCCTCAGGGCCCAACTAGCCTGCTCCGGCGCGCTGCCGATGAAAATGACGGCGGCCGAGGACGAGCCAATGTCGTCGTCCCGCACGACGCCGAGCAGCGAGTCGCTGTTCGCCCCAATGGCGCAGCCGAACTGGTAGAACGCCTCCATCGCCAGATCGATATCGTGGATGGCTGACTGTCCCGGATGGATGTTCGGCGCGAAAGCGTCGGACGTATTGTCCACCAGCACAATCTG
>JAYVYH010000322.1:0-15837 GCA_043784385.1 Caulobacteraceae bacterium | reverse complement strand
TCGCCTCGGGCCGCCATGTGGGCCAGGGCGCACGACAGCATCGTGCCTCCGATGCAATAGCCGACGGTATTGACCGTCTCTACGCCCGTTTGATGAGTGACCGCGTCGATGGCGGCGTAGATTCCTTCATGCAAATAGTCTTCGAAGGTCTTGGCGGCCAGTTCGACGTCCGGGTTGACCCACGAGGTCACGAAAACGGTAAACCCCTGGCCCGCCAGCCAGCGGATCATGGAGTTTTCCGGTCTCAGATCAAGGATGTAAAATTTGTTGATCCAGGGCGGAAAGATCAGCAGGGGTATTTCAAACACCGTCTCCGTGGTTGGAGAAAACTGCAATATCTGTATGATATCATTCTGAAATATAACTTTTCCAGGTGCGGTCGCGACGTTTTCCCCAACCGTGAAGCGGCTGAGATCGGTCTGGCTGATCGCGAGTTGGCCGCCACCTCGTTCGAGATCCGCGGCAAAGTTTTCCATGCCCCGCAGGATGCTCTCGCCCCGGCTATCCATGGCCTCGCGAAGGGCAACCGGGTTGGAGAGTAGAAAATTGGAGGGTGAAAACGCGTCGGTCAGCATGCGCGTGAAGAACTCAACACGGCGTTTGGTCAAGGGTTCGACGCCTTCGACGCTACCAACCAGATCATTGAGCCAATTCGAAGTGATCAGATAGGACTTCTTGGCCACATCGAAGACGGGATTCGCCGACCAGTCGGGATCGCTGAACCTCTTGTCGATCTTGCCGCCTTCGGTGGCCGCCGGCGCCGGCTTGGCTCCGGCGGCGGAACGCCACAGCTCCATGTAACGGCTATAAAGATCGGCCTGGGCGCGGATCAGTCGGTCAGGCTGCCCTGCCAGCTTGCCGATCACCTCACTCATCGCCGTGCTGACATGGAAGGGATCCGGATTCAGCGCCGCCGGCCGATCGGCCTGACGCAAAGCCGCCTCCGCGATGGCGCTTTGAGCTGTCATGGCGGCGCGGGCGAGGTTCAACGAAAGGGCTTCGATAGCGGCGCGCTGGTCGGCTGACATGAACTCAAGGCCTTTCATGGCCTGGGAGGGCGGGTCGCCGTCCGGCGACAGCTTCGGTTCGTTCTTGTCTGGCATGTTTGCGACCGAGGGCGTGGATTTGGACAATTTGTTCTTTTTGGCGCCACCCTCGGCTGGCAAGGAGGCCTTGGCGCGCGCCTTGGACTTCTTGACGGTATCCTTCATACTTAGCTCCCTTCGGTCGATGGCCGCGCTCTTTCTCTCGGGCACGGTCTGGCCTATGACCTCGGCTCTGATGAAATCCCTAAAGCAACCTCAATCAATGACAAAGGCTCTTTGGCTCGCGCTGGTAGTGTTCACGCCGCTGGGCGCTCAAGCGTTGTCGTCCGGCCCGTCGGAGGTGAGCGCCTGCAGCCCCCCCTCGCGAGGGGGGGCTGATCCGACCTTCTGTTCAATCCCCCCGACGCCCACTGATATGCGCGACGCCAGCACTTTCAAGGCGGCTGTTGTCGAGATTCGGCAGGCGGGACGTCGTCTTGTCGTCAAAACCCGCGATGACGCGTCGAGCCTGCCGCTGGCCGGCGCCGAAAAGTTCAGCGCAGTGGCCATAGCGCAAGCCGCGCCACCGCCTTCGGTAGATGGCTCAGCCCCCTCCGATACCCAAACATTCGAGGCGGAGGCCAAGCGCAAGGCTGAACCGCCCCGGAGACCGCACCAGTGATCCCCGATTTCCACCGTATTCGCCGCCTTCCCCCGTATGTGTTCGAAGAGGTTAACCGGCTGAAAGCCCGGCTCCGGGGCGAGGGGATCGACATAATTGATTTCGGCATGGGCAACCCGGACATGCCCACGCCCAGGCATATCGTCGACAAGCTGATCGAAACAGCGCGGGATCCCAAATCAGGGCGATACTCCGCCTCTAAGGGGATCCTCGGCCTCAGGCGCGCGATGGCGGGCTACTATGCCAATCGCTTCGGTGTGACGCTCAATCCCGAAACCGAGGTCGTGGCGACTTTGGGCTCGAAAGAGGGATTCGCGAACCTCGCCCAGGCGCTAACGGCGCCGGGCGACGTGATCATATGCCCCAATCCAGCTTACCCGATTCACGCGTACGGCTTCATAATGGCCGGCGGTGTCATACGGCACGTCCCAGCTCTCACTCCCGAAGCCTATCTTTCCGGTGTCAGCCGGGCGGTGCGTCATTCGGCTCCGCCCGCCAGCGTATTGATTGTCAGCTATCCATCCAATCCGACCGCGCAATGGGTTGACCTGGATTTCTACAAGGACGCCATCGCCCTGGCGCGAAAGCACGACATGCTGGTTTTGTCCGACATCGCCTACTCGGAAATCTACTTCGACAACAATCCGCCGCCGTCGATTTTGCAGGTCGATGGCGCGCGCGATATCGCCGTAGAGGTCAATTCGCTGTCCAAAACCTATGCGATGGCGGGTTGGCGCGTGGGGATGGTGGTTGGTAACGCCAGAATGTGCGCCGCCCTCGCGCGCGTGAAATCTTATCTGGACTACGGAGCATTCACGCCGATCCAGGTTGCCGCCACCGCGGCGCTGAACGGTCCGCAGGATTGCGTCGCGGAGATACGCGCGGTCTACAAATCGCGCCGCGATGTGCTGGTGTCGTCCATGGCCCGGGCGGGCTGGGATATACCAACGCCACCGGCGTCGATGTTTGCCTGGGCGCCACTGCCGGAAGCTTTCCGTGAGGCCGGCTCGATGGTGTTCTCAAAGCTCCTGATTGAAGAGGCGGGTGTCGCGGTGTCTCCTGGGGTGGCGTTCGGGGAATACGGCGAGGGGTATGTCCGGATCGGCTTGGTGGAGAATGAGCACAGAATTCGGCAGGCCGCCCGCAACGTCAAAAGGTTTCTCGATCGATCCGGGCAGATCTTGAGCGGCGCGCTAGACTTCGCGTCGGCGACCTGACGAGGATCGAACCTTTGAGCAGAACACAATGGCGACTTGGCGTGGCCGGACTGGGCACGGTCGGATCGGGACTGATCGACCTAATCCAAGCAAGACCGGATTTTTCGCCCACTGGGTCCAACTGTCTTGTGACCGGGGTAAGCGCTCGAACGCGGTCCGCCGCCCGGCCTATCAATATATCCGGCTTCAAGTGGTTTAATGACCCTGTCGCTCTGGCCCGTTCACCCGAAACGGACATCTTTGTCGAACTGATCGGCGGGGCCGATGGGCCAGCCGCCGCGGCGGTGGAAGCGGCCTTGCGGGCGGGTAAGCCCGTGGTCACGGCCAACAAAGCTCTGATCGCCACTCACGGTCGCGAGCTGGCGATGATCGCCGAGGCTCATGGCGCGCCACTACTGTTTGAAGCGGCGGTGATGGGTGGAACGCCCGTGGTGAAGCTTGTACGCGAGGCCCTGGTCGGCGACCAGATCGAGGCTGTGGCCGGTATCTTGAACGGCACCTGCAACTATATCCTCACGGAGATGGAGGCGACTGGCCGTGGTTTCCTCGAGGTCCTCGCCGAAGCCCAGGCGCTGGGGTACGCTGAAGCTGACCCGACCATGGACGTTGGCGGGTTCGACGCCGCCCATAAGATCACTATTCTCGCGGCCCTGGCCTTTGGCGGCGCGCCGACCTTGTCGGCCGCCGTAATCGAGGGCATTGATGGAATTGAATTGCTTGATATCCGTCTCGCGAAGGACCTCGGCTATCGCATCAAGCTGGTGGCCAGCGCCGTTCGAGGCCCCGCTGAGGTTTCTGTGCGGGTGCATCCTGCTCTGACATCGCTCGACCATCCTTTGGCGCGCGTGGATGGCGTGCTTAACGCGCTATTCATTCAATCTCGCAAAATCGGCCGTATATTCATCCAAGGCGCCGGCGCCGGCGCCGGCCCGACGGCGGCCGCCGTCGCGGCGGATATCGCTGATGTCATGGCTGGCGCGGCGCGGCCGGTTTTCCAAAAAGCGGCCGACTCTCTCGCGGAATTCGGCAATGTCTCACCGGCCGACGCCATGGGCCGCGTCTATGTGCGGCTGTTGGTCCGCGACGAGCCTGGTGTCATTGCCTCTGTTTCCGAGACCCTCGCTGACGCTGGTGTTTCAATCGACAGCTTTCTGCAAAAGCCGGCTCAAGGCGCAGGAGGTGTGCCGATCGTACTGACGACTCATCTTGCGCCAGAAGCGACCATCACCAAGGCCGTCCGGGCCATGAGTCTATTGCCGAGTCTTATTGCGCCGCCTCGTGTGATCCGTATCTCGCTGATCTAGGGATCGCGGACCGCCATGGGACTTAGTCGGAGATTTCCATGACTTTACAGCTATTGCATCGCTCCTTGGTTATGGACGCCGTCAGTGTTTCCGAGTCGGCCGCCATCGCCGCGTGGGCCCTGGTTGGAAGAGGTGACGAGCAAGCCGCCGATCAGGCCGCCGTGGACGCCATGCGCACCGCACTCAATGAGCTCGATATCGAAGGTGTCATCGTGATCGGAGAAGGAGAGCGCGATGAGGCTCCCATGCTCTATATCGGCGAACGTGTCGGGCGTGGCGGAGGACCAAAAATCGACATCGCCCTGGATCCTTTGGAAGGGACTTCGCTGACGGCGAAGGCAATGACCAACGCTTTGGCGGTAATGGCCTGGGCGCCGACCGGCACGCTGCTTAACGCACCGGATACCTATATGGAGAAGATTGCCTGCGGACCGGGCTATCCGGCCGGGGTGCTGGACCTTGATCGCAGTCCCGCCGACAATACTCGGGCCCTGGCCGCCGCTAAGGGCGTCGACCCCACGCATATCACCGTCTGTGTCCTTGACCGTCCCCGGCACGCTGATATCATCGCGTCATTGAGATCCGTGGGCGCGCGGGTGTATCTGATCACCGACGGTGACATCGCCGGGGTTATCAATACCGCCGACGCCGATACGGGGATCGACATGTATCTAGGCCAGGGCGGCGCGCCCGAGGGCGTTCTAGCCTGCGCGGCCTTGAAATGTGTTGGCGGTCAGTTTCAGGGGCGTTTGGTGTTTCGCAACGCCGATGAACGAGCCCGCGCTCGCGGTCACGGCATCACTGACTTAGACAAGAAATACGACCTGCATGAGATGGTCCGTGCCGAGGCCATTTTCGTTGCCACGGGGGTGACGGACGGCGCATTGCTCAATGGCGTCAAGGTTGTGGATGGTTTCCTGTATACTCACACCCTGGTCATGAACTCCGTCGGCGGCGTGGTACGCCAGGTGCGGATGAAACGCCAGGTTTGATGGTCCTGGAACATTCGATTTCAAGTGACTTCCTTGATGTGCGCCGGTCATTGCGTGGCCGCAGGTGGCGCGCCAGACCAGCCGACCCGGAGATAACCCAGGCGCATCAGGCCCGGCTTGGTCTTTCGGAACCGCTTGCCCGGGCCATGGCGTCGCGTGGCGTGGCGATAGAGGCTGGAGAGTCGTTCCTGCGGCCGACCTTGAGGGCGCTGTTTCCCGACCCATCCTGTTTCGCCGACATGGACCTAGCTGCATCGATCCTGGTAGACGCCCTGATCGATGGCCTTAGCCTGACGGTGTTTGCTGACTATGACGTGGACGGCGCCAGCAGCGCTGCCCAACTGGTACGTTGGTTCCGGGCTATGGGGCTGAATCTACCCATCTACGTGCCGGACCGGATGACCGAGGGCTATGGGCCGAGCCCGGCGGCGTTTCGTAAGCTGAAAGCCGAAGCAGTCGACCTGGTCATCACAGTGGATTGTGGCGCCGCCGCCTACGACGCGATTCAAGCGGCCGCCGAGGTCGGCTTGAAAGTCGTGGTCATCGATCATCATCTCATGGGCCCCGCCACGCCTTTGGCTTCGGCCCTGGTCAATCCAAACCGACCTGACTGCGGCTCGGGCCAGGGTGTTCTGGCCGCGGCCGGCGTAACCTTTGTCTTGCTGGTGGCTCTCAACCGTGAGGCTAGGCGACGCGGCCTGTTCGCCCACCGGCCCGAACCAGATGTGCGTCAATGGTTGGATCTGGCCGCCATGGGCGCCGTTTGCGATGTAACCCAGTTGGTCGGTTTTAACCGCGCTCTTACGGCGCTTGGCCTTCGAGCCATGTCGATGTGGCGAAATCCGGGCTTATCGGCTCTAATGGATGTCGCCGGCCTGGCCAAGGGGTCCGCCGGCGTTTTCGAGGCGGGATTCATTCTCGGTCCCCGCATCAACGCCGGGGGACGGATTGGCCGCTCGGATCTTGGCGCCCGGCTTTTATCCACGGACGACTCCACCGAGGCTGGCGAGCTGGCGCGTGAGCTTGACGCGCTGAACACCGAACGCAAGCTTGTCGAAAGCGCCATCGTCAAGCAGGCGGTGCTGGATCTCGAGCAGGGTAGCAACCTTGATCCCGAAGCGCCGGTCATCGTCGTAGCCCGTGAGGGTTGGCATCCGGGCGTTGTAGGCATCGTCGCCAGCCGATTGCGGGAGCACTATCGAAGGCCGGTTGTGGTCATTGGGATCGACAGGGCAGGGGATATCGCCAAGGGTTCAGGGCGCTCTCAACCCGGAGTGAATCTCGGGCAAGCTGTTCGGGCGGCGTTTGAAAGTGGTCTCCTGATCGCGGGCGGCGGCCACGCCATGGCCGCGGGCCTGACTCTGCGTCCCGCGGCGATACCCGAGTTCAGAGGTTTTCTATGCGAGGCCTTGGCAGGCGAGATGTGCGAGGCGAGAGCGGAGGACGCTCTTGATATCGATGTGCTGGTGACCCCTGAGGCGGCCGCCAGGACTTTCCTGGAAGAGCTTCAGCCATTGGCCCCCTTTGGTCCGGGGAACCCCGAACTGATGTTCGCCATCGCTGACGTAAGGGTTGAGCGGGCTTTCCCTATGCGGGGCGGCCACATCAGATGCGATCTCATTGGATTGGGTGGCGGTCGGCTAAAGGCGGTGGCCTGGCGTTCGGAGGATACCGACCTGGGGCGAAGACTCCTTGCCGGGGGAGGTTCGATCCATATCGCTGGAAAACTGAAGATCGACGATTGGAATGGACGCAGGGGCGTGCAACTCGAGATCGAAGACGCCGCTGACGCTCGCCAGCAATCCTGAGGGGGAAGGGGACCCACTTGCGCGGCCATGGGCGCGCGGATATACCCCCCCCTCCCGTGAGACATGCGCCCTTCGTCTATCGGTTAGGACACCAGATTTTCAATCTGGGAAGACGGGTTCGACTCCCGTAGGGCGTACCACGGAGGCGTGCCAAAAAACACGTGACCATATGTCAAGATCGTTTCGAAAGCTGCGACAAATTTTCACAGGTGGGCCGCCATACTCAACCGCCCGTTGACCTGTTCCCCTGCTTCGCCTCATCATATGAAAGGCTATCCCAAGGCCACGGGACGGCGGGGGGCTGCGGGGGCCTATGGTAGAAGACGATTTTAGCGGCCAAAGCTTGCCTCCCGACGCGATTCGAATTCGGGGGCGTGTGAAGTGGTTCGATGGCGGCAAGGGCTATGGCTTTGTAGTGCCGGATGATGCCGGTCAGACGGATTCGATGGATGTCCTCCTGCACGTGACGTCGCTTCGCAACTCAGGCCGCGACAACGTGTCGGAAGGCTCGATCGTAGTTTGTGACGTGGTCAAGAGGCCGAAGGGTTGGCAGGTTCTGGAGATCGTCGACCTCGACGAGGTCGTTCCGGATGTTCGAGACGTCCATTTCAGACACTTGAACGGCCTAGGTCAGGACCATTTTCACGCGTCGTCCGACGGCGCGCCGGAACACGATCATCTATCGCCAAGCGCCGGGGCCGACGCGGGCGTCTATGAGGCGGCTAAGGTGAAATGGTTCAATCGCGTCAAGGGCTACGGTTTCGTGGTCCGCGATGATGCACCAGGCGACATCTTCGTTCACATTGAGGTATTGCGCAGATCGGGTCTCGGCGACCTGCAGCCTGGAGAGGCGGTGGTCGTTCGGTTGGCGGAGGGACCCAAGGGCCTTATTGCGGCGGACATCGAACTGCATCACGCTTAGCGATCCCCCTGTCGATCTGCGGAGTTTTCCCAAGTGGCCTTTCTAGCGTCCCGGTTCGCGAGCCTTCTGGCGCGCTTGTTGCTGGTATTGCTCCTTTTTGGCTTCATCGGATCACCTGCGATCGCCGGGAGCTCTAAGTGGGAGCCGCTCGAAGTGATTACTCACCACGGGGTCCGCCGGTTCCGTGTCGAGGTGGCGGAAACGGAAGCCTCACGGGAGCGCGGTTTAATGTATCGAAAAAGCCTCGCCCCCGACCGTGGCATGCTTTTCGATTTCAAGACTCCCCAGCCGGTGGCGTTCTGGATGAAGAACACTCTGATTCCACTGGATATGCTGTTCATCGCTCCGGATGGCCGGATCATCGCCATCGCCCGCAACGCCGTCCCATATTCGGATACGCCGATACCCTCGGGAGGCGATGTCCTCGGCGTTCTGGAGATTCGCGGGGGCAGGGCCGCGGAGATCGGGATCGAGCCAGGCGACAGAGTCGCCGAGAGGATCTTTCACCCGTGAGTGACGATAAGGCGGGGAGCGGGCCACCGGCGGGGTTTATCCTTCAGGCTGGTCGCGGGGCGTTCACGACCCACAACGGACCCTACTACCATCGACCAAGCGATGAAGGCGCCCAGCAGGCATTCCATGCGCTCGGGCGGCACTGTAACGGCGTTGGTCTGATCCATGGCGGCATGCTTTCGGCTTTTCTGGATGGCCTGTTGGCAGCCGCTGCGGGCAGGGCAACGGGGTCTACACCGGTTACGATCCATCTTTCAGTGGACTTTCTGGACATGGGCCGCGCAGGCGACTGGGTTCTGGGAGAGGCGAGGGTGACCCGCGCGACCCGTGATCTGGCCTTTGTTGAAGGACACGCCTCGGTCGGGGATCGCGATCTGGCCCGCGCCACCGGCGTGTTTAAGTTGATGCGCCGACGGCCCGTCTGATCGGGCATGCGTTGCGACTGGCGGCCCCCCGTGGCAATAGGGTGCTGAGAAGTCCTTTGGTGACGGGGTGTGGCGCAGCCTGGTAGCGCATCTGCTTTGGGAGCAGAGGGTCGGAGGTTCGAATCCTCTCGCCCCGACCAAGGATTACAATAGGTTACGCGATTTTCTGAATGTATCTTAACAGCCGGTTTTTCTAAAGTTTTTCTGGAAGCGTTCTCATTTCGTCTACGCGCATTGCAATCCGACGTGGGAACATGCGACCAACGGTGACATGCTGAACTGTCATCAATATTTTTTGCCGTGCTTCTGATGGGGGTTACAGTGACGCAGGCTCAGCATCAAACGGTCGCACCACCGCGCATCGGCTCAGGTATCGTATTTCTGTTGTTGGGCAGCGTTTCCTTGGCAGCTGGTGTTTTTGGGTTGCTTGCGGGAGCCAGTGGCAGCGCGGGAGCGGCCGAGTTTGGCGGAGGCGCTTCGGCGCTTGGCGAGATGCTCATCGTCACAGGCGTCGTGATCGGGCTTTTCAGAAAGGTAGAGGCCCGCCTGATTGACATCCAGAGCGTGGTGCTAGCCAGCACTGGGCAGGTTACGCGTTACCCGGCAACACGGGCGCAGCGGAAACCCGAAGGAATGGGCGACGAAGCGTTAATGAGCCACTATGGAATTACACGCGAAAAGGATAAGTATAAGCTTCGCGAATGGCGATATGACAAACTATCGGACGCAGTTGCACAAGCAAAATTGGCTTGATAGTTGAAATCGAACTTGGCTGTTACACTGCTAATAAAGTGTTGATATGAAATTTATCATTGCTATCGGCACCGTTTGCCTGGTTTTGGTTTCGTGCGCCCCAGTTGCGCCCGAGACAGCAGAAGAACAAGTGGCAAAGGTGAAGGCTGCATGTGCTCACGACTATGATCCAACAGGCTGCGAGTTTAGGGAGATTGACAGGCAGTCAGCTAAACTGGCTGCCGATGAGCGGCGCGAGGAAGACCGGCGAGCAGGCAATTAGTTTTTCTGCCGCCCTCTAACCCTTTGATTTTGTTGGTATCCAAAATTGGTCGTTTTGCAAATAACACGTTGAAATAGTTGACAAACCGCCTGCTTTGGGAGCAGAGGGTCGGAGGTTCGAATCCTCTCGCCCCGACCACAAGGGGCCGCAGACTAGATTTAAGGAGCGCTCATGTTGGCGCGTATATTTCGCCCCGCCAAGACCGCCATGCAGTCGGGACGCGCGAACACCAAGGGATGGATACTGGCGTTCGAGCCGGGGGCGGCGAGGGTGGCTGATCCGCTCATGGGCTGGACCCAGACAACCGATACCGACGGCCAGATTAAATTGTTCTTCGACACCCGGGAGGAGGCGGTTGCCTACGCACGGCGTCGGGGCCTGGCGTTCGAGGTGCTGCCGGACTCCGAGACCAGACGGATCGTGAGGGCCTACGCCGACAACTTCGCTTTTCAACGCAAGCAGCCCTGGACGCATTGATCCGGCTGCCCCCCGCTTCCTCGACCCCGTAGCTCAACCGGATAGAGCATCCGCCTTCTAAGCGGACGGTTGCTGGTTCGAATCCAGCCGGGGTCGCCAAGCACGGACGCATCCGTGCTTGGCGTCGAGCCGTTTCAGGCGATGGCGGCCAGAGCCTGGTTCAGATCTTCGATCAGATCGTCCGCGTCTTCCAGGCCAATGCTGAGCCTGATCAACGCGCCGCCATATTTTGGTGGCGCCTGCCGGACCCCGAACTGAGGATCGCAGTTGAGGGCCAGGCTCTCGAAGCCGCCCCAGGAAAAGCCCAGGCCGAACAGTTTCAGGGCGTCGAGGAACATACTTGTCTCCGCAACCCCGGCCGCATTGAGAACGAAGGCGAACAGTCCCGCGCCGCCTGTGAAGTCGCGCCGCCACAGATCGTGACCGGGCGAGCCTTCGAGAGCGGGATGCAAAACCTTGCCGACGCGGGGATGGCGCGACAGCCAGTCCGCGACAAGCAGACTGCTCTTTTGATGACGCGCCATTCTGGTCGGCAGGGTGCGCAGACCGCGGAGAATCATATAGGCGTCCTCTGCGGAAACGCCCCAGCCGAAGTCGAGAATCGCCTGATCCAGCGACCTTGAAAGATGGGGTTTGCGCGTGGCTGCGGAGCCCATGAACACATCGGAATGTCCGCCGACATATTTCGTCAAAGCCTGAACGGATAGATCGACGCCGTGGTCCAAAGGTTTGAAATACATTCCCGCCGCCCATGTGTTGTCCATCAGGGTTAGAATTCCCCGAGCCCCGGCCAAGGCCGCGATACCCGGCGCATCCTGAACCTCAAAGGTCAGTGAGCCGGGCGATTCCAAAACAATCAGACGGGTATGGGCGGCGCAAAGGGCGATCAGCTCAGTTGGCGACGCACCGGGCGGGTAGTAGCGAACCGCGACGCCATAACGCGACAGAACCCGATCGCAGAAACGTCGCGTGGGCTTGTAGATGGCGTCGGTGACCAGAACCTCGTCCCCGGCCTTAAGGACCGCCAGCAGGGTTCCGACCATCGCCGCCAGGCCAGAGGGAAACAACTTGACGGTGGCGGCATTTTCCAGGCCGATCATGGCATCGATCAAGGCCCCGTGCGTCGCGAGCCCGGCCCTCCCGTAGGTGGTCTGTGCGTCATCGTAGAGGGCGTCTGCGTCCGGCATGAGGACAGTCGACCCCTTCTGGATTGGTGGCCCCACCGTCCGCTGAAGTCGGGCTGGAGCCTGGCCAATATGCAGCAGACGAGACTCGGGCCTAGCGCCGTTCGTCACCCCTAGGGTCCTATAACTACAGGGGTATCGGACCGCCCCCCCCACTCCGACCACGATCCGTCATAGACGGGGACGCTATCCCTGCCCAATCTCGCCAGGGCGAGAGCCAGCACACAGGCGCTGACGCCCGAACCGCAGGTCGTCACCACGGGCCGTTCGAGATCCACTCCAGCCGTCTCGAATATCTCTCGAAGCCGCTCTACCGGGAGCAGCGATCCCTTTTCCACCACCGTCGACCACGGGACATTCACAGCCCCAGGCATGTGACCTCCGCGCAAGCCAGGGCGAGGCTCGGGTGCCTCACCACGAAATCTCGGCGCAGGCCGCGCGTCAACCACCTGCCGTTCGCTATCGCCCAGCGCGGCGAGGACACCATCTATATCCTCGACCAAGTCTTTCCGAGGATGGGCCTTGAACTCTCCGTGTCGCGTCTGGCGCCAACCGGTCTCCACGGGGTGACCTTCGCTTATCCAACGGGGCAGGCCGCCGTCGAGAACGAACGTCGCGGCATGTCCCATCGCGCGCAGGGTCCACCAGGCGCGCGGAGCGGAAAACAGGCCCTCTGAATCATAGACGATGACGCTGGACATCGGCTCAATTCCGAGGCGCCGCATCGCCATGGCATAGTCGGACGGTGGCGCTAGCATATGCGGCAGTGCTGAGTCGTGATCTGACAGGGCGTCGATATCAAACCGGGCCGCGCCAGGAATATGACTGGCGCCATACTCTCTATCCGGATCTCGGTCCGATCCAGGCATGAACCAGCTGGCGTCGAATATCCGGGTAGAGGGGGCATCGAGCCGCGCCAGGAGCCAGTCAGTAGAGACCATCGGGTCGGTCATTGGGACAACCAAGGCGGAGTCGGCAGACCCCGCTCCTTGAGAAACTCTGAATTGAACAACTTGCTCTGATACCGCGAACCGTAGTCGCAAAGAATGGTCACGATCGTATGTCCCGGTCCAAGATCGCGGGCAAGGTTGATCGCGCCGGCCACATTGATGCCGGTCGACCCACCCATGACTAGGCCTTCTCGCTGGGCCAGTTCAAAGACCACCCGCAGCATCTCTTCGTCGCCGATTCGATATGGAAAATCGACCTTCAGGCCCTCCAGGTTGGCGGTGATCCGTCCTTGTCCGATTCCTTCGGATATGGACGAGCCTTCCGCCCGCAGCTCTCCATGAGCATACCACTCATAGAGCGAGGCGCCATGTGGGTCCGCCAGGCCGATTGCTACACCCGGATTGTTTTGGCGGAGCGCCGCGGCCACGCCGGCCAATGTTCCGCCCGATCCCACCGCACAAATGAATCCGTCCACCGATCCCCCAGTCTGTTTCCAGATTTCCGGCCCGGTGGTTTCCTGGTGGGCTTGGCGGTTGGCGATATTGTCGAACTGGTTGGCCCAGATCGCGCCGGCTGGCTCACTAGCGGCAAGCGCCTCGGCCAACCGGCCTGAATACCTCACGTAATTGGCCGGGTTGGCGTAGGGCACGGCGTCAACCTCTACCAAAGTCGCGCCCATCAATCGTATGGCGTCCTTCTTTTCCTGGCTCTGGGTGCGCGGAATCACGATGGTCGTGGAATAGCCGAGCGCCGACGCGACCATCGCGAGGCCTATCCCGGTGTTTCCCGCCGTACCCTCGACAATGCGACCGCCCGGTTTGAGGAGCCCACGGCGCTCGGCGTCTTGGACGATGTAGAGGGCCGCCCGGTCCTTGACCGACTGGCCGGGATTCATGAACTCGGCTTTGCCCAGGATTTCACATCCGGTGGCGTCGCTGGCCGCTCGCAGGCGGATCAAGGGTGTGTCACCGATGGCGTCGATAACGCCAGCGCGAATGAACGATTTAATCATACCCAATTCATTTGGGTCTCTTGTCAAACGACGCAAGAAGAAAGACGTCGGATGCGTCAGGTCTTGGCCAAGCTGAGCTGCACCACATTGGTGCGCCCTGTTCTGAAGGCCGCTTCGCAGTACCGCAGATAGAAACTCCACAGGCGGCGGAAACGCTCATCAAACCCCAGGGCGTTGATCTGGCCCCAGGCGCCGTCAAACCGCGACGCCCATTCGGCCAGCGTTTCGCCGTAGTCCTGACCGAAGCGGGTGATCGTCCCCCATTCGAGGCCAGCTTTGGCAGTTTCCTCCCGAAGCCTGGTTTCGCTTGGCAGCATACCGCCTGGGAATATGTATTTTCTCATGAAATCAGAGCGTTGTCGGTATACCTTAAACAAGTCGTCGCGAATGGTGATGATCTGCAGGCCCGCTCGACCGCCTGGCGCGAGAACCTCTCGAATTTTCTCAAAATACGCTGGCCAATAAGCCTCGCCAACCGCCTCGAACATTTCGATCGACGCGACCCTGTCGAAACGGCCTTGAATGTCGCGATAGTCGACCAAACGAATCTCCGCGCTTTCGGCGAGACCCAGGTTGAACAGGCGTTGCTTGGCGAATTCGAACTGCGACGGTGAGATCGTCACGCCAGTAACTTTCGCACCGATCTCCTTGGCCGCGAACTCGGCGAACCCACCCCAACCGCAACCGATCTCGAGCACGTGATGTCCCGGTTGAAGATCGATCTGTCGGGCCAGGGAAAGATATTTGTTACGCTGGGCCTCGGCCAGCCGCTGGCCAGGCTGTTCGTATTTGGCCGACGAATAGGTCATGCTGGCGTCAAGCCAGCACTCGTAGAAGGTGTTGCCTAGGTCATAGTGAGCGTAGATGTTTCGACGCGACCCTGCCTTGGAGTTGCGATTGAAAACGTGCGCCAAAAAGTTCAGGGCGCGCATGAGGGGGTTGCCTTCGACTAGCTTCTCAAGCCGATCGAAGTTCAACGTGAAAACTTCAAGCAGCGCCGCTAGGTCTGGAGTGTCCCATTCGCCGGCCATGTAGCCCTCGCCAAAGCCGATGTCGGCCGCGGCCAGAACCCTCGAAACAAACCGGAAATCCTTGACGACAAGTCGGCCATGAGGCCCCGGCGCGCGCCCTTCGATCCGCAATTCCCGGCCGGAGGGAAGAACGAATGTAAGAACGCCGAAGTCCCAGTTGCGGCGTGAGATCGACACCGCGGTCCTGAACGCCGCCGGCGCCGCACGCAGTTCCGGATCGTTCAAAGCTAGGGCGAGGGGCATCGGGCGGGTCTGTTCGGCTGTCGTCATGCGAGTCTCTCGTAGGCGGCCAGGGCTCGGTCTCGAGCCACGGCATGGTCGACGATAGGAGCGGGATAGGTTACGCCCAGTCTAACACCAGCCGCAGAGAGAATGTCGCTACCCGCGCGCCAGGGCTGATGGATACAGGCGTCCGGCAATCGTGCAAGCTCGGGGACCCAACGTCGAACGTAACTCCCGTCCGGATCAAACTTCTCCCCCTGAAGCACCGGGTTGAAAACGCGGAAATACGGCGCTGCGTCAGCCCCCGACCCCGCCACCCATTGCCAACCCGCGAGGTTGTTCGCAAGGTCTGCGTCCACCAGGGTGTCCCAAAACCAGGCTTCGCCCACACGCCAGTCCACCAACAGATCCTTAATCAGGAAGGAGGCCGCGATCATGCGCACCCGGTTGTGCATCCAGCCGGTGGCCCACAGCTCGCGCATACCCGCATCGACAATCGGAAAGCCGGTGCGCCCGCGGCGCCAGGCTTCCGCTCCGGTGGGATCATCTCGCCAGGGGAAGCTTAGGAACCGGGGATTGAATCCGTCCCGTTCCATTCGTGGAAAATGAAAGCCGAGTTGGTGGTTGAATTCACGCCAACCGAGTTCGCGAAGGAAGCCGTCGATCTGGCGTGGCGACGCGCGCCGCTCGGCCACCGCGCACCTCGCCGCGGCCCAGATCTGCCGGGGACTGATTTCACCAAAATGCAGGTGGGGTGAAAGGCGCGACGTGCCGGACACAGCGGGTCGATCCCGCAGATCAACGTAGTTGTCGACGCCGCTGGACAAAAACGAAGCCAGACGAGCCTGGGCGCCGGCTTCGCCTGGCCGCCAGTCCTGGAACCCCGATGACCAGTCCGGCGTGCGAGGATGGAGGGACCAGTCGTCCACCCGGTCCGATGCCAGGGGCGCCTCGAAACCTTGGAACCTCGGCGGCGTAATGTCTGGCGCCGACTCGTCAGCGAACGGGAGCGCCGCGCGCCAATAGGGAGTAAATACACGATAGGGGCCGCCTGCTC
>JAYVYH010000321.1:0-4375 GCA_043784385.1 Caulobacteraceae bacterium | reverse complement strand
ATAGAAGAGGCCGTTTACCCCTTCCTCGGCCCCAACCGTACTCGTTCCGATATCGATCATGCGGTCGAGGCCCTGCAGAAAGTCTATCAAGCCCGCGGCTACCAGACCGTGGTGGTGGATTTCCCCGCCCAAGCCGTCAGCGAGAGCGGCGAGAACATCGTTCGCCTGACCGTCGCCGAGACGCCAGTGGGTCGACTGCGCGTTACCGGGGCGCGTTATTACTCACCCGATACCATCCGCCGGGCCACACCCGCGATTCGGGAAGGGCAGACTCCAAACATCACCCTGGCCACTCAGGAGATCACCGAGCTTAACCGCCTCCCGGGTCGGCGGGTCGAACCGCTGGTCCACGCGGGCAAGACGCCGGGGACCGTAGACGTCGATCTGAAGGTCAGCGACAGCGGGCCTTGGCACGCCAGCGTGGAGCTGACCAACGATCACAATCAGAACACCGATCCTCTGCGGATCACCAGCACAGTGCGCTACGACAACCTCTGGCAGCTGGGCCACAGCGCCTCGTTCACCTACGCCGTGGCGCCAACAAATCGAGACCAGTCCGAGATTTTCGCCGGATCCTATCTGGCGCCGATCTGGAACACCCCCTTCAGCCTTCTGGCATTTGGCTATCGTTCAAACAGCAATGTGGCGACCCTGGGCGGGACCAGCGTGCTGGGCAAGGGATACGCGATCGGCGGCAGGGCCATTCTGCAACTGCCACACATGGCCGATGTTTCGCAGTCCGTCAGTTTCGGCCTGGATTTCAAGAATTTCGACGAAGCGATCAACTTCAGCAACACCGTCAGCACCGACGCCATCCAGTATTTTCCCCTTAACATCGTCTACAATGTCCAGCGGGACGGCCAGAAATTCTCGACCAAGCTCTCCGTCGGTCTGACAGCGGGGCTCAGGGGTCTAGGCAGCAATACGGCCGCCTTCGAGAACAAACGCGCCGATGCCCGGCCCAATTTCATCCATGTCAATGTTGACCTGACCCAGTCGGAGACGCTTTGGAAGGGGTTCGAGGCCAGCCAGCGGCTGTCGGGCCAGTTCGCCGACCAGCCCCTGATTTCGAGCGAACAGTTTTCCAGCGGCGGCCTGACATCAGTGCGCGGTTACCTGCAGTCGGAGGCCGTGTCCGACGAGGGCCTGTCCGGCGAACTCGAGATCGGCACTCCCACGCTGGCGCCGCGTATCGCTCGGGTGTTCGACGATCTGCGGCTTTTCGCCTTCGCGGACGGGGGCGCGCTCTGGGTGCTGCAACCCCAGCACAGCCAGACCCAGTTCTTCGCTCAGAGCAGCGCCGGCGTGGGCCTACGAGTGGAATTGTTAAGACATATCAAGGGTGAGGTCGCCCTGGCCGTGCCTCTCATCTCTGGACCGGCGACCCACGCCTACCGGCGTCGTGCGACCTTCAGCCTCAAATCGGATTTCTGACATGACCGGCACGAAGCTTCATTCCAGGCCAGCCCTGGCCAAATCGCCTCGGAGGAATGTCGGCATGCGGTCGCTGCTCATGATCCTGATCCTGGCCATCACCGCCGCGCCCGTGGCGGCCAACGCTTGGTGGCAAAAGGACTGGCCGTTTAGGAAGGAAATAACCCTGGACGCCTCGGCCAAGGGGGGAAACATCCTGGCGCCAGCCGGTCGCGTGCCGGTGCTCATCAGGCTGCACACGGCCAACTTCAAGTTCGCCGACGCGTCTGAAAAAGGTGACGATCTGCGCTTCGTGGCCGAGGACGACAAGACCCCGCTAGCGTTCCACGTCGAATCCTTCGACCCCCTGCTGGGCGTGGCTGCCATTTGGGTGGACGTCCCTGAATTTCCCGTCGGCGCCGCCAAGAAGATCTGGATGTACTACGGCGACAAGAAAGCCGTTCCCACCGGTGACGCGGCGGCGACCTTCGATGCCGACTACGCGTTAGTCTATCACTTCGATGGCCCGGCGGGGGCGCCGCCCACCGACAAGACGGCCAACCACCTGACAGCCCTGACCCCGGCCGGCGGCGTCGAGGAAGCGTCGGTGATCGGCAAAGGGGCGAAATTCACCGGCGCGGGCGGCGTGTCCATTCCCGCCGCCCCGGCCCTGGCCACCGCGGCCGGCGCGCCCTTTACCTTCAGCGCTTGGATCAAGAGTCCCGCGCCGCAAGCCCGGGCGGCGATCTTCGTGCGCCGCGATGGTGGCGCGGCGACCGTGGTCGGCCTGGATGGGGGCGTACCGTTCGTGGAGGTCCGAGGCGGGACCGGAGCGCCCCGGCTGGCGGCCAACCAGCCCGTGGCGCCGGGACAATGGACCCACATCGCCTTCACTGCCGACGGCAAGGCCTTCACCCTCTATGTCAACGGTCGGCAGGCGGCCACCGCGCCCGGCGCCCTGCCCACCTCGGCCGGAGCCGCCGTCCTGGGCGCCGACACCGCCACGCCATCCGACCTGACACCGTTCATCGGCGTGATGGACGAGGCGCGGGTATCGAAAGTCGCCCGATCGGCCACCCTGATCGAGGTCGATGCTTCGACCCAGGGCGCCGAGTCTAGGCTGGTGGCCTACGGTGACGATCAGAAGCAGGCTGGCATCGGCTTCGGTTCCCTGGGCCTGATCGTCACCCACGTCGACGCCCCCGCCTGGTTCATCATCTGCCTGCTGGCCATCATGGCCGTGGCCTCTTGGTGGGTGATGTATGTGAAGATCAGCTATGTAGGTCACGTCGAAAAAGCCAATGACAGCTTCCTGACCTTTTTCCATGAGAACGGCGGCGACCCGGTGGCTTTGGACGCCAAAACCGATCCCCGCCGGTTCGCGGCGTCGTCGCTGTATCGAATCTATCACGCCAGCGCCGAAGAGATGGCACGCCGCGCCAAGCGCCGGCAGGGCATGATGTCGGTGGAGGCTGTCGAGGTCATCCGCTCACTGATGAATACCCGCCTGGTCCGCGAGAACCAGCGGCTGTCCAGCGCCTTGGTGATTCTGACCATCGCCATCTCCGGCGGCCCGTTCCTGGGGCTGCTGGGCACGGTGGTCGGGGTGATGATCACCTTCGCCGACATCGCCGCGGCCGGCGACGTCAACATCAACGCCATCGCGCCGGGCATCTCGGCGGCGCTGCTGGCCACAATCGCGGGGCTAGCGGTCGCGATCCCCGCCCTGTTCGCGTACAACTATATCCTTCTGCGCAACAAGAACGTCTCAGCCAACATGCTGGTGTTCGTGGACGAGTTCGTGACGCGGATTTCCGAAATGCACAGTGACGGCGGCCGCGCCGCCGCGGCCGAATAGGCCGGATCGAAGGAACACGCCATGCAGGTTCAGGACGAAGATAAACCCTATGACGAGGTCAACATCACCCCGATGCTGGACCTGGCCTATGTGCTGCTGGTGATTTTCATCATCATGACCACTGCGGCGGTACAGGGCATCAAGATCGACCTGCCCAAGGCCAGTTCCACCGTCAGCCTGTCGAAACCCAAGACCAAGGCCATCACCATCAACAACAATGGCGATGTGTTCCTTGACGCCTTTCCGGTGACCCTGCCGGACCTGGAAAACCGCCTTCGCACCGCTAAGGCGACAGAGCCGGAATTTCCCATCGTCGTGCGGGGCGACGCCACCGTCCAATATCAAAAGGTGATGGTGGTTTTGGATCTGCTGCGCCGGCTGGATCTGAACAAAGTCGGTCTGGTGACCGGCAAGGCCTCGGGATAGCGCCCGCCCGGGGCGATCAAACATGACCGAAGACTGGGAAAACGACGAAAAGAAAAAGCGGGGCCTCCGGGCGCCTTTGATCGGCGGCCTGATCATCGTGGCCCTGGGCGCCGGCGTGTGGCTGCTGAGCCAGAACATCTCCGGGATCAGCCGGCCTTCGGCCAAGCCCGAGTCTACTGTCGATCTACTGCCACCGCCGCCGCCACAACCGCCGCCGCCGCCGCCGCCCAAAGATCAACCCCCGCCACCGGACCGCATGGAGGCGCCTAAGCCCGAGGACCAGCCCAAGCCCGACAATCAGCCCAAACAACTGACCATCGCCGGCCCCGCACAGGCGGGCGGCGACAGTTTCGGTATCGGCGCGGGCAAGGGCGGCGGATCGACGGTGATCGGCGGCGCGGGCGACGGCCCGGCCGGCGGCGGCGATAGCTTCGCCGAGGCCAATTTCAGGCGGATCCTGAAATCCGAAATACAGCAGGCCGTGCAATCCAACAGCCATATCGGGCGGCAATTTTCCACCGCCGTCGTTGCGGTCTGGGTAAACGCCGAAGGCAAGGTCCGGCGGGCGAAAATCCGCAGGTCGAGCGGCGACGAGAAAGTGGACGCGGACATTATCGCCACCCTAGGCGCCATGCCCGCCCTCAGAGACCAGCCGCCGCCGAAATTCAGCTTTCCGGC
>JAYVYH010000320.1:0-2659 GCA_043784385.1 Caulobacteraceae bacterium | reverse complement strand
GGCTTCACCGTCCGCAGAACCTGCTCGCGGTTGAACGCCTGGCAGGCGGCCTCATAGGGGTCTTCCGCCCCGCGCATCTGCTGGTTGAACTGCGGATCCTGGTCGCATTGCCGGGCCGCCCAGTCATGGACCGAGGCGATCTGGTCCTTGCCGTATTCCCGTTCGGCGAACCGGCGGGAAGACCGCAGGTTCTGGGCGTACAGGGCCTGCTTGACCGCCTCATGCGGCTCCAGGGGTTGCGCCGGTTGGGCCTGGGCCCGCATCGCCGCGATCTGGTTCTCCAGGCCATCGGCGCGGGCCCGTTCGGCCTGACGCTTGTCGCGCTCGTCCAGCAGCGCCGAAATCGGCACGTGCCCAGGCGTGGGCCTGCCCTCTGGCATTTCCGGCGCTTCGAGGCGTGGGTCTTCGATCCGCGCGGGCGAACCCGGCGGCAGGTTGGTCATATCGTTCATGGTGTGTCCTCGCCCAAGACGGTGGCGGCCCGATGCGCCCGCATGGCGGCGTCCCATCCGAGGGCTACGAGCCCCGGCCCTCGAAAACGCCCGTCACCCCGGCGGCGGGTCGGTTAGCTAAAGTTCCTGATCGCTCTGTTGCGCGGTCTCGCCGGATTCGAACCTGGTCCGATCGGCGCGGACGCTCTTGGCGTAGGTCAAGGCGTCCAGGGTCTTGGCGAAGCCGGTGGCGCCATGCAGCGGCGCCTTGGCCTGGATCTCGGCGGTGCGGGCCTGAAGCTCGGCCAGCTTGGCCTGGGCCATCGCCTGGCCCATCTGGGCTTCCTGGTCGGCCCGCGCCGACTGGGCCTGGGCGGCCTGATTCAGCGTATCGAGCAGGCCGCGCTTGTGCGGAATGGGCGACAGCTGGATCAAGGTCGCCAGCGGCGCCTGCTGCTGATAGGCCGCGCTCGAGCCCACCAGCCGCATCAGCTCGTTGAACGCCTCCTGCTGCACCGTCCCGGTCTCGGCCTGGCTGTCGACCTCGATATCGACGTCGATCTCGGCCAGGCTGCTGGGCTGACCCTGGTCGCCCCCTTGGTCAGGCCCCTGGCCCTTGGGCTGGTTCAGCCCCACGAACCGGGGCGCGTTCTCGTCGTCGGTGACGCGGATGAACCGCGGTGCGGTCCAGAACTGTTTGGCCCGCGCCCACATCTGGCGATAGATGCGCAGCTCCCAGTCCTCCAGGGCGCCATACAGATTGGCCAGCTCCACCAGCCCCGATTGCTGGCGCGCCAGAAGCGCCCGGCCGCTGTCGTCATGTTCGTTGCGGCCCAGGATCGCCGGGCTCGGGCCCATGCGCTCGATCTCGGCCTTGGCCTCGGCCATCATCTCGCGGTTGCCCTGGAATTCGGCCACGTTGTTGACCAGCGCCCACCCGAACGGGATCACCCCGTCCGGTCGCGCCGCCTCGGCCCGCGCCGTATCGGCGTCGACGTCGGAGGCCGACGCCTCCACCGCCTGCAACCGCGTGACGTTCAACAGGTGGATGCTCTTGGACCGGCGCTTGTTGATCTCGTCCTGCGGACCGATCATGTCCCACACCGCGCCATAGCGGCTGTTGTCCTGCTTCACATAGGCGCTGTGCGCCTCGATCGGACAGTCGGGGCGGCCCTTGTGGTCGAGGTAGGGCGAGGGGCCGCTCTCCAGAATGTCCGAGCCGGTGAACACGCAGCGCATCCAGTCGCCGGCTTCCCTGTAATAGATCTCGATCACCAGCAGCCGGCGCATCTTGGCGTCGATCCAGGTTCCCGCGCCCGCGCCGGTCCCGGTCTGCGGTCGGTCCTGGAACGCTGCCCCCGCCGCCAGGCCGCCGGCGCCCCCGTTTTGCAGCGCCTCGCCGATCTCCCGCGCCTTCTCGGGATAGATCGCCTCGGCGTCGTCGGCGTACATCCACTTGGCGATGCCCAGGTAGCGGGCGTCCTTGAAATCAGGCCGGCGGGCGCGCGGATCGTGGAAATATTCCTCCCAGCGAATCTGGGTGACGGTGACCTCCAGGTCGCCGTCGACACCGACCAGCGCGGCCATCGAACCGGGCACCAGGAGGTCCTTGAAACAGTCCTGCTTGACCCGCTTGAAGCGGTTGAAGTCGGCGATATAGCGCAAGACGTCGGTGGCCACGTCGGCGCTGTCGGCGTCGGCGGGGTTGCGCGGCCAGGCGCGCGGATCGGCCTGGGTGCGCTCGGTCACGCCGATGATGCCGTTGATCGCCGGCTTGATGCGGTTGATCACCACCGGCGGCTGGCGCCGTTCGCGCAGCAGAGCCAGCTCGGCGGCGGAGAACTGGTCGGAATCGAAATAGTCCATGGCCCGCAACGCCCGCCCCCGGGCCTCGCTGGTCATCTGCTCGGCCTCGCTGAAATAGCCCTTCAGCTTTTGCAGATCGGGAATGTCAGAAGCCTTGGCCACCGTTTCCTTAGTGGTCATGGCGCCTCTCCTTTTCTACCCCGTCGCCGTCAACGAGACAATCTCCAGTTTGCATATTGCAACATACTTTCGCCCGGTTGTCAATGTGCAAAGTGGTTTTGGCGTTGAATTGATCGACGCGGCAGGCCATAACCCTTAGGGTGTGAAGTGATCTACAATCCAGCGAGGGGTCCATGGCCTACGCCACCGACTACACCACCCTGCTCACCGGCTCATATTGGAGCGGCGCGGAGACGCCGGGT
>JAYVYH010000319.1:0-8007 GCA_043784385.1 Caulobacteraceae bacterium | reverse complement strand
GGCGAGGATCTGCTGGCCCTCGACCCCAGCCAGCGCGCGACCAAAGGTGTCTTCCTCTCGTTCCAATATCCGCTGGAAATTCCGGGTGTTCCGGCCCTGACCTTCCTGCGCACCGCGCTGAATGCCCAGCACAAGGCCCGTGGCGAGAAGGAAATTTCGGCCCCCGACTTCCTGCGCCTGGTGCGCGGTAAGGCGACAGCGCTGAAGATGGATTTCGATATGCTTAAGCGGGCGCTCAACGTCGGTTTCTCAGGTGGCGAGAAGAAGCGTATGGAAATCCTTCAAATGGCGGTGCTTTCGCCGCGTCTCGCCATCCTCGACGAGACCGATTCCGGCCTCGACATCGACGCCCTGCGCATCGTCTCGGAGGGTGTCAACGCCATGCGCGGCCCTGACCGATCGATGCTGGTGATCACCCACTATCAGCGCCTGCTCGACTATATCCGTCCCGACCGGGTCCACGTGCTGTCAGGTGGAAAGATTGTCGCGTCCGGCGGCCCGGAACTGGCCCTCGAACTTGAGCGCGACGGCTACGACAAATACCAGAAGGTCGCGGCATGAGCGTCGCGTTCGCCATCGAACGGAGCGACGCCTCCGCTCTGCCGTCGCGGCGCGATGAGAACTGGCGCTGGAGCGACCTGCGCGGTCTGATCCGTGTGGTGCCGGCCGCCTCGCCGGCGTTCGACGGCGCGGTGGGCCAGGGGCCGTTCGACGCCCTGGCAAGCTCTGTTTCTAAGGTCGTTAACGGTCGCGGCCCCCCGGCGCTGACTGTGGCACCTGGCGATAGCCGGGTGTTCGCGTTGCGGATCATCGCCGCGCCGAACGCCGGCTCGCACGTTTCGCGTCTGGCCATCGACGTGGGAGCCGGAGCCACCCTGACGCTGCTGGAATCCCATGAAGGCCAGGGCGCCGACTATCTGGCCGATGCCGAACTGACGATCACGGTGGGCGAGGGCTCACGCCTGGAGCGGATCGTGATCGCCAGCGATGACGCTTCCGGGGTAGGCGTCTCGCGCGCCGAGGTCTCGCTCGCGCCTGGTGCGACCCTCGCTCAGACGGTGTTGACCAGCGGCGCCCGCCGCCAGCGGATCGAAACCCGCGTCACCCACCCTGGCCAGGGCGCCGCGGCGCGCCTCGACGGCCTCTACCTGCTTAACGATCGCCGCCACGCTGACATCACCACCGTCGTCACCCACGCCGGCGCCGGCGGGACGACCGATCAACTGACCAAAGGTGTTGTCGACGACCAGGCCCGGGGCGTGTTCCAGGGCCGGATCGCGGTCTCCCCCGGCGCAGACCAGACCGACGCCCGGATGGGCCACCACGCCCTGATCCTGTCCGACCGCGCCGAAATCGATGGCAAACCGGAGCTGGAAATCTACGCCGACGACGTGTCTTGCGCCCACGGCAACACGGTCGGAGCCCTGGACGAAGACGCACTGTTCTACGCCCGCCAGCGCGGTATTCCCGAAGCCGGGGCCCGCGCCCTGCTGATGGGCGCCTTCCTGGGCGAGGTCGTGGACCGCATCGAACATGAAGGCGCGCGGGATGTGGCTGCCGCCTGGGTAGCCGCGCGTTTGGAGATCGCCCCATGAGCTTCGACGTCGGCGCCGCCCGCGCCCAGTTTCCAATCCTGTCGCGCCAGGTCAACGGCAAGCCGCTGGTCTATCTCGACAGCGCCGCCTCGACCCAGAAACCTCGGGCAGTGATCGAGGCGATGGTGCGGGCGATGGAGCATTCCTACGCCAACGTCCATCGCGGCCTGCACACCCTGGCCAATGAGACGACGGAGGCCTACGAGGCCGCCCGTGAATCGGTGAGGCGGCTGATCAACGCCAAATCCGTCTCGGAGATCGTGTTCACCAAGGGCGCCACGGAGGCGATCAATCTCGTCGCCTCTTCCTTCGGCCAGTCCCTGGTCGCCGGCGACGAAATCGTGATCTCGGAAATGGAGCATCACGCCAACATCATTCCCTGGCACTTCCTGCGCGAGCGGGTGGGCATTGTCCTGAAGTTCATCCCGGTCACCGACGATGGGCGTCTGGACATGGCGGCTTTCCGCGGTTTGCTGGGTCCGCGCACCCGGATGGTGGCTGTCGGCCACATGTCCAACGTCACCGGCACGGTCAACCCGGTGGCCGAGATCGTCGCGCAGGCCCATGCCGCCGGCGCCCTGGCCCTGATCGATGGCTGCCAGGCGATCGTTCACCAGGCGATCGACGTTCAGGCGCTGGACGCGGATTTCTATGTGTTTTCCGGCCACAAGCTCTATGGCCCGACCGGCATCGGCATTCTCCACGGCAAGGCCGAGCGCCTGGCCGCCCTGCCGCCCTATCAGGGCGGTGGCGAGATGATCGGAACGGTCAGCCTAGAAGAAATCACCTACGCCGATCCGCCGCACCGGTTCGAGGCCGGCACGCCGCCGATCCTTGAGGCAATCGGGCTGGGGGCCGCCATCGACTGGCTGCGGGGCTTTGACCGAGACGCCATCGCCGCCCACGAACATGCGCTCTATGCGCGGGTGAAGGAGCGGCTGAACGGGGCCAACTGGTTCACCGAGATCGGGACCGCTCCTGGCAAGGGGGCGATCTTCACCTTCAATGTCGAGGGCGCTCACGCCCACGACATCGCCCAGATTCTCGACCGCTACGGCGTCGCCGTGCGAGCCGGCACCCACTGCGCCGAGCCGCTGATGCGGCGCTTCGGCGTCACCTCCAGCGCCCGGGCCTCGTTCGGCCTCTATAACACCCTCGAGGAAGCGGACGCCTTCGTCGAGGCCCTCACCAAGACACGGACATTTTTCTCGTGATGGATGACGCCGCCCCCCTCGCCGAATCTTCGGCCTCCACGATCCCGCAAGCTGAGCTCGACGCGCTCACCGACAAGCTGGTGACCGCGCTCAAGACGGTGTTCGACCCGGAAATCCCGGTGGATATCTATGAGCTCGGTCTTATCTATAAGGTGGATGTATCGGACGATCGGGAGGTCGCCATCGATATGACGCTGACCGCGCCCGGCTGTCCGGTGGCGGGCGATATGCCGGGATGGGTGCACGACGCCGTGGTGCAAATTCCGGAAGTGGTTAAGTGCACGGTGAATCTGGTCTTCGAGCCGCCCTGGGATCCCTCCCTGATGTCGGACGAAGCCAAGCTTGAATTGAACATGTTCTGACCATGGAAGCCGTCATCGCCCCCCCCCGCGCCCGCCGCCCTCGCCCGAAGGTTGTCACCCTGACCGATGCGGCCGCCACGCGTGTTCGTGAGATTATGGATCGGGCCGAGAAGCCTTACGCTGGCCTGCGCGTCGGCGTAAAAAATGGCGGCTGCGCCGGATCGGAATATGTCCTCGAATACGCCGACGAGGCCGGACCGCTGGATGAGGTGGTCGAGGACAAGGGCGTGAAAATCCTCATCGAACCCAAGGCGGTGCTGTTCCTGATCGGCACCGAGGTCGATTACGAGATCACCCGCCTGGCCTCCAAGTTCGTATTCCGAAACCCCAACCAGACCGACGCCTGCGGCTGCGGCGAAAGCGTCACCATCCAGCCCGCCGCAGAGCCTGCTCTAGTTGAGGACTGAAAGCTCCATTCGGAACCTAAGGGCGCGCGTTTCGTTCTTTGGGTGCCGTTAATTTGGAGGTCTCTAGCGTGAGAAACCCGTTTCGAACCGGACCCGCCGTGGTTGGCCCCGTCGATCAAG
Source organism: Caulobacteraceae bacterium (assembly GCA_043784385.1). GTDB lineage: Bacteria > Pseudomonadota > Alphaproteobacteria > Caulobacterales > Caulobacteraceae > Acaudatibacter. Next base: position 4,309 of record JAYVYH010000319.1, on the reverse strand, counting down.
CCGAAGCTTACAGAGAGGGCCGCGTCGATGAACGCGATCGTCTTGTGGACCGTGAACGTGTGATCACGGCGCCCGCCGCCAGCACTGGCGACGTGAAGGAAGCCTATCAGCGCGGTCGCCAGCGCGAGCGGCTCGCACGCCGTGGCTCCCCCTTGTTTAACTTGATCATTCTCCTGGCGGTCGTGGTGGCCGGGGTGTTCATCTATCTGGCCGTCCAGAAAGGCTCGTTCACTGGCGCGGGCGCGGTCGTCGATCAGAAACTCGATCAGACCGCCCACTCCATCAATGCTCCGCTGAAGAGCGCCGCCGAAAACACCGGCGATGCGCTCAAGAAGGCTGGCCAGGATTTGAAATAGGCCTTCGGGCAGGCCTCGAATTTTGGGGGGGCGGGGCGCCCGAAAATGCCTATGCTGCGGGCTGGTGATCACGCCAAGCACGGATCTGGACTTCGATGGCTCTGGATGACTCAAGCCCGATGGTCGCGCCCACGATACGGCCTGACCTCAGCTATGGCGACTATCTGGGTCTCGACCAGATCCTGGGCGCACAGCATCTCCGCTCCGATCAGCATGACGAGATGCTGTTCATCATCATCCACCAAGTCTCCGAACTGTGGATGAAGTTATTCATCCATGAACTGATTGTCGCCCGTGACCGGATCGCGGCGGACGATCTACCCAGCGCCCTGAAGATGATTGCCAGAGTGGGTCGCATCCATGCCCAGATGATCCAGTCCTGGGATGTGCTGGCAACCCTGACCCCCAGCGAATACGCCCGCATCCGCCCATCGCTCGGGCAGAGCTCTGGGTTCCAGTCCTATCAATACCGCCAGTTGGATTTCATCCTGGGCTTGAAGAACCCCTCGGTGCTCAAGGTTCACGAGCCCACGCCCGAAATCCACGCCCAGCTCCTGGACATGTTCAACAGGCCCAGCCTCTACGACGAGGCGCTCCGGTTATTGGCGCGACGTGGGTTCGACCTGCCAGCCGAACTGCTGGACCGCGACTGGGGCGGGCCCCGTCCCGTACGGGACGGGGTGGAGACCGCGTGGGCCAGCGTCTACCGCCAGACGGAGACTCATTGGGATCTTTACGAATTGGCCGAGAAACTGGTCGACCTGGAATACCGCTTCCAGCGATGGCGCTTCGCCCATCTGAAAACCGTCGAGCGGATCATCGGCGCCAGGATAGGCACCGGCGGTAGTTCCGGCACGACCTACCTGGCCCGCGCCCTGGAGTCGTCATTTTTCCCCGAGCTATTGAAGGTCCGCACCAGCCTTTAGGGGCGCTGGCGAGAGGATGAAGCGATCCACCGCATGCGCGAAACCATCCTCGGTGTTGGAACTCGTAACCGCGTCCGACCGCTGTTTCACCGCGTCGGGCGACTGGCCCATCGCGATCGAATAGCTGGCGCGCGCGAACATCGCCACGTCGTTGAGCATGTCCCCGATCACGGCCGTGCGGGAAAGGTCCACGCCGATGTGATCGCACAGGGCGCTCACGCCGTCGCCTTTGTTGGCCCTTGAATGCGTGACGTCGAGATAGAAGGGTTGCGAGAGGATGATAGCAGCCTTGTCGTCCATGGAGGCCCTAGCTTCGAGCTCGACGCCGGCGAGCAAGGCGACGTCGTTAGAAACGCCGACGATCTTGTCGATGCAGCCGATTACGGTCTCGAAGTCATCGACCGCCTTCGGATCGAAACCCACGGTATGTTTCTCGCGCGGCACATTTGTTCCTTCCGGATCGCGCAGCAGCCAATCGCCGCGGGCGAACACCCAGGCGTCCACGCCGCGCTTCGCAAGAAGGGCGATGGTTTCGCGCGCGACCTCGGGCGCCAGGCGATGGGCTTCGACCAGACTGAGGTCGGGCGCGACCAAGCTACCGCCGTTGAACCCGCCAAAGGGGAGGCGAACGTCAAGCTGCGTAACCAGGCTGACCATACCTCGCGGCGGGCGGCTGGAGATCAGCGTGAAGCCAATCCTGGCGTCCGAAAGCCGGCGCACCGCGGCGATAGCGGCGGGTGTCAGGGCCTTGTCCGGCGTGACCAGAGTGCCATCGACGTCGCTGATCACCAGCGCGATGTCCGGTCTTTGGTTCGGGCTCATCGGGTCCCAGCCTCGGCCAAGTAGATGTCCATGACCGCCGCCAGCATTCGCAACGCCTCGGCTTTCGGACGTTGAAACGAATTGCGGCCGATGATCGAACCGAAGCCACCACCCACGTGGATCGCGCGGACTTCGTCCAGCAGCTTTTCCTCATCGGAAACCGCCGCGCCGCCGGAGAAGATCACGATGCGGCGGCCGGCGAAGGCGCAGTCGATGATATGACGCACCCGGTGCGCGGCGGTCGCGATCGGAATGCGCATGTCGTCATAGATCTTGCGGGCCGCCTCCTGTTCGATGTGTGCTGTCGGTAGCTTGACCTTGATAATATGCGCTCCGAGCTGAGCGGCGATCTGCACGGCGTAGCCCACCACATCAATGGCGGTTTCGCCGTCCTTGCTCAGACCGGACCCCCGCGGATAGGACCACACGACAACCGCCAGCCCATGGCGCTTGGCGTCTTCGGCGTAGGCCCGCAGCCTCCCGTACATTTCCATTTCGTGCGACGATCCCGGGTAGATCGTGAAACCGACGGCGCAACAGCCGAGACGCAGCGCGTCCTCGACGCTGGCGGTCATGGCTTGGTCCGGGTCCTTGTCATGCCGCAGGCTGTCGGCGTCATTGGTCTTCAGGATAAGCGGAATCCGGCCCGCGAAGTCCCGCGCCCCGGCCTCCAGGAAACCCAGTGGGGCGGCATAGGCGTTGCAGCCGGCTTCGATCGCCAGTTCGAAATGGTAGCGTGGATCATAGGCGGGGGGATTGGCGCCGAACGAACGCGCCGGGCCATGCTCGAAACCCTGATCGACCGGCAGGATGACCAGCTTTCCCGTTCCCGCTAGCCGGCCGTGGTTCAGCAGCCGGGCCAGGTTGGTCAGGGTCCCGGGATTGTCCGCGCCGTACCAGCTCAGGATATCTCTCACCCGGGGTGTCATGATCGGTTCCCTGGCTGGTCGATCGGTCGCCAGACGCGCCCGCCGTCGGCGGCCAGCAGCGCGTCGGCGGATTTTGGACCATCGCCGCCGGAGGCATAGTCCGGAAAGTCGGCCGCCTCGGCCGCCCAGGCGTCGAGCAGCGGCTGCACGATACGCCAAGTCTGCTCGATCATGTCGGCGCGCATGAATAGCGTCGGATCGCCGATCATCACGTCATGGAGCAGGGTCTCATAGCCAACGTTCGGCGCCTTTTCGAACCAGTCGGCGTATTGAAAATCCATCTTCACGGCGGATAGCTCCATCATCGATCCAGGGCGCTTGACCTCGAACTGCAGGGATATCCCCTCGTCCGGGGCGATGCTCAGCACAAGCCAGTTGGGTCGCAACGCCTCGACGGCAGTCGTCTGGAACGCCGCGTGAGGCGCCGGTTTGAAGCGGATGGCGATCTCGGTCGCGCGCGCCGACATGTGCTTGCCGGTTCGGAAATAGAATGGCACGCCGGCCCAGCGCCAGTTGTCGATCTCGAATCTCAACGCGACATAGGTCTCGGTATTCGACCCGGCTGCGACGCCAGGCTCGTCCCGATAGGCGCGAACCGCCTTACCCAGCACGGCGCCCGTTCCATATTGACCACGCACGGCCTCGGTAAGCCGCACGGCTGGCATCGCGGCGAACACCTCGGCCTTCTTGTCACGGATGGCGGCGGCGTCGAAACTCACGGGAGGCTCCATGGCCACCATGGAGAGCAGGCTGAGCGCGTGGTTGGGAACCATGTCGCGCAACGCCCCGGCCGCCTCATAGAACGCACCGCGCGTTTCCACGCCTACTGTTTCGGACGCGGTGATCTGGACATGATCGATCCGGTCGCGGTTCCAGATCGGCTCGAACATCCCATTGGCGAAGCGCACCGCCATGATGCTCTGCACCGTTTCCTTGCCGAGGAAGTGGTCGATCCGGAAGATCTGGTCCTCGTTGAGGGTTTGCTTCAGGCTGGCGTCCAGCGCGCGCGCCGATGCGAGGTCGTGGCCAAACGGCTTTTCTATAACCACCCGACGCCAAGCCCGATGCTCATCCCGAGGACCCAGACCTTGATTGGTGAGTCCGGCCTCGCCGAGCCGGCCGACCACCTCGCCAAACTGGCGATCAGCGATGGCGAGATAGAAGATGGCGTTACTATCGTCCCCCAGAATGGCGCGAAGCAAAGCGTAAGGCTCCGGCTTGGCGAGATCGCCCCGGACGTAGGACATTTTCGCAGCGAGCCGGTTCCAGGCCGATT
>JAYVYH010000318.1:0-6492 GCA_043784385.1 Caulobacteraceae bacterium | reverse complement strand
TCGGTGATCAGCGCCCCCACGCGTTTCATCGACAGGCGGTCGGAAAGCGCGTCGTAGAGCGGCCGCAGATAGGGGGCGTTGGCAGCCGCCTGATTTTAGAGTCGTCGTCGAACTGCCGCTCATCGAACGCGCCTTCGCGCACCAGTTTCTTCAAGGGTCGCTTGGTCACGGTCATGCTCCGCTAGCGCCAAAGAAAAAGGGCGACACCGAAATGGCGCGCCTTTTGGGAAGAACACCTGGAAAGATTGAACCGGAATGGCCAGGCGTGTCGCCACCGACAGGCCTCTGAGGAGGCGGTGTTGACCGCTCGGCCACAAAACGCGACACCCGGTTCTCCGTGAATGGCGTTGCCGCGAGCTGACCCACGGCGAATTACCAGACTGGACCGATGCTAACGACGTTTCGAACCAGTTAATCAAGAGTCGGTTTTCAAGATTAGGGGTGGACTGATGAGTGTGTTTGGCTTGGGCAACGCCGCTCCCACCCTTCCTCCAGAAGGTGAGTATTGGATAGCGCCGACGGCCAGCGTGATCGGCAATGTCACCTTGAAGAAGAACGCCAGCGTCTGGTTCGGGGCGGTGCTGCGCGGCGACAACGATCCTATCGTCGTTGGTGAAAATTCGAACGTCCAGGACAATTCGGTGCTTCATACCGATTTTGGTCAACCATTGATCATTGGCGCCAACGTCACCATCGGCCACATGGTGATGTTGCATGGTTGTACGATCGGTGACGGCAGCTTGATCGGCATCGGCTCTATCGTGCTCAATGGCGCGAAAATTGGCAAAAATTGCCTCATCGGCGCGAACAGCCTGATCACCGAAGGCAAGGAAATTCCGGACAACTCGATGGTTATGGGCTCGCCGGGCAAGGTGGTGCGGACCCTGAGCGACCAGCAGGCGGCGGGGCTGGCAGCCGGCGCCCTGCATTATGTCGAGAACTGGAAACGCTTTAAAGCTGGTCTGACGCCACTCTTCGCCAAAGAAACCTGAACTCACAAGAAATCTGAACCCGGAGGAAACCCCCATGGCTTATGAATTCATCGCCGTAGAACGCGACGGCCCGATCACCACCATCACCCTTAACCGGCCCGAGGTGATGAACGCGCTCCACTCGCCGTCTCATTTCGAGATGGACGAGGCGCTGAACGCCTTCGCGGCCGATCCCGACCAGTGGGTAGGCATCATCACCGGCGCCGGCGACAGGGCTTTCTCGGCCGGCAACGACCTCAAGTGGCAAGCCACGGGCGGCAAGATGGGCTCTCCGCCTTCGGGCTTCGCCGGACTGACCTCGCGGTTCGATCTGGCCAAGCCGCTGATCGCCGCGGTCAATGGCGTGGCCATGGGTGGCGGCTTCGAGATCGCCCTGGCGTGCGACCTGATCATCGCCGCCGAGGGGGCGATCTTCGCGCTTCCGGAGCCGCGCGTGGGCCTGGCGGCCCTGGCCGGCGGTCTGCACCGCCTGCCGCGCGCCATCGGCCTGAAGCGCGCCATGGGCATGATCCTGACGGCGCGCCGGGTTTCGGCCCGTGAGGGGCAGGAGTTGGGCTTCGTCAACGAGGTCACCACCAAGGACGAGCTGTTGCCGACGGCGCGCCGCTGGGCCGGTCTGATCGGCGAATGCAGCCCGATGTCGATCCGCGCCTCCAAGGCCGCGGTTCTGAAGGGTCTCGACGAGCCGACCCTCGAAGCGGCCATCCGCGGACAGAACCGCTATGAAGAGGTTGCGGCGCTGTTCAAGTCGGAGGACTTCGTCGAAGGACCACTGGCTTTCTCGCAAAAGCGCCCGCCTCAATGGAAGGGCCGCTGACAGCGGTTTCCCGCCGGCTTCCGAACGCTTACAGAAGCCGCCCATGACAGAAGCCGCCGCCGAACCCAGCACCCGCCGTTCCGCCGGGATCGTCGGGCTGGCGGTGATCGCCTCGCGGCTGTTCGGCTTGGTCCGCGAGCAGATTTTCGCGGCCATGTTCGGGGCCGGCAAGCTGCTGGACGTCTATCTGGCCTCGTTCCAGATCCCAAACCTGTTGCGCGATCTGTTCGCCGAGGGTGCGCTTTCCATCGCCTTCACGACGATGTTCACCAGGTCCTGGGACCAGGATGGCGAAGGTCCGGCCTGGGAACTGGCCAATCTAATTCTCTCGACGATGATCGCCATTCTGGGCGTGCTTTGCCTTGTGGCGATCGCGGCGTCGCCGACGCTGGTCGAACTGACCAACCATGGCTATCACACGATACCCGGTAAGTTTGAGCTGACCGTTGAGCTGACCCGGGTATTGTTTCCCTTTATCCTGTTCGTCTCCCTCGCTGCCGCGGTGATGGGCATGCTCAACGCCCGCTTTGTGTTCGGCGTGCCGGCGTCGGCCTCCACGATGTTTAACATCGTCTCGATCGTGGCCGGCGTCAGCCTGGCCTATCTGTTCGAGCCGTCGGCGCGCGCCGACTGGATGCACCCGGTGTTCACGGAGCGGGCCCTGTTCGGGGTCAGCGCAGGGGTGCTGCTGGGCGGGCTGGCGCAGCTGCTTATGCAACTGCCGTCGCTCTACAGGCTGGGTTTCAGGTTTCGCTGGCGGTTCAACTTGGCCGATCCCCGTCTCGCCCAACTGTGGAGCCTGATGTGGCCCAGCGTGGTGGCCGGCGCGGCCGTACAGGTCAATGTGCTGGTCAACGGCAATTTCGCGTCGGAGATCAACGGCGGCCGTTCGTGGCTGTATTGCGCGTTTCGGCTGATGCAGCTGCCGCTGGGGGTGTTCGGCGTCTCGCTGGCCACCGCGACCCTGCCGGCAGTGACCAGGGCTTTCGCGCGGGGGGACATGGCCGCGTTCGGCCGCACCGCCCGTGATTCCCTGCGGCTGGCTTGGTTCCTGGCCTTGCCGGCCTCCGCCGGCCTGGGTTTTCTCGCCCAGCCGATCATCGCGCTGATCTATCAGCACGGACGTTTCAGCGCTCATGACACCGCCCAGACCGCCCTGGCCCTACAGGCCTATTGCGTCGGCTTGGCGGCCTACGCGGCTATCCGAGTGCTGACCCCCTGTTTCTATGCGCTAGGCCTACCCAAGACCCCGCTACGGGTCAGTCTGATCGGCATAGCGATCAATCTGGCGCTCAATCTTTTCAACGCCAGGGTCTTGGGCCTCGGCCACGCCGGTCTGGCCCTGATCACCTCGGCGGTGGCCGTGATCAATTTCCTGCAACTGATGACGGCGCTCTCCGGGCGCGTCGACCTCGGAGGGCTGAGCCAGTGGAGCGGCTTCCTGGCCAGATGCGCCGCCGCCGCCGGGCTCTGCGGCGCGGCGGCCTGGGGGATCAACCATTTCATCGAAGCGATGACTTCCAGTGGCCCGTGGAGGCTGGTGGGCCTGGGCGCGGCTATCAGCGTCAGCATCGCGGTGTATTTCGTCGCGGCCCAGGTTCTGCGTCTGGATGAGAGCGCCGAGGCCTGGCGGCTGATCCGGCGGCGGCTGCCGGGCCGGAAACCGATTTAACGATTGGAAAGAAGCGGCATGGCGCGCGGGCGCTACGACTACATCATCGGCGCCGGGTCGGCGGGGTGCGTGCTGGCGAACCGGTTGCCGGAGAATCCCAAGATCAAGGTCTTGGTCCTGGAGGCCAGCGATTAGGATAACTCCCTTCTGGTCAGGATGCCAGCCGGCGTCGGCTCGTTGCTCACCGCCAAGGGCGGCTACAACTGGCGGTTCTGGACTGAGCCGTAGCTCGACCTGAACGATCGTAAACTGTGGTGACCTCGGGGGCGCGGCTGGGGCGGCTCATCATCGATCAGCGGCATGATCTATATCCGCGGACACGCCCGCGACTATGACCGGTGGCGACAGATGGGTTTGCGTGGCTGGGGTTATGCGGACGTCCTGCCCTATTTTATGCGCTCCGAGAGCCTGCAGGGTGGCGGCGACGCCTATCACGGCGGCGAGGGGCCTCTGTCTGTGTCCCAGGCCTCATCCCGTAACCCAATCTATTCGAGCTTAATCGCCATAGGCGGCCATGCCGGCCACAGGCTGATGCCGGACTTCAACGGTGATCAGCAGGAGGGCTTCGGTTCCTATCAGATGACCATCAAGGACGGCCGGCGCTGGAGCGCGGCGACCGCCTACCTCCACCCCGCCATGGCCCATCCGAACCTGACCGCCGAGATCGGCGCGCGCACCACCCGGATCCTGATTGAAAGGGGCAGGGTGGGGCTGCATTCGGCCGATCCGTTCGCCGACCAGAAGGGGCTGACCGCCATCCGCCCCGGCGAGGTCGAACCGGACGCGGCAGTCGCCACCGACGCCGACGTCTGGATCCGCCGCTCGGCCGAGACTATCTACCACCTAGCCGGAACCTGCCGCATGGGGTTGCCCGATGACACCACGAGCGTGGTCGATGACCAACTCAGGGTGATCGGGCTGGCGGGGCTGAGGGTGATCGACGCCTCGGTTACGCCGACCTTGGTGGGGGGTAACGCCAACGCGCCGAGAATCATGATCGCCGAGAAGGCAGCGGACATGATTCTCGGCCGTTCCGCGCCGCCGCCACGCGCGGTCAATGTGTTCGGCGATCGGGATGCGCGTGTCGCTTGATGGTTGCGCAAGGGCGTCCTGGCCCTCATCTACTCGGTTCAATGAGCACACCGGTCGAAACCCTCGGCGAAGCCCCAAAGCGCGAACCGGCGATCAACGTGCCATGGACCGTCGCGGCGCTGATCATTGCGCTGATCGGCGCTCATGGCCTGCGCGTGGTCAGCGGCGGCGCCCCGGAAACCTTCGCCTTGACATCGACCGATCTCGTCTCCGATCGATTCGCGGGGCTTGTCACCTATCAGTTCGTTCACGGCGGCTGGACACATGTGCTGATGAATGCGGCGTTCATCCTGGCGTTCGGGGCGCCGGTCGCGCGCTATCTTGGCGGCGGTTGGCGCGGCGCCACGGCTTTTTTCTGCTTTTTTCTGGTTTGCGGGGCGGTGGCCGCGGCTGTTTACGGTGGCTATGCCGACCTCACGGCCGGCCTCTGGGGCCAGCGCGGAGGGTGGGTTCTGTTGGGCGCCTCTGGGTCCGCCTCAGGCCTGATGGGGGCGGCGGCGCGACTCTTGGAAGGACGCGGACGGCCGGGCTCGATGTTTGGACGAACCGTATCAACGATGACGCTCAGCTGGATCGCGGTCAATGTGCTGTTGGGGGCCACGGGCCTGACCCCAGGCGCCGCTGGCGCGCCGGTGGCCTGGGAAGCGCATATATTCGGCTACTTCTGCGGCCTGTTCCTGATCGGACCGTTCGGCCGCGTGGCCGGCCTCAAAAACGATCACGCGATCGCGCTTTGATTTCTCACCCGACCTGGGCGCAGCATCTCGTCAACTAACAAAACGGAGGAAACATGCTCATTTCCGAGGTGCTGAAGATCAAGGGCGATCTGGTGTTTACGGCAACACCCACCGAGACGGTGGGCGCCGTTGCGGCGATGCTGTTCGCCCGCCGCGTGGGCGCGATGGTGGTGGTCGAAGGCGACCGCGAGGTGATTGGTCTCGTTGCTGAGCGAGACATCGTCCGTGTGGTCGCCGAGCAAGGCGGGGCGGGGCTCGCGCGGCCGGTCTCGGAGTGCATGACTCGCGAGGTAAGCTACGCCCACCCCAGCGAGACCGTGGACGCCCTGCTCGAGCGGATGACCGACAGGCGGTTCCGTCACCTGCCCGTATGTGACGACGGCCGACTGTTGGGAATCGTATCGATTGGAGACCTGGTGAAGAGCAAGATCGCCGAGACAGAGGCCGAGGCCGAGGGCCTGCGCGCCTACATCCACGCGGCTTAAACTCCGTCGAACAAGGGCTGAGGTTGACGCTTTTCCCTTTTTTGATTGCCTGTGACGCTTGCATGACGAGCACGGCCCGGCTATACGCCGCCCCTCGCGGTTCGGAAGCCAACCCCGGCCTTCGGAAAGACCCCAAGAGCTAAAAAAACTCTTGCTTTCCTGAAGTTGTCGGCCTATCTTCTGGACCCTCAAACGACTTACCAACGGACTGATGGGGCAACCCCCCGGCGGCCCTTCGGTAATCTTTGCGCTCTGAACCAGACGTTTCTGGAATAGTTCGTAAAGCGGTTGACACCATCGGGTCGGGCATTTAGAGACGCCCCTCCTCGCCGCCACCGAGCGCATCGGTGGGTTCGGCGAAAGCCGATCTGGTCTTTGACATTGTTGATTTGGAAAGAGAAACGCAGGCGGCGGTGTCCTGGCGATGGTGCTAACCACACCATCAAAAAGACGCTGACCAGAATGCGGTCTCTTGAAGACATACCATGACCATTGGTCCTGGGCGCAAGCCCAGGCTCGGTGGTTTTGGGAACTCGTCAATAGATTATGCAGACTACGCCCAGTCGGCTTCCCAGCCGATTGGAAACGGAAGTCATACGTCAACTCAACCTGAGAGTTTGATCCTGGCTCAGAGCGAACGCTGGCGGCAGGCCTAATACATGCAAGTCGAACGGACCCTTCGGGGTTAGTGGCGGAC
>JAYVYH010000317.1:0-10822 GCA_043784385.1 Caulobacteraceae bacterium | reverse complement strand
CGGCATCCTTGCCGATCACCATGCCCACCGAGAAGCTCAGATCAGCGCTCTTTCGCCGGGCCTCGACACTCTTCAGATACTCGGTGGGGGTGTCTGTGTAGATCAGGCGATAGCCGCCGCGCGCCAGGCCATCGAGCGGCGCGCCCGGACCATGGCCGTCGAGGCGAGCGCGCAAGAGGGCGCTCCAGTCATTGGGTTGGACCGCGTTCAGGGCCGCCACAAGGTCGTCGAAGCTGTAGGTATCGACCACGAAGCTACCATCCCTGACGCCGAAGAAACTCTTGGCGAAGTCATCCAACGACCGCTTCCCACCCGACAACTGGCGGATCAGCGTGTCGACGTCGAGCCAGATCAGCTGGCCCTCCGAATAGTAGTCCTCGCTACGCTGCCAACTCATCCAGGACAGCGGCCGGCGCATGGCGATGATCGGGTCGTTGGTGGTGTCTTCAAGAGCCCGCCATTTACGGCCGACCCGGTAGTCATAGGTCGCGGCGGTCGCGGCGATGGCGTCCAGTGTTTGCTGGCGGGTCAGCAAGCCAGAACGGGCGGCCAGCACGAAGCCCCAATACTGCGTCTGGCCTTCGTAGACCCAGAGCAGGCTGCCACGCATAGGCACGTTGAAACTCGGGGTCCAAAGATCGGCCGGACGACGGAACTTGCCGTTCCAGCTGTGGGTATATTCATGGGCCAGCAGGTCACGACCGGCGGGCGACGAGTCCCAGTCGTTGAAGTATTTCGGCTCGACGCCGTTCTCGCTGGACTGGTGATGCTCGACACCGATGCCACCGAGCTTGTCGCTCAGCGAGAATAGGAAGTCGTAGTGGCCATAGTGGTGGGAGCCGTAGATCCGGTAGGCTTGCTGGACCATCGCCCGATGCGCGGCGACCTGATCGGGCCGGACGATCAGGTTTTCGGATCGATCGGCGATCACGTCCAGGGTGACGCGGGCCGGGCCGCCCGGGTCGAGATCGATGCTCTTGAAATTGCGGCCGGCGATCAGCGGCGAATCCACCAGCGTCTCGAAACTGGTGGCCTGGAAGCGGGTGACCGGCCCCGACACTGACTCGACTTCCAACGCCGTAGCCAGGGTGAACCCGTCGGGCAGCTTGACGCTGGCCTGCACCTGGACCTGTCGGGAGAAATGGCCAGCCGGGTAAAGCGCCACGGAGTTCCATTCCAGGCTCAGCATATCCGGCGTCATCATCACCCGACCCTCGCGAGTGGAGACCGGGGAGAGAAACTGGAAATCGAGGTCGAGGCTCGAGACGCCAGCCGGCACGTCCAGATGAAAGGCGTAGATGTCCACCGGATCCCGCTTCCAAGCCACGGGCTTGCCGGCGGCCGTGATCATCAGGCCCGCCAGCTTGTCGATCGGGCCGGTGGGAGAATGATTGCCCGGCAACCATTTCGGATAGAGCAGAGTCAAAGGGCCGGCGCCTGAAACGGGGAGGGTCTCATGAACCGAGAAGATAGCGTGTGGCAGGTCGGTGGCGTCCACCGCCAACCGTAGGACGCCGGGATAGGGAAGATCGCGGGGCTCGGCGATGGGCGGCGCGGGCGCCGCCGCTTGGGGCTGGTCGGGTGGCGTCTGGGCCTCGGCGACACTCCAGGCAAGCACCCATAGGCCCACGCCCAACACACCAAGCTTCATAAAAACGTCCCCGAATCACAGAACTAGCCCCGCGCGGGGTCGCTCAAGGCCTTTCGGGCCTGTTCCCAATACTGGGCGCCAGTGATCAAGGTGACAAGAGCCGCGATCCAGAGCAGCACGTGGCCCGCTGTGGTCGCGGCGCCCAGGATCGCGGGATCGTCAGGCAGAGAAAACGCCGACCAGCATGCGACGAGCAGTTCCGCCCCCAGGGCGATTAGCTGCAGGGTGGTCTTCCATTTGGCCAGGAGAGTGACCGGCAGCGATATTCCCTTGCCGGCCGCCACTTCGCGCAGGGCGCTGACGGTGAATTCGCGAAACAGGATCAGCGCAGCCGGAATGGCCACCGCCGCGTTTGGCCCCAGCGACAGCAGGCCCAGAACAGCGCCGCAGACCAGGACCTTGTCGGCGATGGGGTCGAGGATCGCCCCCCAGGTGGTTTCCGCGTGCAGACTGCGGGCCAGCCAGCCGTCCACGAAATCGGTCAGGGCTGCCACTACGAACGCCCAGAACGCCCACCGCTCCAGGGAGAACTGTGTCTCGGGCGTCAGGCGGTCGCTGAGCAGAGCGGCGCCGGCCAGGGCGAAGAAGGTGAACAAGGCCAGAGCCAGGCGAAGACCGGTGATGAGGTTGGGAATGCGGTTCATGACCAAACCTAACGCGCGACGGGCGATTCTGTCGCGAAGAAGAAGAAGAGGGTCTCAGCCCTTTCGGAAGAAATCGTGGATGCGCTGGGCCAGGGGTTCGCTGACGCCCTCGGCCTTGGCCAGGTCCTGGACCGAGGCGCGGGACACGCCGCGGGCAGAGCCGAAGGCATGCAGCAAGGCCTTCTTGCGGGCCGGTCCGACGCCGTCGATCTCGTCCAGCGGGTTCTTGAGCATCTCGGCCGAGCGCTTGGCGCGGTGCGTGCCGATGGCGAAGCGGTGGGCCTCGTCGCGCAGGCGTTGCAGATAGTAGAGCACGGGGCTCTTCGGCTCGAGCATGAACGGCGTCTTGCCGGGCAGGAAGAACCGCTCGAGGCCGGCGTCGCGATCGGGCCCCTTGGCCACCCCGACCAGGGGCACGTCGTCGACGCCCAGATCAGCCATCACCGCCTCGGCCTCGGCCAGCTGCCCGGCCCCGCCATCCAGCAGCACCAGATCGGGCCGGGGCGGATTTTCGCCGGCCGCCTCCTCCTTGGCCAGGCGCGCAAAACGGCGGCGCAGAACCTCGCGCATCATGCCGTAGTCGTCGCCGGGGGTCAGCTCGGTGTCCTTGATGTTGAACTTGCGGTACTGGTTCTTCTGGAAACCATCCGGCCCGGCGACGATCATACCGCCAACGGCATTGGTCCCCATGATGTGGGAGTTGTCATAGACTTCGATACGCTCGGGCGGCGCGTCCAGGCCGAAGGTCTCGCCGACCGCGACCAGCAGCTTAGTCTGAGCCGACCCTTCGGCCATCTTTCGGCCCAGGGCCTCGCGGGCGTTGGTCAGAGCATTGTCGACCAGCTCGCGCTTCTCGCCACGCTGGGGCCGGGAAATTTCGACCTTGCGGCCCGACTTCAAAGAGAAGGCTTCCTTGAGCAACTCGCTCTCGGCGGGCTCGTGGCTGACCAGCATCAGCTTGGGTATGGGCTTGTCGTCATAGAACTGGCCGATGAAGGCGGCCATGATCTCGGCATCGCCGTCCGAACGGTCGACCCGCGGAAAATAGGCGCGGTTGCCCCAGTTCTGGCCGGCCCGGAAGAAGAACACCTGGACGCAGGCCTGGCCGCCCTCGGCGCTCAGGGCGAAGACGTCGGCCTCGTCCACGGTTTCGGGATTGATCTGGGTCTCCTGGGCCACCGACGCCAGGGCGCGGATACGGTCGCGCAGGCGCGCGGCGCTTTCGAATTCCAGATCATCGGCGGCGGCCTGCATCTGCGCGCTCATGGTCGCCATCACCGCCCGGCTCTTGCCGCGCAGGAACGCCTCGGCCTGATCGACCAGGCCGCCGTAGTACTCCAGCGAGACCAGGCCGACGCAGGGCGCCGCGCAACGGCGGATCTGATGCAGCATGCAGGGCCGGGTGCGGCTCTCGTAGACGCTGTCGGAACAGGACCGCAGCAGAAAGGCTTTTTGCAGGGTGTTGAGGGTGCGGGTCACCGCCCAGGCGCTGGCGAACGGGCCGAAATAGTCGCCCTTGATCGAATGCGCGCCGCGATGCTTGCGCAGCTGGGCCGCCGGGTGCTCGCGGCGGATGACGATCTCGGGGAAGCTCTTGTCGTCGCGCAGCAGCACATTGAACCGGGGCTTGAGCTGCTTGATCAGATTGATCTCGAGCAGCAGAGCGTCGGTCTCGGTGCGGGTGGTGGTGAACTCCATCGACCGGGTCAGATCGACCATCAGGGCGATGCGGTTGGTGTGGAACCGTCCCTGGGCGTATTGGATCACCCGCTTCTTCAACGAGCGCGCTTTGCCGACGTAGAGCGACTCACCCCCCTCGCCGAACATCCGGTAGACGCCAGGCGTGTCCGGCAGGCGCGTCACCAGATCCTTGATCAGGTCGGCGCCAGTCAGAGGTGTGGAATCGGCCAGGGTCGCGTCGTCGGACATGCAGACAAGATAGCCCCCCGAACGCGAAAACGCATCGTCTCAGGCGTCCTTCACCGTAAAACCACCGTTAGTACGGTGGCTGCCCGGTCGGAGAAACCCGCGGATCGGCCGCATCGGCGGTGGTGGCCTCGGGGATGGCGCCGGGCGGCGGCGGAGTAATGAGGGAGGCTTCCGACATCAGCGATGTAATTGCATATTGAAACTTTTAAGTCAAGACTATGGGTTCCAAGGCTGTAGAGCCCCGAGCATTGCCAGCAGCATGCCGAACGCGGAGAAGGCGAGAATGGTGGCGGTGAAGCGCAGCTTGCGCCCTGGGCCCCAGCCGCCCCGCCCGGCCCAGGCGAACGGCGTCAAGGCAGCCGCCGCCCAGCTCAGCATCGCCGCAGCAAGCGCGGCGGCGGAGGCCGCCGTTACCAACGGCCCCGGCCAGTCGTAGACGACAGTGCTTTGGTCGGCGAGCGCCCCCTGCAGCTTCAGCGCGAAAGCGGGGACCGCGAACAGCCACAGGGCTGCGGCGGGTCCGCGGAGGGCGCCCGCGAGTCGCTGCACGCGGGTCTGGGGCAACCGCCAACGGGTTGGACTTGCGAGGCCATAGAGGATGCCCACGGATGTCATCATCGTCAGCAACGCGAGCAGGCCCAGGGTGCGGGTTTGATGCACCCAATCGGCCCGCCATAGTTCGCCGCTTCCAAGAAGCAGCTTCGTCGTCTGGCCGGGACCCGCCTTGGCTTGGATCCACACCCACGGGTGGTCGGCGTCCTGGAACATTCCGGGCTCGCCCGTGGCGACGAACCGCTCTGACCCTATCAAGAGATAGCCTGGCGCCACGACCGACACCGGCACAGTCAGAAAACCCATGGCGAAGGCCTCCAGCCCGTGGAAAGGTCGGCGGGTGGTCAGGTATTCGCCGCGATAAAGGTCTGCGCCGCGGAGAACCGCCGGGGTCGCGGCCAGAGATGGCTGTGGCGGCGCGTAGAACGTCTGGACGATCAGGGCGGGGAGCACGCCGGTGAGCGTAAGTTCCCCCTCGGTGTTGGCGGACACGAAAACACCCAGGCGCAGGGCCGGCACGATCATCAGGTTGGAGTGGAAGTCCATGGTCGCGCCGTTGTGGCCGTAGGACATCAGCCCACCGCCGAGCGGGCTCTGAAAAAAGCCGCCATCGATGGCGGCGTCGCCGGGATATTGACGCATCGGCGTGCGGATCGCGGCAGCGGTCGCCGGGCCATAGATCGTGCGGCCGCCGATGATCCCGCCGGCCAGCAGCAGCGTCATATATCGCGCCATGTCGCCGGCGGTGCTGGAGATCGCCCCGGCCGGCGCATTGCCGCCGACGAGCTCGAAGGGATCGGCGATGAAGCCGGCGCCCGTCCAGCGGTAGGGTTGCGAAAGGTCCTGGGCGAGATCGGCGGACATCGGCGCCGGCAGGCCGGAGCGCGGCGGGTAAGCCTCGCGCCCGGTCGTATGAGCCATTCCGGCGGGAATGAGGATCTCGGCCTCAAGGACGTCCGGCCATAGGCCGCCCGCGACATGGGCCAGGGCGTCGCCGGTCAGCGCCGCGCCATAGTTGGAATAGGCCGCGACTTCGCCCGGCGGGAAGACCCGCGCCGGACGGTAGGTCGCCAGGTCATCGTCGACGGACAGAAGCCGCGCCGGATCGCGCAGAAAGAGGTGCTTCAGCGGCAGATCTTCGAACCCCGGCGTGTGGGTCATCGTGTCCCTCAATCGGACCTGGCGAAAGCCGGGATGATCGGGAATGCGCAGCTTGGGCGGTAGGTAGGTGTTGATCGGGGCGTCCAGGCGCATGCGGCCGCGCTCGACTGCATTGAGTGTCATGAGCCAGGTAAAGGTTTTGCTGATCGAGCCCACGCGGAACAGCGTGCGGTCAGGGTCCACCGGACGCTGACGGGCCACGTCCGCGAAACCATAGCCCTTTTTCAGCACCACCTTGCCGTCCTGGACGACGGCGACCGTGACGCCGGCGATGTGGTCGCGCTCCATGGCTTGGCGGACAGTGGCGTCGACCAGCGCCTGAAGCGCCACGGGCGGGATCGGCTGATGCGGCGACAATGGGGGTGTGGCGGCGGGTTGGGCGGACAGCGCGGGCGCAGCGTTTGCCAAGGCGCCAGACACCAACAGGACGAGGGCGATCGCATGGCGCGCCAGGCGGAGCCGGATCGCAAGCATGAGCTTATTTCTCCCCCAAGAGAATTATACTAGAGTTTTTTATACCGTGGTATAATCACTATCGATGGTCAAGCCGCAACTCAGTTCGAAGCGCCAGCGCACTCGCGCCGCGCTGATCGAGGCCACCGCATTCCTGGTCGCGGAGCGAGGTTTGGCCGCCGTAAGTCTCGATGAAATCGCCGCCCGCGCGGGGGTGACCAAAGGGGCGATCTATTCGAATTTCCGGAACAAGGCCGAGCTTCTGTGGGAGGCTGTCGACCGGCGGCGCCTGCATCTGGAGGCCGCCATCATACCGGGCGATGTGAGGGCCACGGCGCGCGGTGTGGCCCGCGCTCTGATGGCCCAGTTTCCGCGGGCCGAGGCGGAGGCGGCCTTCTATGCCGAGTTGCAGGCCTACATCCGCACCGATCCGGAGATGCGCGCACAACAAGCCGCACAGCAGAAGGCCCAGTTCGACGAGCTGGCGCGGCGGATCGAAGCCAGCTTCGGGGACCGGCTGGCAATCCCGCCACGCGTGCTGGGCCTAGGGGTTCAGGCCCTGCTTTTAGGGTTCACCGCGCAGTGGGAGCGAACGCCCGACGAGGTGACGGAGGATGTCATCGCGGCCGCCTTCGAGGCGCTTACGCGCGGGGCGGCAAGATAGCGCTCGGCATGACGATCTTCCTCGGGACTAACTATCTGGTGGTCGTGGGAGTGGCGAATGTTTCAAGCCACTTAGGGCGCCTTCGTCGAATTGCGGTTATCCCGGCGCGGCCGGTGAGCGATTCACAGACGCCGCCAAACTGGGAGCCCGCCATGAGTCACCCCATTCTCGAAAACGTCGCCAAGACCCCGCGGCACACAACCTTCTACCTGTCATGCGGCGCGGCCGACGCGACGCCGATCATCTTCGTCCACGGCTGGCCGGAGCTGTCGATCTCCTGGCGTCATCAGCTGCCGGTGTTCGCGGGCCTGGGGCTGCGCGCCATCGCCCCGGACATGCGCGGCTATGGCCGCTCCAGCGTCCATCCCAACCAGAACGACTACGCCCAGGAACACATCGTCGCCGACATGATCGAGTTGCTGGACAGCCTGGGCGTGGAAAAGGCGATCTGGGTCGGCCATGACTGGGGCGCGCCGGTGGTCTGGGGGCTCGCGCAGCAGCACCCAGACCGGTGCCACGGCGTCGCCAATCTGTGCGTGCCCTATATCCCAGAAGGCTTCTCACCGGAGAAGATCATCCCCCTCGCCGATCGCTCGATCTATCCCGAGGCGCAATTCCCGGCGGCGCAGTGGGACTACATGATGTTCTATCGAGAGAACTTCGCCACCGCTCATGGCGGTTTCGAGAACAACGTCCGGGCCACGGTGAAGGCGCTGTTCAGGGCCGGTGGCCCGGAGGGAAAAGGCCAGCCGGCGACGACCGCCTTCGTTCGCGCCAACGGCGGCTGGTTCGGCCCCGGCCAGGGCGCGCCCGACCTGCCGCGCGACGAGAGTGTCCTGACCCAGGAAGACGAGAACCGCTACACCGCCGCGCTGGAGCGCAATGGCTTCGCCGGACCCGACAGCTGGTACATGAACGGCGAGGCCAATGTCGCCTTCGCCGAGCGAGCGGGATCGACCTGGCGCCTGAACATGCCTGTGCTGTTCCTGCATGCCGCCTACGACTACGTCTGCGAGACCTTGGACTCCCGCCTGGCCGAGCCGATGCGCGCCCACTGCGCCAATCTGACCGAGGCGACGGTCCAGTCGGGCCACTGGATGGCCCAGGAAAAGCCAACCCAGGTCAACGCGGCCCTGGCCAAATGGTTGACAAACCAGCTGCCGGAGCTGTGGCCGGCGGCCTGAGGTGGCGCTCCTATTCGACGCTGTCCTTGGCCCTTGCCGCCTCCAGCGTCTGCCATTGCATATTCGACGCATTGTCGCGCCCGCCATGCTTCAGCGCCTGAACGTGATCGATCACATAGCCTGGGCACCGCCCTCGGGACCGGCCGGTGGCCGGACAGGGCGAAGCGGTCTTGAAGGCGTCCCGAGCCATGCGGTCGCGCCTCAACCGCCCTCGGGAATCCCGCACGCCGGCCCCGGTGAAACCCCAGCCTCTCGCGGGGGTCGGAGTGGGTCGATGAAAGGCAAAATGAAGATAGTGGCTGTGTCGGTGGCTCGTCCGGGCGCCTGCGGGTGCAAAGGCCATCAGGACGACGCAAAGCGCGCCGACAAGGCCAGCCCGCGCGATCACAGCCGCACGCTTCCGTCCAATATTTCGCGGCGGAGCACCGCCGACAAGGGCGAATAGCCCACGAGCCTCTGGTGTAGAAACAACGGGTCCGTCACCACCGCCGGATCGAACCCTTCCGCAACGAGATCGAGTTTGCGCGGCTTGAAGGTGCCAGTCTTGGCCAGGTTGGCGGTCAGACGAAGGAAAAGGGGCTGGGCGTAAGGCGGCAGCGCGACTTCAATCCGTTGCCTCAAGACCTCCAGATCGAACCGATCATCCACCACCAGTGCGGCCATGCCGGCGCGCCCGTCCTGGTGCGGCACGGCCACGCCATAGACGCTGGCTTCCTTGACGCCGGGAACCACCAGCAGCGCGCGCTCCACTTCGCTAGTCGAGACGTTCTCGCCTTTCCAGCGGAAGGTGTCACCTACCCGGTCGACGAAATAGAAATAGCCGGCCCGGTCGCGCTTCATCAGGTCACCGGTCAGGAACCAGCGATCACCCTTCCGGAACGCGTCGCGCAGCACTTTCCTGTCGCTTTCCGACCGGTCCACATAGCCGGCATATTCGGAGCGGGCGCCGCCGGCGATGCCGCCCAGGCACTCCCCCACCTGCCCCGGCGCGGCGGCGATGCAAAGCCCATCGGGACCTCTGACCGGCGACTGCTTCTCAGGGTCAAACCGCGCCAGGGCGACATTGAACAAGCCGCGCAGATACGGGGCCACCCGGCCCAGGGCGCCCCGCGTTCCGTCGAAATTGATCAGCGATACATTGCCCTCGGTGGCGCCGTAGAATTCCAGGATGCGCGGCACGCCGAAGCGATCCTCCAAGGCGGCCCAGACGTCGGCGGCCAGGCCGTTGCCGAAAGCCAGCCGCAAGTGGTGGGCGCGATCCGATGGGCCGGGCGGCTGATTGACCAGATAGCGGCAGAGTTCGCCGATGTAGACGAACATCGTGGCCTCGCCCTCGACCACGTCATCCCAGAAATGGCTGGCCGAGAACCCCGCGCGAAGATTGACCGACGCGCCGTTCAGCAGGGCCGCACCCGTGGCGCACAGCCCACCGACCGCGTGATAGAGCGGCAGGGTGACATAGATCCGGTCGCCGGGCCGCGCGCCTGTCGCCCCGGCGAAGCCGCGCATGTAGAGCCCGGCGCGGACGTGGGTGATCCGAGCCGCCTTGGGCAGGCCGGTGGTGCCGCTGGTGTAGATTAGCAGGGCGGTGTCCCGCGCCCGCAGATCGCGACGGATCGCGCGCGATGGCCTCGGCAGGCTCCCGCCGCCCCGGCCCAGGTCGCCAATCGACCAGCGCGTGACGGACCGCTCCAGGCCGGCCGACACGCCCTCGAGAGCCTCGGTGGTCGTCTCGTCGGTCACACATAGGGCCGCGCCGGAGATGGCGAGACAATGTGCGAGAGCGGCGCCCGAAAGCTGGTTGTTGATCAAGGCCGCGACCACCCCGACCTTGGTCAGGCCGAACCACAGGGGCAGATAGTCGAGCCGGTTGGGCAGCAGGATCGCCACCACCTCGCCGGGCTTCAAACCCTCGGCGAGCGCCCAGTGGGCGAAGCGATCGGCCTGGGCGTCCAACTCTCCATAGGTCAGGCTGGCGCCCTCGAAACGGATCGCCGTCCGGCCGCGCCAGCGGTCCGCGGCGCGCTCGAGGTCATCACAGATCAGATTGCGCGATTGCGGCGAGATCGAACGAATCCGCGACAGGGTGCGGATCAAGCCACTCAGATAGCGCCATTCGCGTTTCAGCTTGGCCCAGGCGGTCATTCCAGTTGCTCCACCCCGATCCTACTGACGGGGGACCCGCAATCCCAGGCCAGGAGCCATCAATCACACCCTACCCCTTGGCCTCAACGTAGATTTCGCCACCGCCCTCGCGGAACTTCTCCGCCATCTCGGCGAGGCCCGCTTCGACCGCCGCCACATCGTTCTGGCCGGCCGCGGCGTCGCGGATTTCCTGGCTGATCTTCATCGAGCAGAACTTCGGGCCGCACATCGAGCAGAAGTGGGCAGTCTTATGGGCCTCCTTGGGCAGGCTCTCGTCGTGGAATTCGCGGGCGGTTTCCGGGTCGAGCCCGAGGTTGAACTGGTCCTCCCAGCGGAACTCGAAGCGGGCGCGCGACAGGGCGTCGTCCCAGGTCCGGGCCGACGGATGACCCTTGGCGAGGTCGGCGGCGTGGGCGGCGATCTTGTAGGCGATCACCCC
>JAYVYH010000316.1:0-5398 GCA_043784385.1 Caulobacteraceae bacterium | reverse complement strand
GGCCCATCGGGCGCGATCATCGACCCCGGTAGATAGAACCAACCGAGATCCTTCAGCGTCTCGATGCCGGCCTGTTCGACGATGTCTTCGGAAAAGCCGCTGCTCACGAACAGATGACGATAGATGGTTCGCCCTCTTTGTCGTTCACCGGACGACGGCTCGATAACGGCAAGGGACTTTGTTGCGCGTGGGTGAGCCACAAACAATTTTGTCGATCACGATTCGACACTTCACGATCGACAAGCGATTTTGTTGCGCACGGGTGAGATTCAAAAGGCATCGCGGCCCTCTGCAATGTTGAGCAGGTCGCCAAACATCAGCACGGCCGGACGTCGTCCGGACGCCGGGCGCAGCTCCCTTAGGAGACCGCCGTCGCGCACGACCCGCAATATCCGACTTGCGGTT
This sequence comes from Caulobacteraceae bacterium, assembly GCA_043784385.1. Classification (GTDB taxonomy): domain Bacteria; phylum Pseudomonadota; class Alphaproteobacteria; order Caulobacterales; family Caulobacteraceae; genus Acaudatibacter. Next base: position 4,993 of record JAYVYH010000316.1, on the reverse strand, counting down.
GGGCGCGGAATATCAGCCGTTTCGATGAAATCCGACGTCTTGAAGATTGGACGTACAAACATCCAGTCCAGTGCGCGGACGGCGTACTGAGAACGGGTCACTTCGGCGATCCAGTCTTTTTTGTCCTGATATAGCTTCAAAATTTCCAGCGCCTTGCGCTGATTGGTTTGGGCCTGCTCAATGAGCGCCCGCAGGAAAAACGCGCACCACCCTGTCCAGTCGCCGTCCCGAGATACGGCTAGAAGGCGGTCGTAATATTCCTCCCGATGACCATCGAGGTACTCGCTCAGATAGAAATTTGGCCGTGACAGCAGACCGTATGACTGGAGCGCGAGCGGAATGATCAGGCGGCCAAGCCGGCCATTGCCGTCCAGGAATGGATGGATAGCTTCAAATTCCGCATGAACGATCGCCAGCTGCACGAGACGGTCTGGAGCATCGGCGTGAAGGTATTGTTCCCAATCCGACATGGCGTCCGGCAAACGGTCCGCTGGGCAGGGAACAAATCGCGCCTGTTCGAGCGTACAGCCGTCGGGCCCGATCCAATTTTGAATCCGTCGGTACTGCCCTGGGTCCTTATTCCGCCCTCGGACACCCTGCATCAGCACTTCGTGAGTTCGCTTGATCAGCCGTTGGGACAGAGGCAGTTCCGGCATCAAACGGGTCGCCTCATTCAGCGCCATTCGATAGTTCGCCACTTCCTGGATGTCGGCCTTCTTGGGCGTGCTCTCATCATTTACGTCGCCGCCAGCCTCGAACTCGAGCACCTCGCCGAGGGTCGCCTGAGTGCCCTCGATCCGACTGGACAACACCGCTTCTTGGGCGGTCAGAGGCGATAGCAAGACATTGGGATTTGGGATGCCGTGCAGCACACCCTCATATCGAGCGATGGCAGCTTGGGCCGGGCCGATGAGAGGCAACAAGCGCGGCCAATCCAGATCAGCCGGTGGGAATTTTCCGTCGTGGTAGAGAACAGCCATCAGCAACGACTGCCACAATCGGTAGCTGACGTCGTCATCATCGCCACCTGTTACACGATGCCTTCGGAAAAGCCGGGGTTCATTGCAGGCCGTCGAACCCTCGTCGGATAACACCGGCCATCAGCTTACGGCGGGCTTCAAGGAAGGCGAAGTAACTCATCTCGTGCCACTCTTCCGGAAGAGCGTGATCAGCGAGCATGCGATTCCAAAGGTCCGACTGGCCCTCAAACCGGCCCCTGATCTCCGGCAAGTACTCAGTCGGCGGCGTCATGCCGATGTCGATGTTTTCGGGCCACTCCAGCAGCGCATAGTTGGCCATCTGGTTGATCTCAGTCTGCTCGGCGGTGATATTTTTTTCGAGCCACGCCCGGGGAAACAGATGGTGGCGCTCTAGCGGCTTCTTCTTCGCCTTGAGCGCGGGATCGATCAGGTCCGCTACCTTCTTGTGGGAGAAAAGCACGTTGGCGCCGATGCGGTTTTGAGCCGCGATAAAGGCGAACAGCTGGGGATTCCGGGCCGAGGAGGTGGCGATATTGAAGGGCAAGGTGATCCCCCAGAAATCCTCGGTAAGCTCGCTGGCGATTAGCCCATCCAGCACGGCCAGAAAATCATCGCCGGACGACAGATTCTTGATCCGGTTCAGGTCCCCATCCATCGTTGTTTCTGGCGAGTTCGTATAGCGACCGTTGAGGCTGGAGAAAAAGAACCATCGGCCAATGGCTTTCTGCAGCCGGTGCTCTGGAATTTTGAACTTCACTCGGCCCCAAAGGTAAAAGGCATAAGCGTAAAGCAATGCATTCCGTGAAGAGATCATCTCCTCGCCCCGGAAGCCGGCACCGACCAGCGCGCTCAGGAATTGGTGCCAGTTGGTGAGGTTCAGGACGTGATCCTGAGCCTCCGCCAGCCGGGCGAATTGCTCACTGCGGAGATCCGGCGAAAACTCACCGGTCTCGGCATCCTTGCCGCGCAACACCTGATAGATGCTTTTCAGTCGCCCCCGGCCAAAGCCGAGCGCCACTGAAACCCGCAACAGCTGGTCCGGATCGGGCTTGATGAAGTGGTTGAAGGACGAAGCTGGCCCATCCGATGCCGGCGGATTCCGGGCGGAACGGCAGAAGGCCTCCAGATCGGCTCGACCCTGGTCCCAGAACACCGACAACAGGGTCAGGATGAAGTCGGCCTGGTTGAGCTTCACGCCCTCGCTGTTGATGCGGACAAAGATGTCCGCCACCTGCTCCTCGTCCACCGAGGGTGCGATCTCAAGCGCCGTGAAGGGGTACTTCTGAAGGTCGAAAAGGCGGTCAAGATTGTGAGCGACCTCCTCTTCGACCTCTTCGGTGAGTGGCCCCTTGCGGCTAGCTTTTTCTATGTAGTCATTGACGATCTTTCGGCTCGACCGCTTCGAAGACCACATTTCGGATATGTTCGAAATCCATTCAGGGTCCTTTCGGATCGCCGCATCGGCGACCTCGAACCGGCAGGTCTTGGGGTTGAACGCGATCTCGATGAGGCGCTCGCGGTAGTCGGCGTCCAACACGCGCACCCCCTTGAAAACGGCATAAAGCGACGTCAACCGCTGCTGGCCATCAACAATTAATCGGTTCGGCGCTTTGTGAGCCTTCGTCCCGGCGCCAATAGCGCGGGCACCTTCCACGACGTTTTCCCAGAACAGCAGATAGCCGACCGGAAAGCCGCGATACATGCTGTCAAACAGGTCACGGACCTTGGCGTTGGACCAGACGAACGGCCGCTGGATGTCGGGTAGGCCAATGTCCCCCAAGTCAATATAGTGAAGCAGGTTACTGAGATCATAATCGACGCGCTTGAAACATGTGTTGAGTTCGCTCACGATTCGTCCCCTAGCGTCTTTTTGTTTAAAGCAGCGCTCAAGAATAATATTGGGCGCGACGGCTCAGACGGAGGCGAAAAAAACATCAGAACCTCTCTTGCGATGGGCTCTATCCGTTCACTCTCAACGCCATTCATGCGCAAAATACGTTTGATCTCAACACTCACCGCCGCAGTGGCAAACCCTCGATCAACCCAATCGGTAGGAGCGGTAGCGTAGTATTTGGCCTCCAGCGAATCAACCAATAGAGGCACCAACCGGCTATCGACTCCGGACTTGCGCAGAACTCCCGCAAGGTCTCCTCGGGCTATCTTGGCACGATCGGTGCTGGTTGCCGTTATGCGCCGGCTGGGCTTTGAGGGCGGTTTCGTTCTTAGCTTTGGTCTGATTTTCGCAACGGAAGTAGTTGGCGGGTCAATAACTGCCCCCTTTTCAATCTCGTTATCGATGCGGCCGCCGAACCATTCGTTGCAGTACAGTGACGCGCCAATTGGGTCAGGAAACAGACTACCGTGATGAATATTCATTTTTCGCAACATATTCAAGCAGGTGAGACGGTCATCGTTCGGGATATGAATCTTGAACATGAACCGACCGACCGCCTCGGGATCGTCCACGTTGATGGTCTGGGTATCGCCCACCAGATTCATGACTCGGGTCACCAGCGTGTCGCCGCCCAGTGGTGAGATCGTGAAGAGGCCAGCCTGATTGACAAGGCGCGTATGGTCGTTTTGCAGTGGCTGAACGATCAACGGCTCGATGTGATCTTCAGGCAGTGTGAGCGCTTCCAGCGCGGTCTTATTGATGACGAACACCGCCCGACTTCCATTTTCATCTTCGTAAGGTAGGTCGGGGTCGCAAAATGCAAAGAATAGGGCGACGAACGGCGACTTCGTCCAATCCAGCAACGGAGTCGCTAAGCCATGGTGCTGGCCGAATGCCCAAAGTTCATTGTCGTCGTTTAGGAGGTCGGGTCCGATACCGCGGCCACGCATGGCCAGACGAAATTCGCGCTTCTGCTCTTCGGCTCGACGAAGGTCGACGACGCCCGATCTGGTGTAGCGACCCAAGGTGGGGGTGAGTTGCCATTCATGACGCCTCTGCCCCCGAAAAATCAGCTCAATACCCGGCGCGTTCATCCGTCTCTCCGACAGAACGGCCTGAAATGTCTTCCATGACCTGATGCGGCAGGTCGGAACGAGTCCGTCTATCGGCTCAGAACCCCAATCGAATCGCGGCCATTCCCGTAGGCCCGAGTGGTAAGCAGGTGAAGGCGTGGGCGTATCATTCATTGCTTGCCCTAAACTGTAACGCAGCCCCCACTTGAATGTCGCCCGACATCAGGCGGGGCAAGAGGTAGTCTCGGGTTTCGGCGAGGGCGCGGTTTTCGAGGTCGGCCTGGATCGCTTTGTCCCATAGCGGATGGAGCACATTGGACATGATTTCTATGGTGGCCCGCGGTGGGCAAACCGTCATTGCAGCTGACAGATGGCCCCGCTGGATGTGGCCCATGGTAGTCGCCTTGGCTGCGGCGATCTGTTGGAACTCTGGCAAGTGGAATCGAACCCAGGCAGCATAGAACCACTGAGGAAATTCCGCCGATGTCACCTTGAAGAGGTGCTGGTTCAGCGCGCCGTCACCCTCGGTCCAAACCTTGGCCATCAGGCTGCCAAACCAGGAGAAAATGTAGTCGCTATTATGCACGATGTAACGTGCGGGGATTTTTTGGGACGCGCGGTCGGTTTTTTCCGTGAGACCGCCACGCAGTTCGGCAATTTTGATGACCGGCAATCCAGGATCACCATCCCCATCGGTGGCCGGGAACTTCTGCAGCGCCAGGCCATTCAAGAATTCTGCGATTTCGTCGAGAGGTCGCATCGTCCACCCCACTGGCAGACCCTCATTGTCCAACCCATCCGAAAACAGCGCCGCAAGTTCGGCGGCTAGGGCCAAGTCGTGGGTCAGCGCGCCCATGATTTCGACGGGGTCGGTGGCGCCGGCCTGTTTGCGGCGGACGGGGCCGAAGTCGATGAACCAGTCGCGGAAGATCGCCTGGGCTATTCCTTCCAGGGTCTCATTCATCCGCCGGTTCAGCTCGATCTTGTCGTCCAGGGAGCGAAACACATTGACCACGACCGCTTGGTCATTCAGCGCGATATCTGGA
>JAYVYH010000315.1:0-6664 GCA_043784385.1 Caulobacteraceae bacterium | reverse complement strand
TCGGTATCATCATGGCCAAGACGGAGGAGGGGGCGCCCCTGTTCCCCGCCGACCTGCCGGATCCGACCGTCGTTACCGAGCGGGTGCCCGACACTATTGATCGCACGATGCCAAGCGACCATGCCGTGATCGCCATCAACGACCTGCGCCTATCTGCCGACTCCATACTGGGTGAAGTAGAATAGGGGTTCAAATACGCCCAGGTGCGCTTGGCCCCCGCGCGCCTGACCCACTCCAGGCGCTGGTGGGGAGCGGCCAGACGAGCTGGTGGGTGCTGGACAACGCCGGCCACGGCGGCGGTACGCCGGAGTCCAGCCTCGCTAAGGTTTCGGTCGCCGAGGCTCTCTACCGCATCGCCGATCGCTGCGTGCAGAGTCCCGGCGGTACGGGTGTTTCCGACGACACGCCGGTCCACTAGATCTTCCCCGATATCCGCGCCTTTCAAACCTATGATGGCGCATCCAAGGTCCACCGCTGGTCGATGGCGAAGCGGATCAAGCGCGAGGCAAGGGGTAACTCGCCCGCATCGCCCGTTCCGGCGCGTCGAACACCTGCGGCTGCGACTGGGCGACGTTGAAGCGCAGATAGTTCCCTGCCCGCTGGCCGATGCTGAATACGTCGCCGGGCGCCAGCACCATGCCAAGCCGCATCGCAGCTTGGCTTACCTCGACCGCGCTAAGCGGTCCCAGCAGGCGCGCCCATAGGAACGTGCCGTCGCGCGGCTCACCCCAGAGGGTAAGGCGCGCCGCCAGCAAGCGCTCGCGCGTCTCACCGCGCGCCTTGGGCAGGCGTGTAAGCACCGCCTCGACACGGCGTTCGCCGCCGTCCGACAGCAGGCGACAGACCATGCGCGCGCCAAGATCGCCGGGTCTGAAGGTCGTGGCGGGCTTGAGGTCGACCAGGGCGTCACTCCACCGGGGCGTCACTCCACCGGGGCGGCGCGACGATGAAGCCGCGGCGGATCGAGGCGGACAGCATCTTCGAGAAGCTGCCCAGATGGAAGACCCGCTCGAAACCGTCGAACGCCGCCAGCCGCGGCGTTGGCTCATTCTCGAAATCGGCGAAAATGTCGTCCTCGATCACCATCATGTCGTGAGACTGAATCAACCCCAGCAGCCTATGCTGCACCGTGGGCGCCGCTGTCGCACCTACGGGGTTGTAGAACGCGCCAGTGGTCAGATAGGCCGGGGCGTATGGACGCGCACCCATTTTGGCAAAGGCGTCGAAGTCTGGTCCATTCGGGGTAGAGGGCACGCCGACGATCCGTGCGCCGTGCGCCCGCAGGGTGTTGAGAAAATTGAAGTAGCAAGGATCGTCGACCACTACGGCGTCGCCCGGGCGCACCGGCAGCCGGCAGAGCAGGTCGAGCGCCGCGTTGCCGGAGTCGGTCAGCACCACCTGGTTGGGGTCGGCGGCGATATCCTGTTCGGCCAAGCGGCGGGCCAGCAGCGCCCGCATCGGCGCGTAGCTCAACGGCTGACCACAGGCGGTCGGGCTCCCGGGCGGCCCACGCGCCTGGGCCCTAAGCGCCCGACGGATCGCCTTGGTCGGCATCCAGTCTTTCGGCAGCCAACCGCAGCCTGGCTTGAGCACCCCCTCGCCCATCTCCAGCGAGTGGCGCATTACCCATAGCGGATCGACTTCCTGCTCGACGGGCGCCCCACGCTCCGCCAGGGTTGCTGGTCGCCGGGGTCCCGTCACATAGAAGCCGGCTCTCCGCGACTTCGCCGGCCTGGCGGTGGTCGCCGTGCGCGTATTGCTCGGCTTCCCGCTGCTGGCCAGCATGGCCTTGCGACATACGACCTCGGTCCACGCCATAGTCTTCTTCGGTCTGCTGCCACTATCGAATGCGCTTTTCGCGGTGCTGCGTGGCGGCGAACGCCACCCGCCGGTGTTCCGGGCCTTCGCCATCGTCGGCGCGACCTTGGTGGCCGACTGTCGCGTCATCTAGGTGGGCTAGAAGTAATCGCCTGGACCCTTGTCCCGTCGGCCCCCGTAGTGGTCCGGTTAGCGCTCTGGTCCCGGCCCCTGTCGTTTTCGGGAGTCGGTTGGCCCGCTCTCGCTGGCCTCGCCTACGCCTCGGTGTTCAGCATGCTGGTCGGTTTCGTATTCTGGGATCGTAGCTTGGCGCGCGGCGGCGTCGCCGCGGCCCTGCTGCATGAGGCCGTTGGCGTCGACAGGATGGTCGTTCTTGTGGCTTGTGGCTGGTGGCTTGCGTGGCTGGAGCCAGGCGTTTCTCCGTCGCCACTCCGTCCCGCGTTCTCAGCCCCGAAAAGGTAATCTTATGACCCGCGCTTTCAAACTGGTCGACGTGTTCGGCGAGACGCCGCTGGCGGGTAATCCGCTCGCCGTGGTGTTCGACGCCGAAGGGTTCGACGCGGGCAAGATGCTCAAGATCGCCCGCTGGATGAATCTGTCGGAGACGGTGTTCCTGATGGCGCCGACTGATCCGGCCGCTGATTATAAGGCCCGGATCTTCACGCTTGATCGCGAACTTCCCTTCGCCGGCCATCCGACCTTGGGCGCTTGCCACGCCTGGCTGGAGGCCGGCGGTCGACCCCGCGGTTCCGGCCAAGTGGTCCAGGAGTGCGGCGCCGGCCTCATCCCGTTGCGCCGGGGACAGGGTATCAACGCCTTTGCTGCTCCGCCTATCCTTCGCGGTGGTCCGGTCGAGGATGCGTTGCTGGATGAGGTCGCCGCCGTTCTGCGGATTGGTCGCGGCGACATCGTCGACGCTCAATGGATCGACAATGGCCCAGGCTGGATCGGCGTGCTGATGAGTTCCGCGGAGGCGGTCTTGGGGCTGCAGCCCGCCCGCGACCATACTCGGCGGATCGAGATCGGCGTGGTGGGTCCGCACGCGCCGGGTTCCGGTTTGGCCTTCGAGCTGCGCGCCATCTTCAGTGATCAGCACGGTGGGCTGCGGGAGGATCCGGTAACCGGAAGCCTCAACGCCTCCATGGCTCAATGGTTGTTGGCTTCCGGCCGGGCGACCGCGCCCTACCTCGCGGCCCAAGGAACGGCGCTAGGGTGCGCCGGCCGGATTCACATCAGCCAGGATACCGACGGCCAAGTGTGGGTTGGCGGGGCGGCGCGAACTATCGTGTCGGGCGGGTTCGGGGCAGATTGAACTCCGCGCCATATTGACAGGTCATGCAAGAAAGTTTCATTGTTGGGAAAATATTTCAATTTGTGAGAAATAAAACCCTATGGCTGACTGGCGCCCCAACTTGATTTCCGCCGTGTGCTATCGCGACCCCCGCACGGCTATCGCTTGGCTGGAGAAAGCCTTCGGCTTTGAGCTGGCCCTGCTGATCGAAGACTCCGATGGAGCGGTGGCCCATTCGGAGATGCGGTTCGGCAGTGGTTGCGTGATGGTCGGCTCGGAATGGTCGGCCGACCACAAGAGCCCGACCTCGATCGAGGGCACGAATACCCAGACCATCCATATCCAGATTCAGACCGATGTGGATGCTCACTGCGAACAAGCCCGCCAAGCGGGCGCCCGGATCATCGCTGAACCGGAAACACAGTTCTACGGCGATCGCAGTTATCGATGCGTCGACCCGGAAGGGCACATCTGGACCGTCGGCCAGACCGTGGCCGTCGTGACGCGCGACGTGGCCGAGGCGAAGACGGGCCTAAAGATAACTGGCTGGATTTGACCGAGGTCCCCAACGCCCTGGTCACGCGCGGTCTTGACGCCACACTGGCCGCTCTGGCCGATCCGCACCGGCGCCGGGTGATCGAATTACTGCGCGAAGGGGCGCGGCCAGCGGGGGATTTGGCGCGGGCGCTCAAGCTGGCGCCGCCGGCGATGAGCCGCCACCTGCGCGCGCTCAAGCAATGCGGCTTGCTGGATGAATCCCATCCGCCATTTGACGCGCGCGTGCGCATCTACTCCCTGAGGGCTGAACCGATGATTGAACTGAAGCGGTGGCTGGAAGACACCGAGCAGCAGTGGGCCGACCAACTCGTCGCCTTCAAGGCCCATATTGAGAAGGTCGCCCCGGGGTGAGTTCGCGCGTTCTGGTCGCCCTTCGCGTCCACGCGACGCCGGAGCGCGCCTTCGAAGTCTTTACGCGCGACATCGCGTTATGGTGGCGGCCCAACGCGCTGTTCGCTTTCACGCCGAGGGATCCTGGTGTGCTGTCGTTCGAGCCCGGCGAGGGCGGGCGCCTCATCCAGACCTTGGCCAACGGCGAGATTTTTGAGATCGGCAAGGTGCGCGCCTGGTCACCGCCCGATCGGCTGGTGTTTGGCTGGCGGCAGGCGACGTTCGCGACCGATCAGGACACCGAGGTGGAAGTGCGCTTTGAAGCCGTAGTGGACGAAACCCGGGTGACCGTGGAGCACCGACGCTGGGACAGCGTGCCCGCCGTCCATGTCGCCCGTCACGGGTTCCCCAACGCCGTATTCCTGCGGCGGCACGCTGAATGGTGGCAAGGCTCGCTGTCCGAGCTGAACGCGTTCATTTCGGACCGATCACAGGGAAAGCAAGGCTTGTGAGCCAACCGACTATCATGGATCAGAGACCGCGCCGCGCGGCGGCCTTCGGCTTTATCTTCGCCTCCGCCCTGATCAACGCCGTCTCGTTCGGGATCATGATCCCGATCCTACCCAATCTGATCAAACACATGGTTGGTGGCGATACAGCCGCGGCCTCCGAATGGAATGTGTTGTTCGGCACTGTCTGGGGCCTGATGCAGTTTGTCTGTGGCCCGGTATTGGGCATGCTCTCGGATCGCTACGGTCGCCGGCCGGTGATGCTGTTGTCGATCTTCGGCCTGTTCATCGACTTTCTGTTCATGGCCTTCGCCCCGACCCTGGCGTGGCTGTTCGTCGGCCGTGTGCTCAATGGCGTTACCGCCGCCAGTTTCTCCACCGCCAACGCCTATGTGGCCGATGTGACCCCACCCGATCAAAGGGCGCGCAATTTTGGTATCCTCGGCTCGGCGTTCGGTTTTGGTTTCATCCTCGGCCCCAGCATCGGCGGGGTGCTGGGCGAGGTGAGTCTGCGGCTGCCGTTCATGGTCGCCGCCGGCCTTTGCCTGATCAACGCCGTCTACGGCGTGCTCGTGCTGCCCGAATCCCTTCCGCCAGAGCGACGCAGGACGACGATCAACTGGGCGCGGGCCAACCCCCTGGGCTCACTGGCCTTTCTGCTTGAACGGGGCCGGCTTGCGGCCCTGGTGGCGGTCGCCTTTCTATTTCAACTAGGCTTCACTGTGCTGCCTTCTATCTTCGTGCTTTACAGCGGCTATCGCTACGGCTGGACTCCCAGCACCCTGGGGTGGACCTTTATGGCCACTGGCGCCGCCCAGATCGTTGTTCAGATGTTCATGGTCGGGCCGTTGGTGAAGCGCATCGGCGAACGCGGCGCGGTGTTGGTCGGCTCGGGAATGGGCGCGCTTGGCCTGACTATCTATGCGCTGGCTCCCACCGGCCCGATCTACCTGCTTGGCATTCCGGTTTGGGCGCTTAGCGGCTTTATGACCCCTGGACTGATGGGCCTGATGACCCGAAGGGTCGGACCGCGGAATCAGGGTCAGTTGCAGGGCGTCTCCTAGAGTGTCCAGGGCATCGCCTCTGTGCTGGGGCCGCCTCTGTTCGGACTCAGCTTTTCTTGGGCGGTCAGAAACAACGCTACGCTGCATCTGCCTGGCTTGCCGATCCTGATTTCCGCGGCATTGCTGCTCACGGCGTTTATGCCTTCGCTGCGGGTTGCTACGCCGACCACTTTGGCCGCATCGGCCTGAACCATCGCTCCCCGCCTTGATCGCGGCCCGGGGCAGAGGGTAAATCCGCACTCCCGAATTGGTGTAGCGTGATCTTCATGACCCTGAACCGATCTGTAGTTCTTCTGATCCTATTTTCACTCGCCGCCGGGAGCGCTATCGCCCAGCCCGCACAGAGACAGGTGCCTTCCGATCTGGTGACGATGAAAATGTCGTTCTCACCGATCGTGAAACGGACGGCTCCGGCGGTGGTTAACGTCTATTCCCGCCGTGTGGTCCGTCAGCAGCTCGATCCGTTCTGGAGCCTGTTTGCCGGCGGTGTCCCTCGCGAGCGGGTGGAGCAGTCGCTCGGCTCGGGATCTATCGTTCGCGCCGATGGGGTGATCCTGACCAACCACCACAACATCGCCGGAGCCCAGGAGATCCGCGTCGCCACCGCCGACCGGCGCGAGTGGCCGGCCATTGTTCTGCTGGATGACGCCCGGGCCGATCTGGCTGTGTTGAAGATCGACAGCAAGGGCGAGCGCCTGCCCACCATCGCCATTGACGATGCGAGCAACCCCCAGGTCGGCGATCTGGTCCTGGCCATCGGCAATCCTTTTGGCGTCGGCCAGACGGTGACCAATGGCATCATCTCGGCGTTGGCGCGATCCCAGGTCAGAGAAAACGACTATGCGTTCTTCATCCAAACCGACGCCTCGATCAATCCGGGCAACTCAGGCGGCCCGCTGGTGGACATGAATGGCGATCTGATCGGGGTGAACACCGCCATCGTCTCCAGTTCGGGCGCCTCGGCCGGCGTGGGATTCGCCATTCCCGCGGTCATGGCCAAGCAAGCCTGACCGTTAAGAATTTGTGTAACACCGATTGCTGGATAGGTTCTAGGTGCCAACTTACTTCTGGCGCGCTATATCATGTCACAGTTC
>JAYVYH010000314.1:0-6739 GCA_043784385.1 Caulobacteraceae bacterium | reverse complement strand
GCCGGCGACCAACCCTCGGCCTCCTTGAAGGACGGCGACATCGGGGCCGTTGGGCGATGGTAGGTCGGCCCTACCATGCAGGCATTCAGGCCCGCGCCCGCGAAGGTCACGAGCAGAGTCAACGTTGGGATATTAAAGACCGAGTGCGAACGACGGGCCAAGATTTTGGGCGTCCTCAAGTTGCAGGAACCGGGTCTGGCCCGGTCGGAGGGCGGTCCGCGCCGCGCCGCCGCCGGCCTCTGAGACGGTCGAGATAGATATAGACCACCGGTGTGGTGAACAGCGTGATCACCTGACTGACCAGCAGCCCGCCGATGATCGTAATGCCGAGGGGCTGCCTGAGTTCCGCGCCGTCGCCCCAGCCGATCGCCAGCGGCAGGGAGCCGAACATGGCCGCGAAGGTGGTCATCATGATCGGCCGGAACCGGGCCAGGGCCGCTTGGCGGATGGCGTCGAACGGGGCCAGGCCCTGGTCCCGCTCCGCCACGATCGCGAAGTCGATCATCAGAATGGCGTTCTTCTTGACGATGCCGATCAGCAGAATGACCCCGATCAGGGCGATGATCGTGAACTCGATATGGAAGATTATCAGAGCGATCACCGCGCCGATCCCGGCCGAGGGCAGGGTGGAGAGCACGGTCAGGGGGTGGATATAGCTCTCATACAGGACCCCCAGAACGATGTAGATCGCGACCAGCGCCGCCCCGATCAGCAGTGGCTCCGTGGCCAGTGAATCCTGGAAGATCTTGGCTGTACCCTGGAACGCGCCGTGAATGCTGGTCGGCATGCCGATCTGGGCCTCGACCTGGGCGATGACCTTGGCGGCGTCGCCGAGCGACTTGCCGGGCGGCAGGTTGTAGGAAATCGTCGTGGCGGGCTCGGAATCCTGGTGGCTGACCGATGTTGGGGTGGCGGCGTCGGCCCAGTGAGCGAAGGCCGAGAGGGGGGCGACAACCTCCGCCGCCGTGCTGACCGCCACGCCCTGGGACGCCGCCCGGCCCGGCGGGGCGGTCGGCCCGGCGACAGCCGTGGCGCCCACCGCCAACGTGGCGCCCGAGCCCGCCGCCAGGGCTCCGGGCTGGCCGGCGACATTGGCGGATCTGTGCGCGTTATTGCTGGACTGAGTGGGGCTGGCGCCCGCAGCGGCGCCAGCGACCGTCCCGGATGTCTTCGCGGCCGTGCCGTTACTGACATAGATATCGTTGAGCCGGGTCGGATCCTGGGTGAAGGGCGGCGCGGCCTCCATGACCACTTTGTACTGATTGGTTTCCTTATAGATGGTGGAAACCTGCCGCTGGCCGAAGGCGTCATAGAGGGTGCTGTCGATCGCGGCGTTGGTGATGCCCAGGCGAGCGGCCTTATCCCGATCGACCGCGACGAAACTTTCCAGGCCATGATCCTCCTGGTCGGTGTTGACGTCGGTCAAACCGGGTTGCTTCTTCAGGGCATCGGCCAGACGCCCCGCCCAGAAGCGGAGTTGGGCCAGATCTCCCGCCTCCAGCGTGTATTGATAGGCGGCGTTGCTTTGCCGCCCGCCGGCGCCGATGTCCTGCACCGGATTCAGGAAGATACTGGCGCCGGCGACCCGCCCTAGCTTGGGGCGAAGGCGTTGCACCACCGCCGCGGACCCGCCTTGCTGGCGGCTGTTTGGTTTCAGGCTGATGAACATGAATCCGCCACCGGCGTTGTTTCCGGCGAAGGCCACCGCAGTGTCCACCAGCGGATCGGCGCCCACGATCTTCACGAACCGTGCCAGGCGCCCCGAGGTGACGGCGAACGAACTCGACTGGTCTGACTGAAGGCCCGCAGCGATCTGGCCGGTATCCTGTTCCGGGAAGAAGCCCTTTGGCACGACGCCGATCAGGAAAATGAACAGGCCGATCGTCGCCACCAGGACGACGATCATCAGCGGCCCGGCCCCGAGAGCCCAATCCAGCGCGCGCTCATACAACCTCAGCATCCGCGCGAAGCCGGCGTCCGCGATCCGGCCAAGCCGCCCTTGCTGGTCGGCCGGTTTGGCACGATCGATCAGAAAGGCGCACATCATCGGGGTGGTGGTCAGCGACACCACCAGCGAGACTAGGATGGCCGCCGACAGGGTCATTGCGAACTCGCGAAACAACCGTCCCACCAGCCCCCCCATCAGCAGGATCGGCAGGAACACCGCCACCAGGGAGAGGCTGATCGACAGCACCGTGAACGCCACTTCCTTTGCCCCCAACAGAGCGGCTTCCAGCCTGTCCATGCCGGCTTCAACGTGGCGGGTGATATTTTCCACCACGACGATGGCGTCGTCGACCACGAACCCAGTGGAAACCGTCAGCGCCATCAGCGAGAAGTTGTCGAGCGAGAAGCCCAGCAGGAACATCACCCCGAGCGCGCCCAGCAGGGACACCGCCACCGCCACGCTGGGGATCAGGACCGCGCGCCCATTGCGCAGGAAAAACGCCACCACCGCCACCACCAGTACGATCGATATCAGCACGGTGCGCTCCACTTCATTTAGGGATGAGCGGATGGTCGTGGTGCGATCGGTGGCGACGGTCATGTCGATGTCGGCGGGAAGCGCTCGCCTAAGGGCGGGTACCAACGCCTTCACACGGTCGACGGTGTCGATGATGTTGGCGGCGGGCTGGCGGCTGACCCTGACGATAATTGCGCGCTTGCCATTGAACAGACCGATATTGTGAACGTCGGTCACGCCGTCGACGACCTGCGCGATATCCGAAAGGCGCACCGCGGCTCCGTTGCGATAGGCGATCAGCAGGGGCGCGAAGGTCGCCGCCTTCAGCCCGGTGTCGTTGGTGTAGACCTGAAACCGCAGATGGCCGTCCTGGACGATGCCCTTGGGACGATTGGCATTGGCCGAAGCCAGGGCCGCCCGGACGTCCTCCAGGCCGATGCCATAGCGGGCCAAGGCGAGAACATTCAGCTCAACCCGCACCGCTGGCAGGGAGCCGCCTCCGAGCGTCACTTCTCCGACGCCCTTCACCTGGCTCAGCTGCTGCTGGATGATCGTCGAGGCGACATCGTAGATCTGTTCGGGGGAACGCGTCGCCGAGGTCATGGCCAATATGATGATTGGCGCGTCGGTGGGATTGAGCTTGTGATAAGTGGGATTGCTGCGCAGCGTCGTCGGCAGGTCCACACGGGAGGCGTTGATGGCCGCCTGGACGTCCCGCGCCGCACCGTCAATATCGCGATCCAGCCCGAACTGCAGGGTGATATTGGTCTGTCCGACCCGGCTGCTTGAGGTCATTTCGGTCACGTCGGCGATGACGCCCAGATGCTTTTCCAACGGGGTTGCGACGCTGGTGGCCATGGTGTCGGGGCTGGCCCCGGGCAGGCTGGCGGTGACGCTGATGGTCGGCAGGTCGATCTCTGGCAGCGGCGATATCGGCAGTAGAAAGAACGCCGCCATGCCTGCCAGTGTGACACCTAGCGTCAACAGAACGGTGGCGATCGGGCGTCCGATGAAGATCGCCGGCAGGTTCACCTCCTGGCGAGTCCCGTGCGGTGGAAGCGGCGGGCTAGGCGGTCGAACTGGAGATAGATCACCGGCGTCGTGAACAGGGTCAGAGCCTGGCTGACGATCAGCCCACCCACGATGCTGATCCCCAGCGGATGGCGCAGCTCCGACCCGACGCCCCAGCCGAACATCAGCGGCAGGGCCGCGAACAGCGCCGCCAAAGTGGTCATGATGATCGGCCTAAACCGGAGCAGCGCGGCCTGGTGGATCGCTTCCCGGGGCGACTTGCCCTCGTTTCGTTCGGCGTCGAGGGCAAAATCGATCATCATGATGGCGTTCTTCTTGACGATGCCGATCAGCAGAATGATGCCGATGATGCCGATCACCCCCAGGTCCTGGCCAGCGATCATCAGGGCGAACAACGCCCCGGCCCCGGCCGAGGGCAGGGTAGAGAGGATGGTGATTGGATGGATATAACTCTCATAGAGTACGCCCAGCACGATATACACCGCTACGATGGCCGCCAGGATCAGCCACAGCTCATTGCCGAGCGAGGCCTTGAAGGCGTTGGCGGCGCCGAGGAAAGCGGTGGTGATGGTGGCCGGCACGCCGATCGCCGCCTCGTCCCTCTGGATGGCGGCCACCGCGTCACCCAGCGATACGCCCGGCGCCGTGTCGAACGACATGTTCGCCGCCGGAAACTGGCCCACGTGATTGACCTGCAGCGGCGCGGCGCGGGAGGAGATGGTGGCGATCGCCCCCAGGGGGGTCGCCTTGCCGGTCGCCGAGGTCAGATAGAGGTCTTTCAGCGAGTCCGGAGTTTGCAGCGCATGCGGGTCGGCCTGAAGGATCACCCGTTCCTGGCTCGACTGGGTGAAGATCGTCGAAATGATCCTCTGGCCAAAGGCGTAGTACAAGGCCTCGTCCACGGAGGCTGGTGTAATACCCAGGCGCGCGGCGTTGTCGCGGTCAATGTCGATATAGGCCGCCAGACCGTCATTTTGCAGGTCCGAGCCGACGTTGCGGATCTTGGCCTCTCTGGACAGCCGCTCGACCAGCTTGGCGGACCACATCGCCACCGTGGCGGTGTCGGACCCTTGCAGGGCGAACTGGTATTGGGTCCTGCTCGAGGATGAATCGATCGTCAGGTCCTGCACAGGCTGTACGAACAGGCTGACGCCGGCCACGGGGTCGGCGGCCCGCCGCATTCGCTCCAGGATGGTTTGCAACGAAGCCGTGCGATGACCGAATGGCGACAGGGTGATCAGCATGCGCCCGGTGTTGAGCGTCGTGTTCACGCCATCGACACCGATGAAACTGGTCAGGCTGGCGACATCGGGATCCTTGAGCAACTCGGAAGCCACCTTTTGCTGGACGTCGGCCATGCCCGAATAAGAGACGCCCTGGCCGGTCTGGGTGACGCCCTGGACCAGGCCGGTATCCTGGGTGGGAAACAGCCCCTTTGGGATCAAGAGGAACAGCACCACCGTGACCGCCAGAGTGATTAGGGCGGTGATCAGGGTTGCGCCCTGTCTGTCTAGCACCCAGGTCAACGCCCCATCATAGCGGCCGATCACCCAGTCCAGCGTCGCCTTGGACCGTCGTCCAAAGGCGCTGTCTTCCATCCTGTCGTGCGTCTTCAGCCACCGGGCCGACAGCGTCGGCACCAGGGTCAGGGACACCACCGCCGAAATCACGATCGTCACCGCCAGGGTGATCGCGAACTCCCGGAACAACCGGCCCACGACATCGCCCATGAACAGCAGTGGAATCAGCACGGCGATCAGCGAGACCGTCAACGAGATGATCGTGAAACCGATTTGCTGGGCGCCCTTGAGCGCTGCGTCCATCGGTTTTTCGCCGGCTTCGATATAGCGCGAAATATTCTCGATCATCACGATGGCGTCGTCGACGACGAAGCCAGTGGCGATGGTCAGCGCCATCAGCGTCAGGTTGTTGAGGGAGAAGTGCAGCTCGTACATCACCGCGAAGGCGCCAATGAGCGAGAGCGGTACCGCGACGCTGGCGATCAGGGTGGCGGGCAGGCTGCGCAGGAACACAAAGATCACCGCCACTACCAGGGCGACGCTGAGCATTAGTTCGAATTCCACATCAGTGACCGAGGCCCGGATTCCGGTCGTGCGGTCGGACACCACCTTGACGTCGATACCGGGAGGTAGGCTGGTCTGGAGATCGGACAGGGCCGCCTTGATCTTGTCCACTGTGCTGATGACATTCGCTCCGGGTTGGCGTTGCACATTCAGCAGCACGGCCGGAGTGCGATTGTACCAGGCGCCCAATTCGGTGTTCTCGGCCCCGGCGACCACATTGGCGACGTCGGTGAGCCTGACCGGAGCGCCGTCTCGGTAGGCGACGATCTGGTGGGCGTAGTCGTCGGTGGTCAGAAGTTGGTCGTTGGCGTCGATGGCGTAGGAACGGGTGGGGCCGTCGAAGTTGCCCTTCGCGCCGTTGGCGTTGGCCGAGGCGATCGCGGAACTGAGCTGGGACAGGGAGAGACCGTAGGACGCCAGCAACTGGGTATTGACCTGGATTCGCACCGCCGGCTTTTGGCCGCCGCTGACCGACACGAGACCGACCCCGGCAAGCTGAGAAATCTTCTGGCCCAATTGCTGGTTGCCGGCGCTCTCGACATCGGTGAGTGGAAGGCTCTTGGAACTCAGGGCGAGGGTCAGCACAGGCGCGTCGGCTGGATTGACCTTGGCGTAGATCGGCGGCGCCGGCAGGTCGGTCGGCAGCAGGGCGGTCGCCGCATTGATCGAGGCCTGGACCTCCTGTTCGGCCACGTCGAGGCCAAGGCCCAGGCCGAACTGCAGCGTGACGATCGACGACCCACCGGAACTGATCGACGACATCCGGTTCAGCTCGGACATCTGACCGAATTGGACCTCGAGCGGCGCGGTGACCGTGGTCGCCATCACCTCCGGACTGGCGCCTGGATAGGAGGTCGAGACCTGGATGGTGGGGTAGTCGACTTCCGGCAGCGCCGAGAGCGGCAGGAAGTGGAACGCCACAATGCCCGCCAGCAGGATCGCTGCCATCAGCAGCGAGGTCGCCACCGGCCGTTCGATGAAAGGGCGAGAGGGATTCACGACCGTGGGAGCACGACCTTGGAGCCTTCGCGCAGACGATCGCCCCCGGCGGTGATTACGATCTCGCCGGCCTTGAGGCCTGACGCGATCGAGACCGTTTCGGCCGTGCCGGGACCCAACGTAACGGGACGGGCCTTGACCGTCTTGTCGGGCTGAAGAA
>JAYVYH010000313.1:0-12057 GCA_043784385.1 Caulobacteraceae bacterium | reverse complement strand
GGATCTGCTGGTCTCCGAGGCCGAGATGGCCGAACGCCGTGCGGCGCTCGACGCGGCCGGCGGCTTCAAGTTCCCCGCCAGCCAAACCCCGTGGCAGGAAATCCAGCGCAGCATGGTCGGCCAGATGGAAACCGGATCGATCCTCGAACCGGCCGCCCGCTACCAGCGCATCGCCCAGACCATGGGCGTGCCGCGAAATAATCATTGAGAAGGATGGTGAACCCGCCTCTCACGGGGCGACCCAGGGATTGATCATGGGTCCGCCCCAACGCAAAAAATGCCTCTCGGTCTCCGTCACCAAGGTGAATCCATGATGTTCGGCGGTGGCGACGATAAAGGCGTCCAGCGGCGCGATGGACTGGCGCTGGGCCGCCAGGTGGGCGCGCAAGGCGGTCCAAGTCGCGGCGATTCCGGCGTTCATGCCAATCAGACGGTCGCCAAGGGTGTCAATCAAGGTGTCTCGCCAGGCTTTCAGATCGCTCTGGCGGCGGCTCTTGGATAGTCGCGCGATCCCTTCCTCGATCTCGGCGAGGGTGACCACGCTGACATGCACGTTGAAGCGAGTTTGCGCACCGAGCCAGGTCATAACCCGGGCACTTGGCGAAGCGGCCGTCGGTTCGATCACGACATTGGTGTGGAGCAGATACTTCAAAAGGCGAGTGGCGGTCGGTTGTCGGTACGATCCCTATCGAACACGGCCTCCTCGCCGGGGGCTAGGGTGCCGCGAATGGAAGGATCAAGCAGAGCCTCGATAGACGATCGCGTAGGTCAGGTTCGCTGTTCCCAGTCCGCCGCAGAGACCACGGCGGCGGCGTCCCAGCCGTGTCTGGTCACGTGTTGCGGCCCCTCGGTCTTCGCCTTCTCGACCAATTCACTAAACCGCGCCTTGGCTTCTGCGACGCTCCAAGTTCTGTCAGCCATGCGTGATCTTCTTCACCCTCGCGATTGTAGTCATGGGGTCAAAATTCGCAAATACTTATCGGTTCTGAAAGCTACAAGCGTGGCCCCTTTGGGGGACACAGCCGAGCGCACGAGTTATGATCCCAGCGTGCGCTTCGACGACCGTTTCCTTGACGAGATAAAATCGCGGCTGCGTCTTTCCGATGTGATCGGCAAGACCGTGAAGCTGCGCCGTCAAGGGCGGGAATATGTGGGACTTTCGCCGTTCAACAAAGAGCGGTCCCCTTCGTTTTTCGTCAATGACGACAAGGGGTTTTACCACGACTTCTCGTCCGGAAAACACGGCGACCTGATCAGTTTTCTCCAGGAAACCGAGCGGCTGAGCTTCGTCGAGGCGGTGGAGCGGCTGGCGGGGGAGGCGGGTCTCGCCCTGCCGGAGCCTGATCCCGAGGCGGCCGTCCAGGAAAAGCGTCGCCAGTCCCTGGCCGAATGGCTGGATACCGCCACAGCCTGGTTCGAGGCCGAGCTTCGCCGGCCGGCGGGGGGCGCGGCCCGGGACTATCTGGCCAGGCGTGGTCTCCCCCAACCCGAATGGTCGCGCTTTCGCATTGGCTTCAGTCCGCCCAGCCGGACCGCCCTGAAGGACTATCTGGTCGCCAAGGGCGCCTTGCCGCGCGAACTGGTCGCGGCGGGAGTAATGATCGCGCCGGAGGATGGCGGCGAAGGCTACGACCGGTTCCGCGACCGGATCATCTTCCCTATCAGCGACGCGCGGGGCCGGATCATCTCTTTTGGCGGTCGGGCGATGGATCCCAAGGCGAGGGCGAAATATCTGAACGGCCCTGACACCGAGCTCTTCGACAAGGGTAGGGTGCTCTACGGCCTGCCCGAGGCGCGCAAGCTGCTGCACGCCGGCGGCGACGACGCAGGGCTGGTTGTGGTCGAGGGCTATATGGATGTGATCTCCTGCCAGCGGACCAGTGTCGCCGCGGTGGCGGCCATGGGCACGTCCCTGACCGAAACTCAGATGGAGCTGCTTTGGCGCCTCCACCCGGAGCCGACCTTATGTTTCGACGGTGACCGGGCCGGAATGCAGGCAGCATCAAGAGCGATGGACCGGGCGCTGCCGCTGCTGCAACCGGGCAAGAGCTTCAAATTCGCCATCGTCACTGGAGGCAAGGACCCCGACGACATCCTGCGCGAGCAAGGCGCGCCCGCCTTGAAGGCCCAGCTGGCCGCGACCACGCCCTTCATAGACGCCCTGTTTACGCGCGAACGTGACGCCGGGCCCCTGGAAACACCGGAGAACCGGGCCGGTCTGAAACAGCGCCTGCGGGCCGCCGCCAAGGTCATCGCCGATGGCGACCTGGCCTCGGCCTACCGCGACGCCTTGCTGTCACGGCTCGACAAGTTGTTCGAGTCCCCGCGACGAATGGCGCCGCCGGGAAGCCGGGCGCCGTCCGGACGAAAGTGGAATCGCTTCGCGCCCGATCCGCCAACGTCGGCCAAGCCCCAGTCGAGGGACGCGGCCCGGCGCCTCTCTCTGGCCATCGATCCGGTGGCGGCGGCCCTGACTAGCTACGCCATCGCCGATCCGGCCGTGCTGGACGATCATCTGGAGGCTTTGCAGTCCCGCGGGT
This sequence comes from Caulobacteraceae bacterium, assembly GCA_043784385.1. Taxonomy (GTDB): domain Bacteria; phylum Pseudomonadota; class Alphaproteobacteria; order Caulobacterales; family Caulobacteraceae; genus Acaudatibacter. The sequence continues at coordinate 9,517 of JAYVYH010000313.1, read as the reverse complement.
TCGGCAATCCGGCGTTGAACGACCTGGCCAGGGAAATCATCCGTGTCCGTCTGGAGGCCGAACACCTTGACAGCGTGGCCCTTCAACGCCATCTCAAACAAGCTGGATTTAGTACGCTGTTGATTGACGTCGACCGGGCCGCTGCGTACGCGGGCGCGCCCTTCACAAAAGATGATGTCACCCTCACTGCGGCCAAATCCCAGTGGTCGTATGCCTTCGAGGTCTTGAACCGCGTGGCCGCTCTGGAAGATGCCCTCAACTTAGCCAAACTTGGTTTGGCCGGGGGCGACAGCGTGTCTGTGCTCATGAGCCTAAAGAAGGAACGCGACCTGCTGCGACGAGCGATCAAAACAGGATCGATTTGGACCGGTGAAACGGGAACGTGAGGGGGCAAACCCTCGCGGTATGGCCTCGCCATCACCATTTTCGCGGTGTCGCCTAGTCCGGGGCGCCTGACGCCGCTGTCGGAGATATTTGAATGACCACCACCGCAACCGCCGAAGCGCCGGAAGTCGAAGCCCCCGTCGTCACCGACGGCCCGCTGCTCGACCTGACCGACGCCGGCGTCAAGAAGTTCATCAAACAGGCCAAGGCCCGCGGCTACGTCACCATGGACGAGCTGAATAAGGTGCTGCCCTCCGAGGAAGTCACCTCCGAGGCCATCGAAGATACCCTGGCCATGCTTTCGGAGATGGGCGTCAATGTCGTGGAGGCCGAGGAAGAGCCGGCCGAGGCCACCGAGGTCGCCGTACGCGAGGAAACCGCCGTCGCCGAAGCGGCCGACAAGCAGAGCGCCTTCGACCGCACTGACGACCCGGTGCGCATGTATCTGCGCGAGATGGGCTCGGTCGAGCTGCTATCGCGCGAGGGCGAAATCGCTATTGCCAAGCGCATTGAGGCCGGCCGCGACACCATGATCCGAGGCCTGTGCGAAAGCGCCCTGACCTTCGAGGCGATCATGGTCTGGCGAGAGGAACTCGGCCAGGGTCGCATCTTGTTGCGCGAGGTGATCGATCTCGAACAGACCTACGGCGGCCAAGTCGCCCAGGCGCTGTCCGACGCCGCCGCGGCCGAAGAGGCTATCGACGCCGCCGCCGGTCCGGCCGAACCCCTTGATGACGAGGACGGCACGCGAGCCGCCGCCGCCGAGGCCGCCGACGAAGACGATTTTGACGACGGCGCAGGCCCGACCATCAGCGCCATGGAGGGCGAACTGCGGGAAGGCGTGATGGCCACGCTCGACGCCATAGCCCTGGAGTTCGAATCCTTCAGACGTCTGCAGGACAGGCTGGTCGAGCATCGCCTGCGCGGCGCGGACCTCGGTGATGTGGACCGGGCGGCCTATGAAACCGCCTCCAGCGCCATCGTCGTGCAGCTCAAGACCCTGCGCCTGAACAACAACCGCATCGAGGCACTGGTCGAGCAGCTTTATGCGATCAACAAGCGCCTGATGGGCCTTGAGGGCCGGCTGCTGCGTGTTGCCGATAGCTACGGGATTTCGCGCGGCGAATTCGTGAAGGCCTATTTCGGCTCCGAAATGGACCCAAACTGGAGCGACAAGGTCGCCGCCCTGGGCGTGCGCTGGAAGAAGTTCGTCGAGAACGACGCCAACCAGGTCGCCGATATCCGCCGCGAAATCGCCGCGCTGGCCATGGAGTCGGGCGTGCCGATCGATGACTATCGCCGCATCGTTCACACCGTCCAGAAGGGGGAGCGCGAGGCGCGCCAGGCCAAGAAGGAAATGGTCGAGGCCAACCTTCGCCTGGTGATCTCGATCGCCAAGAAATACACCAACCGCGGCCTGCAATTCCTTGATCTTATTCAGGAAGGCAACATCGGTCTGATGAAGGCAGTCGACAAGTTCGAATACCGCCGGGGCTACAAGTTCTCCACCTACGCCACTTGGTGGATTCGTCAGGCCATCACCCGCTCGATCGCCGACCAGGCCCGCACCATCCGCATCCCGGTGCATATGATTGAGACCATTAACAAGATCGTGCGCACCAGCCGGCAGATGCTGCACGAGATCGGCCGCGAACCGACGCCGGAGGAACTGGCCGAGAAACTGGCCATGCCACTGGAAAAGGTCCGCAAGGTGCTCAAGATCGCCAAGGAGCCGATCAGCCTCGAGACGCCGATCGGGGACGAGGAAGACAGCCACCTGGGCGATTTCATCCAGGACCCAAATGTCGTCCTGCCGATTGACGCGGCGATCCAGAGCAATCTTCGAGAAACAACGACACGCGTGCTCGCTTCGTTGACCCCGCGCGAGGAACGCGTCCTGCGCATGCGCTTCGGCATCGGCATGAACACTGACCACACCCTTGAGGAAGTCGGCCAGCAGTTCAGCGTCACCCGCGAACGCATCCGCCAGATCGAAGCCAAGGCGCTACGCAAGCTTAAACACCCCAGCCGCAGCCGCAAGCTGCGCAGCTTCCTGGATAGTTGACGGGCGCCCGGCCATGGCCAACGACCCATGGCCGGTGGCGGACTGAAGGTGGAACTGGATTCGCTCATACCCTCGGTTCCGACGGTCGCCGACCGCGGCGCGGCGGCCGACCTGGCGACGGAAGCCTTCTTCGATAACCCGGGGCACACCTTCATCTACCCGGACTTGCCGACCCGCCAGGATCAGTCGCGATGGCTGATGTATGTCAATCTGGGCGGGCAACTGGCGACAGGTTGAAGCTTCGCGCTGAAAACCACGCAAGACGAAATTACCGCGATGGCGTTCTGGCATGCGCCCGGCGCGCCCAAGGCCACGCCGGAGCAGATGGCAAGCTTCGGAATGGCCGAAATGGCTGTGCTCCACGCCGAGGCGGCGTGCAACCGGATGATATCGTCAGTCAAGGAACTGGGGAGGCGGCGAGCCATCGGCCTTGGCGGTCGCGAAAGCTGGTGCCTGAACAATATGGTCGTCGGCGCCGCTCACAGAGGTGCGGGCGTTGAAACCCGCTTTCTCCGGCAATGGTTTGAGCAGGTCGTCGACCCGTCCCGACTCTCTGACAACCCAGAGACCCCAAAATGTGACGTTCTATCAACGGCTCGGATTTGTGGTGACGGACGACAACCGCGTATGTGTCGGCGGGGGTGACTTCCCTACTTGTATCATGGTCTATCGTTAGGGTTGTCTCAGAATTTCGCGCGAACGCCGAATTCGTAGGTCTGGCCGTAGTACTCGATCTGCTGGGGTCGCGAAGAATTCCCGTCATCATAGCGCAGTGGCGTATTAAGCAGGTTCTTGACCTCGAAATACCCAGACCAGTTTTTGGTGAACTCGTAGCTAGAGCTGAAATCCAAGTTCAATTTTTTGTGCTGAATAGTGTCAAGCGAGCGGTCGCCGTTCAAAGCAAATAGACTTTCCCCAACGTACTGCGCCGCCAGACGTAGGGCCAAGCCGTGGTTTTCGTAGAAGCCCGCGAGGTTCCAGGTCACGTGCGAGGTGCCTGGCAGGGGACCATATTCATTCAAACCCCGGCCACCGTCGGTGACCTTATGGTCGGCGGCGCTATATTCAAGGAAGTGGGAATCCACCCAGGTGATATTGCCTTCGACGCCCAGTCCTTTCAACAAACCAGGCAACATGGTGAACTTCTGATGATAGGCGAGTTCGGCGCCACGGGCGTAGGCGTCCTCGTTGACGAAAGTGGTGATATCGCCGGCTACGCTATTGAAGATCGGGTCCATGACGTTTAGACGGCGTGACGCGAAGATGTAGTTATTGAATTCTTTGTCGAACAGGCCGGCCTGGATGATGCCGCCGTTGGAAAGGTAGTATTCGATATTGAGATCGAAGTTGTTGCCCGTTGTCGGCTTCAGATCCGGATTGCCGGCGGTGGCCTGCGGCCGGGGCAATCCGGTGCTGTAGTCAACCCCTGCGTTGCCGCCGGCCTGGGTGAAGCCGGGCCGGGCGATGCCGGTGGAATAGGTGGCCCGAATCTGCAGTTGGGGCGTCACCAGATACTTCAGTTGCACCGTGGGGAAGACGTTGATGTAGCTCTTTGGACGGTTGACGAAGGTCACTGTATCGTTTCCCAGTTTGTCGGTGCTGGTCAGGAAGTTGCCGTAGGTCGCGTCAGTGGCTTCGATGCGGGCGCCAGTGAGAACACCCAACTTGCCAATTTCGGCGGTGTACATCAAGTAGCCTGCGTAGACGTTCTCCTGGTCCTTGAAGTCACGGCCGGGCGAGGGGCCAAGCGTCGGTAGGTTCGCGCGCACCAGAGCGTCGATTGCATAGACGTTGGCGTAGGGCGCCTTCGGAAAATATCCCATGTAGTAGTCGGTCCCGGCCCCGACGCTGGCCGAGTAGGTGGAAAGGTTCGCACCGGCAACGCGGCCAAAGCCGGCGAAGTCGTTGACCACCTTATCTCGCAGGCGGACGCTTGCGCCGCCTCTGAGAACGCCAGAGACACCAAAAACGCTCAGCGGATACTGCGCGTTGACCACGCCACTGTATTCCTCGTCGACATCGTTCTCGTAAAAGGCGCTCAGTTTCGAATTGCTGTACTGGTTAGCGTCCGTGGAAACGAACGGAATGGTCAGTGCTGCGTCCTGGAAAAACTGATAGTAGAAATGCTCCGGATTTGCAGTGTTATTATAGCGACCGTAGTAGTTGTCCGTGCCTGAAAATTTCGCCTCGTTGTAGTAATTCTGGACATAGGTGGCGCGGCTATAGGCGCCGTGGTAGTCAATCTGAAGATTTCCGTAGCGGTCCTGACCCCCGACGGTGGCGATAGTGTTGCGGTGCGTCTCCTCAAGATCGACCACGTCCACCTGCGGCGTGAAGCTATCAACGACATAGCCTTTGGCGTCCGGGGCCGACGGCGCCCCGTCGAATGCAGCGTAGAAGTGGTTCTTGTGGGCCCTTTCCTTATAACCGGCCACGTCGAGGCGCATATAGTAGCTGTGGTCGTCGTTGGGCTTGAATTCTATCTCGGAGCCGTAACCGAAGCGGCGGCGATGATAGTCATAATAGCGGAAATCGGCCCGCCCGAGCACATGGTCGCAGACCCCCGGGGAGCTCATGCCACAGAAGTTACCCATGGCGCCGTCGTTGGCGTAGCTCGGTTCGGTGTCGTCGACTCCGCGGCGGTCGTCCTTGCGCGATCCGGTGATGACGATGGAGAACGGCGTCGGGTTAGAAATCCAGCCGGAACCAGGTGGCGGCTCGTCGCCTTGGCCCGCAATCACCAGCTTGCCATTGTTGAAGCCGAAGCGGATGCCAGCGGCCAGGCTGGCGGTGAGTGGCCCGGTGTGGTCGTGCAGGTTCTCATAACCCCAGCCGAGGTCGGCTTCGAGGAATGGCTTGGTGATGTTTTTCGATGACCGCGGCGTCAGTTCGATCTGCCCGCCCAGGCCCTCCGCTTCACGGTCCGGGGATAGGGTCTTGTAGACGATAATCCCGTCGATGGCGCCGGTAGGGATGGTGTCAAACTCCACGGCGCGGCCGGACCCCGAGGCCGCCGTCCCCGCGGCGAAGGTATTCAGCAGCACCACGCCGCCATAGGTGGCGCCGTTCAGGTTGGCGTCGATGCCGCGGATGTTGACGAAACGGCCCTCTCCGGTGTCGGTCGAAAGGGAAATGCCGGGGATGCGGCCGAGAGCCTCGGCGGCATTGTAGTCGGGGTATTTTGAGATCGTCTCGGCGGATTGCACGTTCAGCAGCACGGGGGCGGTGAGCTGGAGATTGCGCGCGCGGACCTCTTCGCGTGGCGCCGCCGTGACCACCACTTCGGCGGTCGAAGCGGCCTGGGAGGCCGCGTCCGCCGCCAAGGCGCTCTGCGCGATAGCCAGCATGCTGGCGGTCGAGATCAGCGCGATCGCGCCGTGCCGGATAGGCATTGAAAACCCCTTACTCTACGCGCGACCGCCGCGTGGCCGCGGACTCAAGTCGCTGTTTGGGGCTGCCGATATCTGTATCTCGCGACAGACAGGTAATGGTCTTGCAACAGTTTTGTGAACCTGGGCGCTTCCGTTGTGTCCAGGCCCAAATACGTGTGGATAACTTCTGCTATTTCCCTAGCGCAGCGTAAACCGTCTTCTGCCACATCGGCAGGGCGACGCGGGCGCCCATGCGCTGGGTCTGGCCCATGTTGGCGATGGCTTCGGGACCCAGTTCCATGGAGTTTTGGATCAGGTAGATCATCACCATGTCTTCCACCGGGTCTGCCTGCCACCACGTGCCGAATGCGCCCGGCCAGCCGAATGAGCCGTCCGAACTCGCCCCCATCCAGGCCTGTTTCTCGGCGTCGGTGATCACCGACAGGCCGAGGCCAAAGCCCTGGCCCATCCAGAACGGCATGCCCATGAAGGTGATTTCGCGCTGGGCGTCGGTCAGGCGGTTGGTGCGCATCAGATCGACGGTCTCGGCCTCCAGCAGCCGCACCCCATCGACCTCGCCGCGGTTCAGCAGCATCCGAGCGAACTTCAGATAGTCGTCGGCCGTGGAGATCAGTCCCCCGCCACCGCCGCAATAGTCCGGGGGCGTATCATGGCGCCGGAACTCGACCGGGCTGAGAGCCCCTGTAGCGTCATCCTGGCGATAGACCACCGAGGCGCGGTCGCGCTTTTCCGGCGGGATGTAGAAATCGGTGTCGACCATGCCCAGCGGTTGGAAGATTCGCTCGAACAGGAATTGGCGGAAATTCATGCCTGATATTCGCCCGACCAGGAAACCCAGCACATCGGTGGCGTGGCTGTAGTGGAACCGCTCGCCCGGTTGGAACGATAGCGGCAGGCCGCCCAGGGCCGCCATCCAGGCGTCGGGTGTCATGCCACTGTTGAGCACGTCGCCCAAGGCGTTCTGGTGGGCGTGGGCGATTGGCCCGACCGAGGTGAAGCCATAAGCCAAACCGGCGCGGTGAGTGAGCAGATCATTGATAGTGATATCGCGGGCCGCTGGCGAGACATTGTCCAGCGGACCGGTGGGGTCGTTCAGTACTACCATGTCCTTGAACTCGGGCGCCCAGCGGGTGATCGGATCGTCCAGATAAAGCTTGCCTTCTTCCAGCAACATCAGAATCGCCAGCGACGTGATCGGCTTTGTCATCGAGGCGATGCGAAACAGGGTGTCGCGCTGCATCGGCGCTCCGGTCGCCAGGTCGCGCTTGCCTTGGCAGGTCTGCTGGACGAGTTCGCCTTTGCGCCAGATCAAGGTGACCGCGCCCGACAGGTCGCCCCCGGCGATCACGCCGGCAAGCACCTCGGGAGCCTTGGCCAGGGCCTCGGCGTTGAAAGCATTTGTTGCTACCGACGTTCCGTCCATGATGCCTCGGTCCCTGAAATTGTTGATTGCAACTTCGATAGGGGGGATTTGGCCGTGCCGCTAGATCATCGCGACAGATCCGGATCGATCTGGCTCATGCGGGTGCGCACCGTATAGACGCCGTCGCCGCTTAGCACCCCGGCCCGAGCGAACAGCCGCCCCGCCTGCCAGTTGGAAAGCCCGAGCTCCGGCCGGTTCAGCGCATATTGGCCATCGACCCAGCGTGTGAAACCGTCGCCCACGAAGGCCGCATCGACCCCGGTGAAAAACCGCTCCCGTGCCGCCAGGTCCTCGGCGATCACGCAGGCGATAAAGCGTGGGCTATAGGCGTTGAACAGCGCCGCCGCCTCGTCCATGTCGTCGACGATCTTCAGCGAAACCTCGGGCGTTTCTTCCCATTCCCACTCGTGGCCAAGGTCGCCCTCCGCCAGGATTTCGGCCAGCGCCTCGTCATGGTCGCCGCCGGCGCGCCGCACCCGTGTCGTTTCGTTCAGCCAATCCGGGGGCAGGCAGTCTTCGTCGCCCGCCGCCACATGCAACTTGGCCCCGTGCCCCCGCCGCTCGCCGGCGCGTTTCAGAGCGTCCAGGAAGACCGGAACCAGATCGGCGGCTCGCTCGCGATGGATGCAGCAGACGTTGAGGGTGTTGCAAACCTTGCGGTCCAGCGAGTTGAACACCGCCGCCCCGAACCGCCCGGCGTCGGCGCTGACGTCGGCCGCCAGCCACGCGCCGCCGGTTCCGTGCAGGCTGACCGGCGTACCCGCCTGCCGCGCCACTCCGCCGAGTTGCGCCACCGCCGGGCCAGAGCCCCGGGCCACGGCCAGGGAAAGCCGGCTGTCGGCGAACAGCGCCCAACCCGCCGCGTGCTCGGCGCTCTCCACCAGCACCGCGGCGCCCTCGGGCAGGCCGGCGGCAAGCAAGGCGGGGACCAGCGCGTGTATTGACAGCGCCCGCGCGGTCCCCAGCGCGTCGGCGCCGATACGGAACACCACGGTGTTGCCGCCCCGCAATACGCCCGCCGCGTCGGCGAACACGTTCGGCCGGCCTTCGAACACGAACCCCACCACGCCCAGCGGCGCGGTCAACTGTTCCACCGTCCAGCCGGCGTGCTCGACCCGTTCGATCGACCGCTCCCGCCCACCCGGGCTATCCCGCCAAGCTCGCAGGCCGTCGATCATGTTGCGCCGCGTGTCTTCGCGGGCCACCAACCGGGTCGTGCTTCGACCCCCCGCCGCGGCGCGCGCCACGTCGCTCTGATTGGCGGCCATAATCAGCGCCCACGTAGCCTCGTCTTCCAGCCGGGCGGCGAACCGTTCGAAAAAGTTGGTGATCTGGCCATCGCCGACCCTGGCCATGGCCGCGAACGCGTCCCGCGCCCGCGTCACCGCCGAGGCGGCGATCTCATGGGCCTCGCGCGGCAGATGCAGCAGATCCCCAGTGTCCTGCATGACCAGCAGCCGATCGCCGGCGACGAACCGAGCCGCGAGGTCGTCGCAAACCAAGGTCATCCGGTCGCCGCCCCAGACGATCGGCATGCCCGCCGTCAATGTTTCCAGCTTCAAGACCATCCGCGCCGTTTAACGAATGGCGAGGCTCCCGCCCACGACAAAAACGCATATGGTCGGGCTCATGATTGCCTAGCAGGTCCCGCCGGACTAATCGCCGGGGCTGAAATCGGAGGAGATCTATACATGCAGACCCGTGCCGCCGTAGCCTGGAAGGCCGGCGCCCCGCTGACCATCGAGACGGTCGATCTGGAAGGCCCTGGTCCGGGCGAAGTGCTGGTGGAGATCAAGGCCACCGGCATCTGCCACACCGACGAGTTCACACGCTCTGGCGGCGATCCCGAGGGCCTGTTCCCCGCCATTCTCGGCCATGAGGGCGCGGGCGTCGTGCTGGAGGTCGGTGCGGGCGTCACCAGCGTCAGGCCCGGCGACCATGTGATCCCGCTCTACACGCCCGAATGCCGGCAATGTAAGTCGTGCCTGTCGCGGCGCACCAACCTCTGCACCTCGATCCGCTCGACCCAGGGCCAGGGCCTGATGCCCGACGGGACCAGCCGCTTCTCCCTGAACGGCGAGAAGATCTTTCACTACATGGGCTGCTCGACCTTCGCCAACCACACGGTTTTGCCCGAGATCGCCCTTGCCAGGGTGCGCGAGGACGCGCCGTTCGACAAGATCTGCTACATCGGCTGCGGGGTCACCACTGGCGTCGGCGCGGCGATCTGGGCGGCCAAGGTGTGGCCGGGCG
>JAYVYH010000312.1:0-11693 GCA_043784385.1 Caulobacteraceae bacterium | reverse complement strand
GTGGAATGCCGAGGATTGGTCAGCGGCGCCGGCTCAGCCGGGCTGCTTGGTAGTGCGCAGATAGGGCTTGTGAGTGGTGAAGCCGGGAAATAGCCTCGCGGCGTCCTTGTTGGTCACCGCCGGAACGATGATCACATCTTCGCCCTGTTTCCAGTCGGCCGGGGTCGCGACCTTGAACTTGGCCGTAAGTTGCATGGAATCGATCACCCTCAGGATCTCATGGAAATTGCGGCCTGTGGTCATTGGATAGACGAGGATCAGCTTGATCAGCTTATCGGGTCCGATGACGAACACGTTGCGCACGGTCGCATTGTTGGCCGCGGTGCGCCCTTCCGACGTTCCTTCGGTATCGGCCGGCAGCATCCCGTAGAGCTTGGACACCTTCAGGTCGGTATCGGCGATCATCGGGAAATTGGGCGCCTTGCCTTGGGTTTCTGCGATGTCCTTCGACCAGTTGGCGTGATTGTCGACGGGATCGACCGACAGACCGATAACCTTCACGCCGCGCTTGTCGAACTCGGGTTTCAGCTTGGCGACAGCCCCCAGTTCGGTCGTGCAGACGGGGGTGAAATCCTTGGGGTGTGAAAACAGCACCACCCAATGGCCATCGGCCCACTCATGAAAATGGATCGGCCCTTCCGTGGTATTCTGAGTGAAGTCCGGAGCCACCTGGTTCAACTGCACCGTCATGCGCACGCTTCCTTAGGGCTGGAGGGCTGGATTAGTCAGGTCTGCGACTAGACCACGATTCCGGGAGTTTCAATAGACGCCGCCGGCCACCCTGATCTCTTGGCTCTTGACCGACGCCCGCGTGCAGCCGAAGCCGAGAACTTGGCGCCGGCTATTCTCATCGATGATCCCCTTGATCCACGCATCGCCGTGTTTCGCGATGTGCGCGAGCGCGATCTCGCCGGCCGCCTCGGCGGTTTCATCGCCGAGGGCGAAGTGGTGCTGAACGTTCTGGCCCGCGATGGCCGTCATCGCGCTCGGGCCGTCCTGATCGCCGAGAAGCGGCTTGAAAAACTGACCCCACTCATCGAGCGGCTGGGCGATGATGTCGCCGTCTATGCCGCGGGGCAGGCGGCGATGGACGCCATCGCCGGCTTTCCGATCCATCGCGGCATACTGGCCTATGGCGAACGCGCGCCGTCACTCGCGGCCGCTGACTTGCTCACGGTGGCCGGCGCATCGGCGTTGGTGGTGTTGCTGTTCGGCATAGCCAACCACGACAACATGGGCGGTGTTTTCCGCAACGCCGCGGCGTTTGGCGTCTCGGCGGTGCTGTTGGATTCTACCTGCTGCGATCCGCTTTACCGCAAGGCGATCCGGGTCTCGGTGGGCGCGGCTCTCAGCACCCCATTTGCCCGTCTCGCGCCGGGCGAAGACGCGGTGGCGCTGCTGCGGGTCCACGGCTACACGCCTCTGGCTCTAAGCCCATTCGGGCGAACGCCACTGAACACCCTCATTCGCCCCGCCCGCGCCGCCGTATTGTTGGGCGCCGAAGGGCCGGGCCTGCCCGTGGATATCCTGGAGCGAGCCGAGACCATCGCCATACCCATGGCTGGAGCGTTCGATTCCCTCAACGTCGCCACCACCAGCGGTATCGTTCTCCACCACCTGGCCACCTGTCCCACTTAGGCCGCCGCCCTTTTCGCCGCCGTGGGAAGCGCTAAGAAGTCTCCCAACACGATCGGGTTCAGGGGGAACGCGCCATGACCGCCCAATATGTCGCCGCCATCGACCAGGGCACCACTTCGTCGCGGTGCATGGTCTTCGATGCGGCCGGCGCCGTGGTCGCCACCGCTCAGAAGGAGCACCGCCAGATCTTCCCCCGCCCCGGTTGGGTAGAGCATGACGCCCTGGAGATCTGGGCCAATGTGGAAACCGTGGTCGGTCAGGCCTTGGCGCGTCGCGGTCTCGCCACCGCCGACCTGGCGTCGGTTGGCATCACCAACCAGCGGGAAACCACCCTGCTCTGGGAAAAAGCCACTGGCCGCCCGGTCGCTAACGCCATCGTCTGGCAGGACACCCGCACGGCCGCCTTGGTCGAGGACCTTGGCCGCGACGATGGCCAGGATCGCTTTCGCGCGCTCTGCGGCCTGCCGCTGGCTACATATTTCTCGGGTCCGAAAATCCGCTGGCTGCTGGATCATATCGAGGGCGCCCGCGCGGCAGCGGAGCGCGGCGAGATCCTGTTTGGCACCATCGACTCCTGGCTGATCTGGAACCTCACCGGCCGCCACGTCACCGACGTCACCAACGCCAGCCGCACCATGCTGATGAACCTCACCACCCTGGACTGGGATGGCGCCCTGCTGGACGCCATCGGCGTGCCGAAAGCCATGCTGCCGGAGATCCGCTCGTCGTCCGAGGTTTACGGCGTCGCGCGCGGTGTGCTGGAGGGCGTGCCCTTGGCTTCGGCGCTTGGCGACCAGCAGGCGGCTCTGTTCGGCCAGACCTGCTTCCAACCTGGCGAGGCCAAGTGCACATACGGCACCGGCAATTTCCTGCTGGTCAACACCGGGACCCAGGCGGTTCAATCCGCGCACGGCCTGCTGACCACCGTCGGCTACCGTGTCGGCGACACGCCGGCCGTCTACGCCCTGGAGGGCTCGATCGCAGTCACCGGCTCCCTGGTCCAATGGCTGCGCGACAACCTGGGGTTCATCAGCAGCGCCGGCGAGATTGAGGCCCTGGCGGCGTCGGTCGCCGACAACGGCGGCTGTTCCGTCGTGCCGGCCTTTTCCGGCCTGTTCGCCCCGCATTGGCGGCCGGACGCCCGGGGGGTGATCGCCGGCCTGACCGGCTATGTCACGCGCGCCCACATCGCCCGCGCGGCGCTGGAGGCGGTGGCCTGGCAAACCCGCGAAGTGGTCGACGCCATGGCCGCCGACTCCGGCCGGGCGCTGGATGTTCTCAAGGTCGACGGTGGCATGACCGCCAATAGCCTGCTGATGCAGTTCCAGGCCGACGTGCTCGGCGTTCCCATCGTCAGGCCCCAGGTCCCGGAAACCACCTGTCTCGGCGCGGCCTACGCGGCCGGCCTCGCCGTCGGGTTCTGGCCGGACCTTCCGTCACTGCGCGCCCAATGGAAGAAGGACGCCGAATGGAAACCCGGGATGACCGCCGCCGAGCGTGACCGGGGCTACGGTCAATGGAAAAAGGCCGTCCAACGGACTTTGGACTGGGAGGAGGGGGCGCCCGCCTAGCGGCTGCGGAAGCGCCGACGCCACAACCTTCCGCGCGCAGGGTCGCGGACAATTTTCCCATCGCTTTCAATGGCGGCGACCGAGCCCCCTGGTCGCTGGAACCTGTGTGGAGCGCCGGGGTCTATCCAACCAGCAAGGGCCGCCAGGCGACCAGGTAGACACCGACGATCCCGATTCCCATGAGGGCGGTCAGGACGAGCAGGCCGCCGGCCATGGCGACCCGCGCGCGCGAACCCGCCCTGTCCTGGATGCGCAGGTAAAGTTCAAGCACGCCGAGCGGCACGAGATAACAGCCGACACCCCAAAAGAGGTAGAACGGGCCAACCCAGGCACGATTGAACAGCATCATTCCGAATAGGCCGACGCGGAAGAACCATTGGCCATTGGCGACGAGATAGGCGCGCATCGCCCAGCGGCGGTGGGCCTCAATCCGGCGCGCTCGCGCCGAACGCCAGGCCAGGATGACAAAGCCGATGATAAGTAGGGCATTTAGGCTGATGGTAAGAGCGCCAATAAGGTTTGGACCGCCGCGGACCCAGACCAGATACAGCCCGGAGAGGCTCGCTCCCAAGGCGGTCAGCATGAACACCCGGCCGTTCCAGCAGTGGATCGGCATCGCCCGGGTTCGTATCCAGGGAACCAGTTGAAGCGCGCCGCCGAAGGCGATGACCGCCGCCAACATTATGTGGGCGCCGAAGGACAGGTTCCCGAGGGTGTCGCCCGCGACGTAGCCCTTGAAAAGGTCGGTGTTCCGGCTCCAGGCTCGGAAATTTCCCTGAAGCGTGGGCGAGGCGTAGAAGGCGACGATGTAATATAGAAACGCCCACTGGCCGATCACGGCGACCAGAAACCAGAGCCGTGCGGCGGTTTTCAAGCTGACAGCTGAAATTGATCTTGCGCTCAGATCGTTGGTCAACACCGTTGTTGTCACGTGTTCCCCTCGCTCCCGCTCAGATTGGTTCGCGCCGGCGGCGCAGCCAGACGGCCGCGGCGAGGAAGCCGATGGCGAACGCCAGCCCGACCCATACGCCCGGGTTGCTCAGGAATCCGATCGGGTCGAGATCTTGCGAATTAAAACCGCGATTATGGACGCGCGATGTCCCGACGGAGAACGCCGCTGAAAAGCCGCCTCCGAGGCGGTTAGCCAGCATGGAGGCAAAATTCGTGCTGTCGAAAGCGAGTTTCTCGACCAGGCACACCGCCAGCGGTGGCAATACAGCCCACAGAAACGGCGCGCGGCGCGCCCATCCGGAGACCAGCAGCAACCAGCCCCAGACCGGCGCGTACCAGAGGGTCAACGTAACCAGACCATACAGCAGCGTCAGCGTCATCTCGAACAGCGGGACCTGGGTTCCCGGTGTCGTGATGCTCACGCCGTTTGCCAGCAGTATCACCGTGGTCAGGATCAGCATGACCAGCTGCATGCCGATCACCACCACGAAGATCACCCCGGGCATGACCGCCAGCGGGATCGCCGCCTTGGACAGCACCGTGGTCAGGTCCGAAACCGGCAGCGACTTCCAGAACAGGATGCTGCGATCACGGCGCTCGTTGTGCAGCGCGCCCAGGCAATAGAACATCGCCACGAGCACCCCGGTCAGGATCAGCGCCGCCGCCGCGAGTTGATAGGGCATGGAGACGACCGCGTTCTGTCGGGTGGGATCGAGCAGCAGTACCGCGCGGCGGGCGTCGGGCAGATGCAGGGCGCTGATCACAAACCCGAACAGCACAACCCCGGCGGCGGCCAAGGGAGCGATGAGGATCGAACGGTTCTCCCAAAGCTCGCGTCGCACGGACCAGTAGAGCAGGCGGGGGTTCATGCGGCGGCTCCGATCACGGCGACGAACAGGTCGGCGATGCTGGGCGTGCGCACTTCGCCTAATGGCGCGAGATGATCGCGCGCCACGGAATCGAACAGCAGGATGCTGCGGCCGAACACCTGGCGCTCGTGGATCGGCCCTAGCGCCCGGGCCGCCGCCACATGCTCGGGCCTGGCCATCACCTCCGCATAGCGGGCCTCGAACGCCTCCATGCTGGTGTTGAGCACGATCCGTCCGCGATTGATGAACATCACGTCGGTCAGGATGTGCTGAATTTCTTCGACCTGGTGCGTGGTCACGATGATCGTGCGGCTGTGGTCGAAATAGTCGTTCAGCAGGGAGTCGTAGAACGCCTTGCGATACAGCAGGTCGAGACCCAAGGTCGGCTCGTCCAGCACCAGCAGCTTGGCGTCGATGGCCATGATCAGGGCCAGATGCAGCTGGGTCACCATGCCCTTCGATAGTTCCCGCACCCGGCTGGAGCGCTTGATCTGGGTCTTGTCCAGAAACCTTTCCGCCTTGGTCCGGTCGAAGCGCGGGTGCACCCCGGCCACATAGTCCAGGGCCTGCGAAACCCGCATCCAGCGCGGCAGCACGGCTACGTCGGCGATGAAGCACACGTCCTGCATCAGCTGGTCGCGCTGCGTCCAGGGATCGCGACCCAGGACTTTCAGCTCACCCTGATAGGATGTCAGGCCCAGCATCGCATTCAGCGCCGTGCTCTTGCCAGCGCCGTTGGGGCCGATGATCCCCAGGATGCGGCCTTCTTCGACGCGCAGATCGATGCCGTCCAGGGCGATGGCGGAGCCATAGGCTTTGCGTAGCCCCCGAGCTTCCACGCATGGCATGGTTCAAATCTCCCCATCGTTGTTGGGCGTGGATCCGCGGGCGCCGGCCGCCTGCAGCAAGTCGGCGGGCGTCAGGCCGAGCCGGCGGATGGTCGCGTCGATCGCCGGCCATTGTTCGACCAGAAACCGCCGCCGCTCGGCCACCAGCAACAGATCCCGCGCCCCGGCGTTGACGAACATGCCCAGGCCCCGCCGCTTCTCCACCAGCGCTTCGTCGACCAGCTGTTGGTAGCCCTTCAGCACCGTCAACGGATTGACCCGATATTCGGCCGCGACGTTGCGCACCGAGGGCAACGCATCCCCTTCGGCTAGCGCGCCGTCGAGGATCATCGCCACCACCCGGTCGCGCAGTTGGCGATAGATCGGCTGACTGTCATTCCACTCGGGCTCCATCGTCGTGTTTGATACGACGATATGGTGTTATGGTCAACTAGAACACCGTATTTTTGACTGTGGTCGGGCAAATGGCGCGAGGCTCGGTCTGGATGCGCGGACCTGCTAGGTTTCCTCCGACACGCCAGACGCCGAAGGGCGAATCTCAAGGAATGCCATGACCGACCTCATCGCCGTCACCACGGCCGGCTCCGTGCGCGGGGTCAGCGAGGGCGGCGTTTCGCGCTTTCTGGGCGTGCCCTACGCCGCATCGCCGCTCGGTCAGCGCCGGCTGGCGGCGCCACAGCCGCGCGAGCGATGGAAGGGCGTGCGCGACGTCACCCGAATGGGTCCAAACGCCCCTCATACCCTGCGCCCCTTCGAGGCCCTGGATGTGGCGCCCCTGGTCGGTTCGGGCTGGGTTCAGGGCGATGATTTCCTGAGCGTCAACATCTGGACGCCAGATCCCGGTCCCAGCGAGGCGAGGCCGGCGGGCCTGCCGGTGATGGTATTCATTCACGGCGGCGCCTTTGTCGCCGGCTCCAACCACGCCGCGGTACAGGACGGGACGGCTTTCGCCCGCTCCGGCGTGGTCTGCATGACCATCACCTATCGGATGGGGGTCGAGGGGTTCCTGCCGATCGCTGGCGCCCCGACCAACCTGGGCCTGCGGGACATGCTGGCTGCTCTGGCCTGGGTGCGGGACAACGCCACGGCTTTCGGGGGCGATCCGGGCAATGTCACCGTATTCGGCGAGTCGGCCGGGGCCATGGCGGTGGCCGACCTGCTGGCCTCGCCCCTGGCCAAGGGCCTGTTCCATCGGGCGATCATCCAGAGCGGCCACGGGTCGATGGTCCGCCCCATCGCCCTGGCCCAGCGGGTCACGCGCAAGATCGCCAGGATCCTCAACACCACGCCCAACGTCGCTGGTTTTCTCGCCCGCACAGTTCGAGAGTGCCTGGAGGCGGTGGACAAGGTGCAACAACCCACCACCCGCATCAACCTGCGCAACGCCGACAAGCGCGACCCCGCCTTTGGTCTCAGCAAATTCCTGCCGGTGCATGGCGACGACGTCCTGCCCCTGCATCCTTTGTTGGCCCTCGCCCAGGGCTCGGGCCGTGAAGTCGATGTGCTGATCGGCGCCAACGCCGAGGAGATGAACCTGTATTTCGCCCCAACCGGCGCGCTGGACAAGATTTCGGGGTTCACGGCCTGGCTGATCCTGCGCGGCTCCGAGCCCAAGGCAGGCGAGATGCTGAAGGCCTACGGCATGGGCAAGGCGCGCAAGCCGGGCGAGGCCCTGACCCATGCCCTGCACGACCTGGTGTTCCGCCTGCCGGCCCGCGCCTTCGCAGCCGCCCACCAGGGGCGCACGCATGTCTATGAGTTCGAGTGGCGCTCTCCGGCTTTCGACGGTCGCCTGGGCGCCTGTCACGCCCTTGAAATCCCCTTTGTGTTCAACACCCTGGACTGCTGCGACGGCCCCTCGGGAATCGTCGGCGAAAACCCACCCCAGCCGCTGGCCGACCGCATCCACCAGATCTGGGTGGATTTTGCCAGGTCGGGCGCCTTGGCCTGGCCGGAGTACGACGCTGAAACCCGGCAGGTCTATCACCTGGAAGCCGGCCAGGCGGTCCGCGATCCAGCCATGCCGGCAGAGCGCTATCTGGCCAGCGCGTGAGGGAGACGGACGGCCATGTATCTTGATCCATTACCGATGAACTCGCCGCCCGCGCCGGGCGCATCGACATCCTGCTCAACAACGCCGGTATCGCCCGCAGCGAAACGCCGGCCGAGACCGTCGCCGACGGGCATTGGCTCAACGTGCTGGATGTGAACCTCAACAGCTCGTTCTGGTGCGCCCTCGCCTTCGGCCGCCACATGCTGGACCAGGGGTCCGGGGCCATCGTCAACATCGGCTCGATGAGCGGCCTGATCGTCAACCGCGCCCAGGGCCAGAGCTATTACAACGCCTCCAAGGCCGCGGTGCGCCAGCTGACCAAATCCCCGGCCGCCGAGTGGGCGCCGCGCGGGGTGCGGGTCAATGCGGTGGCGCCCACCTACATCCGCACTCCAATCAACGCCTTCGCCGATCCGACCAGCGAGATGTACCGGTGCTGGATCGACGGCACGCCGCAAGGCCGGCTGGGCGAACCGGAGGAGGTGGCCTGCGTCGCCGCCCTCCTGGCCTCCGACGCGGCCAGCCTGATGACGGGGGCGATCGTGGTGGCGGATGGGGGGTATAGCTGCTGGTAGGCTAAGGTGACGCCGTGCCAGCCGGAGATGGTGCAATAGGGGTCCCAGTGGATCTGGGCGTCATAGTGGGTGTTGCAGGTCGACGAAGCCGGGCGCGACCACGCAGCCGGTCGCATCCAGCACCAGACCCAGGCCCCCATACGCCTCCGCAACGGTGCGCAGCGCCAGCAGACCGGCGCCCCGATCTTCAGGGTCATCCAGCGATGTCATCGCCGCCTTCAGATATTCGACCGCCAAGACACGGTCGTCGCGCAGTTCGGCGACTTCTCGCTCGTGGTGAGAGACGACGCCCGTGAGTTTTGTCATGACTGCCTCCGCTTCCATTCCATCCAAAGGTCCTTGGCCTGTTTGATGTCGGCCGCTTGGGAACGCTTGTCGCCGCCGCAGAGCAGTATGACGAGGAACTTCCCATGACGCCCGAAATAGACGCGGTATCCGGCGCCTGCGTGGATGCGAAGCTCGGTCACACCGCCTTGCCAGAATTAGGGTTGAAAGGAGATTTCCACTTCCGCGTATTTACCGGGTGTGGCGATGCTTACGGCTCTTGCTATGTCCTGGAAGTGCAATTTCACACGCGACCATTTCGTGGAACCCGTCAGCACCACAAGGGCTATCGTTCGTCCGGTCGCGCCACGAAATCCAGCACGGCCTTGATCTGCTCCCGTCTCACATCGAACTGTTCCATCACTTCATCGATGGCCAGGTCTTGAGGATTTTCAATAACCGTTGCGACCGGCAACCGCGTGCCACGAAAGACCCAGGCGCCTCCAACCCTGCCGGGCACGCTTTCCACCGCGGGGCATTGTGACCAATCGAGGGACGCCATGTCATCCACATCCTTTTGCCTGCGGAGCCTACCAAAGACGAGACGCGACGTCTCCCGGTGTGGCGGAGCTTGGCGATGGCGGCTTCGGCGGGCATCGACATTGACACCGTCGACAAAATATTGCATAATGAAAATATTGATCGATCTTTCACATTGTGAATCGGGCGTCACTCTGGCGGGCGCTCCGTCCCTGAACAGCCTCGGCGCGGCTACCGCGTGGAAGGCGGCGTCACCATTCGCAATCGCGCGATGAACCAGCAGGCGGATAGAAAATATAATAATGTCAATAATATAATCGAAGATCGAGACTGCTGACCGCCTCGCGGATCGCCCAAAAACGCCCGCCGACCTCCCCGCCGACTCCCACAAAGCGCCCCGGGAGCGCCCATGAATCGTCCCGGAGACGCCCAGTCGCCTCCCGGTGGGCTCCCCGCGGCCGCCCATCAATCGCCCAGCAATTCGCAAACAATCACCGTCCGTCCGCCGTATCTACGGTCGTTAACG
Organism: Caulobacteraceae bacterium; assembly: GCA_043784385.1. GTDB lineage: Bacteria > Pseudomonadota > Alphaproteobacteria > Caulobacterales > Caulobacteraceae > Acaudatibacter. The sequence goes on along the minus strand of JAYVYH010000312.1, from coordinate 1,858 downwards.
GTGGAACCGTCCATGTGGCAGTCCACTGAATTGGCCGACCCTTGGCAGTCGAGCCGCTCGATCCCGTGGTTCGGGGTTCCGGTCGCAGGCGAAGCCAGGCGTCGCGACCTCTGGCGCGAGAGCGGCGATCGACCAGATCGCTCATACGGCAACCATGATCTAGGCCGCCGCGCCCTCGGTGAACATCGCCTCGATCTGCGTTTCGCCATAGCCGGCCGCGGTCAGCACCTCGCGGGTGTGTTGGCCGAGCGACGGAGCGGTCGGGCGGACACCTGGCGCCTCGCCGGGGAACACCGCCGGCGCGGCGGGCGCGCGGTAGGTTCCGCCCTGGCCGTCGTCGACCTCCACCCAGGCCCCCGCCGCCGCGACCTGCGGGTCGGCGGCCACCTCGGCGGGCGTCTGCAGCGGCGCCCACACCAGGTCGGCCGCGTCCAGCCGGCGCGCGATCTCGGCGAAGGGCAGGGCTGCGAAGGCCGCCTCCAGCTCGGCGCACAGCTCCCGGGCGTTGGCGCGGCGGGCCTTGCCCCCGGCGAAGCGAGGATCCGCCGTCAGGTCTTCCCGGCCGGCGACCGCGCAGAACTTCTCCCATCCGCCCGCGCCGCCACGTGGATTGTGCACGAACCAGCGGCCCTCGCTGCTGCGATAGAAGTTGGCGATGGCGTTCATCGGATTGTCGCGCGTGCGCATCGAAGCCAGCCGCCCGAGCTTCAGCTGCACGGCGAGGTCCGAGCCCATCACGTAGATGCCCGAGGCCAGAAGCGAGGTCTGCACCATCCGTCCCTCGCCGGTCTTCTCGCGCGCCCACAGCGCCGCCATGATCGCCGACACGGTGGCCAGCGAGGTGGTGTGGTCGCCGACTCCCGAGCGCAGCATGAACGGCTCGACGCCCTTGGGCGTGGTCATGGCCGAGACGCCCGCGCGGCCCCAGAAGGCGGTGACGTCGAAGCCGGGCAGGTGGGCGTCCGGCCCCTCCAGCCCGTAGCCGGTGATCACGCAATAGACCAGGCGCGGGTTGGCGGCGCGCAAGGTCGCGTCGTCCAGGCCGTACTTCTTCAGCGATACTGGCCGGGTGTTGGTCAGGAACACGTCGGCCGTTTCCGCCAGCTTGGCCAGCGCGTCACGGCCGGCGGTCTTGGTGATGTCCAGAACGATCCCCCGCTTGCCGCGGTTGTCCATCTCAAAGGTCGGGTTGGAGCCGATCTGCGTCTTCAGGTCGGCGAACACGTGGCGCATGGCGTCGCCGCCGGGGCGCTCCACCTTGACCACGTCCGCGCCCCAGTCGGCCAGGATGCCGGCCGCGCCAGGCCCGGCGATATAGGCGGAGAAATCAACGACCTTCAGACCTTGCAGCAGCACGTGGCGCCTCCCTGTGTGTTGGCGGGCAGGCTACAGGCGGCGCGCGCGCAAGGCTACGGGCGGCCGTTTAGGTCCGAGCACCCCCGAAGATTTCGAATTGCGTAGGTCCGTGCCGCGTCGCGGCATGCGCCCCGGCCCCATCCGCACCGTATCTACGGTCGTTAACGGTGGCTGCGGCGCGCATCGGGGCGCCGGCTTGCCCGCTAATGCTGCACCCGCTAAGCCGCTCGCCTCACGAGGGCGAACATATGGCTGAAACCGAGAATCTGATCGACACCCTGGCGCTCGAGCGCATCGAGGTGAACCTGTTCCGCGGCGTCGCGCCGCGCAACCAGGGGCCGCGCATCTTCGGCGGCCTGGTCATCGCCCAGTCCTTGCTGGCCGCCTACCGCACCGTCGAGACGCGGCACTGCCATTCGCTGCACTGCTATTTCATCCGCCCGGGTGATCCGTCCGTGCCCATCCTCTACGATGTCGACCGCGCGCGCGACGGCAAGAGCTT
>JAYVYH010000311.1:0-3412 GCA_043784385.1 Caulobacteraceae bacterium | reverse complement strand
AAGCTGACGCTGTCACCGTGGATCGGGCGCCAGTGCCGGTATCTTCCGACCTGTTCGGACTATGCCGCCGAGGCCTTGATCCGGCACGGACCGCTGCGGGGTGGCTGGCTCGCCGCCGGCCGTCTGTGCCGTTGTCATCCCTGGGGCGGTTCGGGTTACGACCCCGTTCCAAGCGCCCCCAAGAACGCCCCCGAATGGGGCGGAAAGAAACAACCATGATCGATCTGAAGTTTCCCGATGGCCAGGTGCGCCAATACGAAGATGGCGTCACGGGTCGCGGGGTGGCGGCATCCATCTCCAAATCCCTCGAAAAAAAGGCCCTGCTGATCAAGCTGGACGGCGATCTGCTGGACCTCGGCCGCCCGCTGGAGCGCGGCGGGGCCCTGCAAATCGTCACCCGCGACAGTCCCGAGGCGCTGGAGGTGATCCGTCACGACACCGCCCACGTGCTGGCCGAGGCTGTGCAGGAGCTGTTTCCCGGCACGCAGGTGACCATCGGCCCCAATATCGAGGACGGATTCTTTTATGACTTCGCCCGCGACGAGCCGTTCTCGCTCGACGACCTGGCTGTGATCGAGGCGCGCATGCGCAAGATCGTCGATCGCGACGAGCCGATCACACGCGAGGTCTGGGATCGGGGCGAGGCCATCGCCCATTTCGACGGGATCGGCGAGGCCTATAAGGCGCAGATCATCCGCGACATTCCCGGCGACCAGGCGATCACCGTCTATCGCCAGGGGAATTGGAAGGATCTGTGCCGTGGGCCGCACCTGCCCTCGACGCGGCATATCGGCAAGGCCTTCAAACTGACCAAACTGGCCGGCGCCTATTGGCGCGGCGATCAGAACAATGCCCAGCTTCAGCGTATCTACGGCACCGCCTGGGCCTCGGACGCCGATCTGGCCGCCCATCTGAAGCGGATCGAGGAGGCCGAGCGGCGCGACCACCGCAAGATCGGCGCCGCCATGGATCTCTTCCACATCCAGGAGGAGGGCCGGGGCATGATCTTCTGGCACGCCAAGGGCTGGACGCTCTACCGCACCCTGCAGAACTATGTCCGCCGGCGGATCGAGGCCGAGGGCTATGAGGAGGTCAAGACGCCCCAGGTGCTCGACCGGGTGCTGTGGGAGCGGTCGGGCCACTGGGAGAAGTTCCACGACAGCATGTTCGTCTGCGAGACAGACGATGGTGACATGCTTGCCCTCAAGCCGATGAACTGTCCCGGCCACGTCCAAATCTTCAATCACGGCCAGAAGTCCTACCGCGACCTGCCGATCCGGATGTCGGAGTTCGACGGTCTGCACCGCAACGAAAGTTCGGGCTCGCTGCACGGGATTCTTCGGGTGCGCGGCTTGTCCCAGGACGACGCCCACATTTTCTGTACTGAAGGCCAGATCGAGAGCGAATCCAAGAGTTTCGTGGAACTGCTGCGGCTGGTCTACGCCGATCTGGAGGTCGAACTGCATTCGGTGAAACTGGCCCTGCGCCCGGAGAAGCGCTTCGGCACGGATGAGCAATGGACCATCGCCGAGGACACTCTGGAGCGGGCCGCCAACGCCGCCGGCGTCGAGGTCGAGCGAATCCCGAACGAAGGCGCTTTTTATGGCCCCAAACTCGAGTTCCACCTGCGCGACGCCATCGGCCGCACCTGGCAGTGCGGCACCCTGCAGCTCGACTATGTGCTGCCCGAGCGCCTGGACGCCAACTACATCGGCGAGGATGGCCAGAAGCACCGGCCAGTCATGCTGCACCGGGCGATCCTGGGGTCGCTGGAACGCTTCACCGGGGTGCTGATCGAGCACTACGCCGGCGCCTTCCCGCTATGGCTGGCGCCGCTGCAGGTGGTGGTCGCCACCATCACCTCCGACGGCGACGACTATGCCCACATGGTGGCCGCGACCCTGCGCAAGGCCGGTCTTCGGGTCGAGGCCGACCTTCGCAACGAGAAAGTCGGCTACAAGGTGCGCGAACATTCTCTTGCCAAGGTCCCGGTGCTGGCCGTGGTCGGCCGACGCGAGGCGGAAGAGGGCACGGTCGCCTTACGTCGCCTGGGCTCGGATCGCCAGCAGGTAATCAGCCTGGAAGAGGCGGTGAAACTGATGACCATAGAGGCCACCCCGCCCGACCTGCGATAGGCGAAGCTATTCGGGCTTCGCCTCGGTCTCGGGGGGGCGGTCGATGACGATCACCCCTTCGGCGAGGCGCACCTCGGGGACCACGGCCAGGGTGAAGGGAGCCCACCAGCTGGGCGACCCATCGCCGGGGTCGATCTCCAGCAGTTCGCCGGCGCCGAAATTGTGCACCGACTTGACGCGGCCGGCCGGCGCCCCGGCGGGGGTCTGGGCCGAAAGTCCGACTAGGTCGGTGAGATAATACTCGTCATCGTCGGGTTCGGGCAGTAGGTCCCGGGCGATATACAGGCGCAGGCCGCGCAGGGCCTGGGCTTGCTCGCGCGTCTCCACTTCCCGCGCCCGGGCAATCAGATCGCCGTTGGCGAGCCGGCCGCCGGTCAGGGTCAGGGCGACCGCGCCGTCCTCGCGCAACAGGGTGGCGTAGCGTAGCGGGGCGGCGGGGTCTTCGGTGAAGGTCGTGATACGCATCTCCCCCTTGACCCCGAACGCCCCCGCCGCCTGGGCGACGAGGATCAGGCGGGGAGGCCTCGCCTCCTCCGTCACGAGACGCCCTACGCTTCCGTGGCTGGCTCTGTCCTGTCCGCGCCTGCGTCTGCGTCTTCAACCGTGGCCTCGGGGAAGCCGATCGCCTGCTCGACGACATGCTCGACGTCAACTTCAGCGACAGCCTCCTCAGTAGGGTGGGCGGCGGCCTCGGCAGCCGCGGCGGTGGCGGCTTCGGCTGCTTCAGCGGCGGCGGCGGCCTGGGCGGTGGCGCGATCGTCGCGTTCCTTGACCCGTCCCTTGGCCTTGGCGTGGGGTTCGCCTTTCTTAAGGTTAGTGCCGTGTTCCCAGGCTCTCAACTCGCGCATCGCCAGGAAGCGGGCCACGCGCTCGGTCGGCTGGGCGCCCTTGGACAGCCATTCGGTGACGCGCTCGGTCTTCAGGACCAGCCGCTGCGGGTCGTCCTTCTTCAGCAACGGGTTATAGGCGCCCACCTTCTCGATGAAGCGGCCGTCGCGCGGCGAGTGGCTGTCGGCGATGACGATCGAGTAATAGGGGCGCTTCTTGGCGCCGCCCCGGGAGAGACGAATCTTCAGCATGACGGTGGTTTAGTCCTTCGGGTTTGATTTATTTCAAGATTTCTTGAAAGGGTTGAAGCCGGGCGGCAGGCCGCCAAGGCCAGGAAGAGTGGAAAGCGGCTTGGCGCCCAGGCCGGACAGCGAGGGCATGCCGGTCGGCGCGGGTCCACCGCCCGGCAGGGCCGGAGGCTTCATGCCACCGCCCATGGCTTTCATTGC
>JAYVYH010000310.1:0-2840 GCA_043784385.1 Caulobacteraceae bacterium | reverse complement strand
CCCGCATCGCGTCCGGCCATCCGGACGGATCGCGCAGCTCGGCCGGCAGCTTGGGGTTCTTCAGCATCGCCTTGAGGATGAACGCCATCCGCGCGTCCGGTCCCGCCAGCGGCGGGTAATGGCTGATGCCCAGGGCGAGAATTTCGGCCATCAAGGTTTCCTAGAGAATGATGCTGACCTTGCCCGGATAGAGCAGGTCCATGTCGAGCAGCACGCGCTTGGCGGCGATCTTCCAAGTCGGGGCGTCGGTGTCCGCCCCGGTATCGATGCTGTAGAAGCAATGGCCAAAATAGGTGTCGACCTTGCCCATCCTCGCCCGGTAGCAGACCAGATTGCAGGCTATCCGGGCCACGCCAGCCTCGACGGAGAGTATCCGCACGTTACTGATCATCCGCCGGGTTCGCGAGTGCGGAAACTCGGCGTGAGCCTCCTTCTTGCCCAGGCGGGCCACACGTTCGCGCAGCCGGACATAGTCATCGGCGATGTAGAACAATGACTTGGCCGGATCGTCATCGTCGGGGGCCCCGGCCGTGGGTACTTCATAGACCGCGCCCGGGGCGAACAGGGCAAACCACTCGTCGAGGCGCCATTCGTCAAGCAGCGCCGCCTCGGCGAACAGGAAATCCTCGACCTCGGTGCGGGTCAGGACCCGGGTCATGGGGACGTTCACGCCGTCATCCGTTGGGCGATCCGCCGATCCCATTCCCGCCAGAAACAGCGCATCTGCTCTTCGTCGTCGGTGCGGGCGTTGGCGCCACGGGGCATACCCTTGGAGATGTCGTTCCAGGGCGCCTCGCGCAGGTTGCGATAGCCGCGCTGGCAGCATTCCAGAGCCTCGACGTCGTCTGGCGTGGCGAGACCGCCTGGGCCGAGGAATTCGAGGAAATTGAACAGCCGCAGAGCCCGGACCCGCTCGTCCTCGCCCTTGACGCCCAGCGCCCAGGCGCTGACAGCCATCCGGTCGGGGGCCAGCGGCTGGAAGGTGCGCACGGTGATCGCCATGATGTCGTTGATCACCAGATTGGGGAAGATCACCATGTTACGGCTGTATTCGGCCATACGCTGGCCGCGTTCCTGGCCGTAGGCCTTGATCAGCCGGGTGCGTCCCGCTTCGATCACTTCGCGCTTGTCTTCGCCCCAGGCGGGGGTCCAACGCGCCACGGGCCTGCCCCAGGGCGAGGGATATTCGATCACTGCGTGGCCGTTGCCCAGGTCCTTCATGCTGCCGCGAAAGGCGGCGCCCACGTCGTCACCCAGCCTTACGCCACCGACGCTTTGCAGATAGTCGAAATAGGTCGAATGAGTCGGCACGCCATGGAAGCCGTCTACACTGTTCTCGGCCAGCAGCTTCCAGTTGGCGTTGATGAAATACGATTGATCGCCGCCGACGATCTCCATGCCATCGGCCCCATGGTCGGCGACGATGTCGATATACTCCTTGGCCCCGGCCAGATAATCGGAAAGGCTGACGGCGTTGCGGTCGAAATTGATGAAGTAGAAGTCTCGATAGTGTTCCAGCCGAGGCGTCGGCGTTAGGTCAGCGCAGCCTCCCGAATAGTGCCCTTCCCCATAGTTGCCTTCGGCATATCGGGAGGCGAAGCGGCCGTTCACGTTGAACGCCCAGCCGTGATAAAAGCACTGGAAGGAAATCGAGTTGCCGCGCGGCTCGCGCACCAGGGTCGCGCCCCTGTGCGGACAGGTGTTGAGGAACGCGTGAACCGCCCCGCCTCGGTCGCGGTTGAAGACCAGTTCCCGCCCACCCACAGACCGGGTCAGGAAGTCGCCGTTCTGAGCGATCTCCGAGCCATGGCCCAGATACAGCCAGCAGTTGTCGAAGATCTCGCGCCGCTCGGCCTCCAGGACGGCGTCTTCGGTGAAGGCCCGGCGGGCGACGCGAAATAGGAATCGCTCGGGGTCTTCCATGACGAAACCGGACTGGGCCGCCTTTGCGGCCGGGCGCAGAATGGGATCGAGCAGGGTCATGATCGCTCCTTCAAATCGGACAACACCGAATCTGTGTGTTCCCCCAGGCAGGCCACAAAGGCCCGCGCCTCGCGCGGGGTATCCCTCAGCCGGAATGGCGGGCTAAGCACCTTGAACGCACCCTCTGCGTCTTCCAGGCCGCCGAACACTCCACGGGCCGCAAGGTGGGGATGATCCAGAACCGTGGCCCGCGCGGCGTGGATACCGCAAGCCAGGCCCGCCGCGTGCAGGCTTTCCATGCAGGCCTGGCTGGTGCGGCCCGCGCACCAGTCGGCCAGCCGAGCGGCGATTTCCCCACCCCGGCCAGCCAGGGCGCCCGGTTTGGTCAGGGCCGCGTCGTCGATACCGTCGGGCTTGCCGATCAGGGCGAACAGCGCCTGGTAGTTGCGGGGCGTGACCAGGGGCACGGTGATGTAGCCGTCGGCGGTGCGGGTGGGAGGAAAGATCGTCGACCGGTGCGGGCGTTCGGCCTGGCCCTCCTGGCCGAACGCCCGCACCGAGCAATAGACCGGGCGGGGATTGCGCGCCGCAGCTTGATCGTAGCCCAGACCTAGGCGCTGCATTACACCCGGGCGAAAATTCTCCATCACCACATCGGCCTCGTCCATCAAATGCCTGGCCGCCTCAAGACCCTCGGGCGCCTTGAGGTCGAGGACGACGCTTTTTTTACCCCGGTTGAATTGGGCGAACACCCGGCTGGCGCCCTTCACGATCGGCGGGGTGAAACGCATCAGGTCGCCCTCCCCCGCCGTCTCGATCTTGATCACCTCGGCCTCGCAATCGTCTATCAGGCGCGTGGCCCAGGGGCCGGCGACGATGGTGCTGAAGTCGACGACCTTGAGGCCTTCCATCGGGGC
>JAYVYH010000309.1:0-8670 GCA_043784385.1 Caulobacteraceae bacterium | reverse complement strand
TGGGTCTGTTCAGCGCCATGGCGCCCCCCACTCGACGCGAGGCCTTGGATCGCGTGCGTCTGGTCCGCGCCCGCAAGGGTCAGGCGCTGCTCAGCAAGGGCGACACCTCCACCGACATCTTCTTTGTCCTCGAAGGCCGCCTCCAGGTATTGCTCTATTCCGCCAACGGGCGGGAGATCTCCCTGCGGGATTTGGCCGAGACCGACATGTTCGGTGAAATGTCGGGGATCGACGGGGACAGCCGGTCGGCCAGCATCATCGCTCTGACCGACTCGCGATTGCTGGTCATGTCGCGAGCGGACTTCAAGGCCGCGATCGAATCGTCTTCAGAGGCGGCGCTCTGGCTATTGCGCCAGCTCACCGCACGGATCCGGAGCCTCACCGATCGGGTGTTCGAACTGAGCGCGCTCAATGTCCAGTCGCGCCTGCACTGCGAGCTTTTGCGCATGGCCGCCAAGTCGCCTACCGGGCTGGAAATCATTCCCGCCCCCACTCACGCCGAACTGGCCAACCGCATCGGCACCCATCGTGAAGCCGTCACCCGGGAAATGCGCGCGCTGACCGCGCAGAACATCATCAAGACGGGTCGCCGGCGCCTCGAATTCGTTGACCTGGAACGCCTGCAGACAACTGTCGGCAAACTCGTTTTGCACGGCGGCGAGCCAAGCAAGACCACCTGAGGCGATTGGCTGAGGAGCGCGGGAGGGATGGGCAAGATCAGGATCGCGATCCTCGGCGGCGGCCCGGCCGCGCTTGCGGCCGCCTACGAGTTGTCGGCCACGCCCGAGCTGCGGGCGCGCTTCGAGATCGATCTCCACCAGATCGGCTGGCGCCTGGGGGGCAAGTGCGCGTCAAGCCGAAACCGCCAGGCGCGGGGCCGTAACGAGGAACATGGCCTGCATGTTCTAGGCGGGTTCTACCACAACGTCTTCAGCCAGCTGATTCCACTCTATGAGGAGTGGACGACCGTATCGTCGGCCACCGCGATTCCCTTCGAGACAGCGTTCAAGGGGCACAATACGTTCGCCCTGATGCAGCGGCAGACCGACGACTGGCGCGCCCTCAGTGTCGAACTACCAACCAATTCAAAGGTCCCGGGCGTCGATCCAGAGGCGATCACGCCGCGCGTGATGCTGGGCAGGATGGTGGCCTGGGTGAGCGAGGCGCTTCGCCGCCTGGCCGGTGGCGAAGCGCTCGGCCTGTGGCTGCGCGCGGTCGAAGACTGGAATGCTCCGCCGCCCGGGCCCCAGCTGGTCGCCATGGCCCGGCGAGGCGAGGCTCTAGCGGATCGCCTGTCGGATGCGACCCACTTGCTGCATGCGGGTGGCTTCCTCATTTCCATCGCAACGCACATCGGCGAAGTGCAGAAGGTCGCCCGGGAGCTTGGCGAGGGTCATCCTCCGCGTGGACCCGATTGGATTGGTGTCCTTGAACTGATCGCCACCATCGCCAGAGGCTTTATCGATGACCGCCTCGACGCTCGGGGCTTCGACAGCATCAATGGCGAAAACGCGAACGACTGGCTGGCCCGGCACGGCGGAACGGCTCGCGCGGTTTCATGCCCGCTACTGCAGGCCGGATATCACTATTCCTTCGCCTTCGAGAACGGCGATTCGACCAAGCCCAACATCGCCGCCGGAGTTGGCATCCGGGGCCTGCTGCGCATGGTGTTCGGCTACCACGGGTCAGTGTTCATGCACATGGCGGGCGGCATGGGCGAGATCATCGCCGCGCCCTATTTCGAGGTTCTGCGGGCGCGCGGCGTTCGTTTTTACTTCTTCCATCGTGTCGAGGAGCTGATTCCCGGGGCCGATGGCCGGCTGGCGGAGATCAAGATCCGAGTCCAGGCGAGACCCACCGCGGGGCCAGCCTCCTACGAGCCGCTTTTCGACCACGACGCGGGCGATGGCGCGACAGTCAGACGGTGTTGGCCAGAGACGCCGCTCTTCGAGCAACTGGCTGACGCGGATTTGGTGAGGCGGGCCGGCGATCTTGAAAAATGGATCGACAGCGAGGGATTCGGGGCTGAAGCATCCCTTAAGGTCGATGAGGATTTCGACCTCTGCATCACGGGAATATCGATCGGAACCATGCGCGAAATCACGAAACGCCTGGGGATGGTTCATCAGCCCTGGCAAGATATGTTGGACGCCGCCGGCGTCACCCCGACCATCGCCGCCCAGATCTGGCGCTGGGAGAGCGCCGCTAGTTTTCATGGGGTCAGTCTGGATGGCCTGATGACCGGCTATGAAGCGCCTCATGATACCTGGGGCGACATGAGTTTCCTGGTCGACCTGGAACAAACCGACGCGAAGGGCGCCAAGCCCCAGAGTCTTAGCTACCTCTGTGGTCCCATTACACCTGGGTCGGAAGTCGATCGCGCCACGCGCCCCGCAATCGAAACCAAGACATGGCTGGAACGCTTCGCGTGCGGCATTTTTCCAGGCCTGAAGGACGACCAGGGATGTTATCGTCTGGATGGCGAAATCGAGCGGTATACCCGGATCAACGACGACCCGATCGATCTCTATGTAACCTCGCCCGCGGGATCGATCGACAAGCGCCTTCGCGCCGATGAATCCGGCTTCCCCAATCTGATGCTGGTGGGCGATTGGACACGCAATAATTTAGACTGTGGCGCGGTGGAGACGGCCGTCCTGTCGGCGAAGTTGTGCGCGCGGGCGATCAGCGGAGCCCCTGTTTTCATCTATGGCGAAAGCGACTTCGCTTAAAGGACTGTCGAGCCTCACGGCATGCTGGACCGGACGAACCAAACCGTTGATGAATTCGGCGCCGTCCTCGTTGGCTTCGACGTCGAGGGGTTTTCGCGAACCGTGGAAAAGGCCGCGATTCGCTATGGTCCCGGCGCCGGCGAACTCGCGGCTCAGCGCATCCTGGCGGGCGAGCGCATCGCCACCGATCTGGCGCACCGTTCTGGTTTGCGATTCGCCGACGCGCTAGGCGACGGCGCCGTTTATCTAAGGGTTCAAGGGCCGCCGTCCGCGCGGGATATCCGCTCGCTGCAGCGCTTCCAGGAAGAGTTGAAATACGCTCACCTGAAGCAGACGGGGCTCTCGATTCGCACCGCCTGGACACACGGATCAGTGCGGCTCATGCGTCCGACCGCGCCCATGCTTGAACACAGCGAAGTGCTGTGGGGTCCGGCGGTGGCTCAGCTGCATACGGCGCTGTCCCGTCGCCCGCTTGGCTGGCGCCCCATCAGGGAGGATCGCCCCGAGCGCCCCGATCTTGCCAATCGCGAAGGCGAGATCGCGGAGATGACCTTTGTCTTTCTGCGGCTTTGCCGGAGCGCCGAATGGTCGCTTGTGGACGAGCGTACCCTCAACGACGCCCTGGGACTGATCGCGCGATGGGCCGAGCATCTGGACGGCCGGCTGGAGCGTATCACTCAGGACGAGAAGGGCTTACACGTTCGGGTCGGCCTGCCGGGCGTGAACACCCTGAATCGCGGCTGGGAGACCACCCTGCGGGAACCCCAATCCGCGCTGAGGGCGCTTGGTCTGGACGGCGCCATCGCCGCGGCCGGAGGAACCGTCTACCGCGGACCTTCGGAACATGGATCGACAATCGTGCACGGCGGTCCGGTGAACCGCGCGGCCAAGCTATGCGCCGCTCAGCCGCCGGGCGGGCTGGCGGTACATTCGTCCCTTTCAGCCGATGCCGCGCCAGCCCCCCTCGCGCGCGACGCCGTCATCGGTCGTGAAGCGGAGACAAACAAAGCCTTGCTTTGGCTCGCGGGCAGCGGCCCCCGCCTTGTAATGTTGTGGGGCGAAGCCGGCATGGGCAAAAGCCACCTGCTGCGGGACATTCTCGCTCAAAGCCCGGCCGCGACCCGCGCCTTCATCGCCGGCGCGCCGGCGCGAATGCTCGACCCGATGGGCGCTTGGTTTGAACTGATCGGCCTCGGCGCGCGGATGCAGCGTCCGGAGGGTGATGACTTGGCCTGGGCGGAGGAAGCCTTCGCCCAGGCCGGTCTCGATATCGCTTTGCTGCCCCTTTGCGCCCGGGCTTTGCGCGGTGTCGATACCATGAGCGAGATAACCCGGGCGCTGAGCGGTGGCGAGCGGGCGGCACGTACACAGGAGGGCATTATCGCCCTGATCGGCGCCTTGGCCCACGATGGACCCGTAGTATTCGCCATCGACGATCTGCATGAACTGGATGAGCCGTCGATAGCCTTGACCTTATCGCTCCTGGACCAAGGCCTGCGGGTAAGAATTCTGGCCACCAGACGACCAGCGCGGGACGATAGGCGGCTGGCGGACCTGCAACAGCATCTCTCGACCCTTGAAATCCCCATACCTCCGCTTTCAGCCTCGGAAATTGTCGCTCTTGTCGGCGCTCTGGGAGATCATGAGCTTGATCCCGCCGAAATCATGGCGATCTCGGGAGGCAATCCTTCCGGAGCGGTTCAGGCGGTCTTGGCGCTGCTTGAGGAAGGCAAGGCGGACGGCGAGCGCACACTCGCAGCGATCCTCGATCGCCGGCTGGATCGATTGGCGATCGACGAACGGGAAATTCTGCGCGCGCTGTCCATCGCCGATTGGTCCTGGCGGGCCGCCGACATCGACCGCATCGCACCCTTGGAAGGCCGCGTGCGCGGCATCGAGGAGACCCTGACGCGGCTGATACGGGCGAAGCTGATCGAACGGGCGCCCACTGACGCCGAGGCTTTCAAGACATCGCACCGGCTGTTGGCCGATCTGGTGAGGCGGCGAACACCGGCGGGGGTAAAACGACAGCTGGCGGGACGGGCGGCCCGGCGACTGACCCGGATCGGCCCCGGCGGCGTGGGTGCGCCGGCCGTGGAGATCGCGCGGCTCTGGGGGGAAGCGGGGTCACGCGGCCGCGCCTCGATACTTTATGAGCGCGCCGCGCGATCGGCGGCGCTGGAAGGCGCCGATTCGGTGTGCGCCCGACTGCTGGCGCTGGCGCTGGCGCTTTTTGGGGAGGATCGATCGGAGAGTCGGCCCCGACGCGTGATCCGCTGGCTGGCGGAACTGTCCAGGGCGCAATGGTCGATGGGCCTGGTCGATGTCGCCAATCTGACGGCCCGCGACGCCGTATCCAGGGCGCGGCTTGAAGTGCTCCCTCCCGACTTGAGAGACAGCGCGGTCGCCGCCTCGGCCATGCGAGCGGAGACCGGTCAATTTCTCGGCGACGTCCGGGAGATCGTGATCGGAAGTCTGGAAGCGGGACGCCTTGGCGCGGCGAGCTCGGAGCGGGTCGCCGCCCAGGGCCGAGGCCTGAGCGCCCTGGGCTATGTGCTCGGCCTGGCCCGGATGACGGGCACGGCCAACCGAATTCTCCACAGGGGCGAAGGCATGGCCTCCGGGGCCGATCCGCGACCCGCGGCTTTCGCCCTAACCGCCCGGGCGATTCTCCACTTCATTTTTTGCCGTTGGGCCGCGGGAGAGGAAGCGCTGGACAGGGCCAGGACCATCTGCACGGCCTGGCCGCAGCACCATCTGATGGATGTGATCGAAACGACCTGTGGGATCGGCGCCCATCTTCAGGCGGACGGCGAACGGGCGCTTGTGCACTTTGATGCCCTGGCTTTGCGGGCGCTGGGGCGCGGATCGCTGCTCCACGTTGGCTGGGCCGACTACGCCAGCGCGCAGACCCTGCTGGCGTTGGACCGGGCGCACGAAGGCTGGGCGCGGCTAACGTCCGCCGAGGATCGCCTGCGAGGGCTCACTGATCGGCAGTCTACCCATATCTGCCAGGGGCTTCGAGCCCGCCTAGCCTGGCGTCTCGGCGAGATCGATGAAGCGCTCTCGGCGGCGATCCAGTGTGGGGACACCAGCCGCGCCCTGCCACCCACCAACTACAGTTCCACCGAGGCGTTCTCCGCGCCGGCCCTGGTCGGCGCCCTGGTCTTGGCGACCGGGGGCACGATCGCCCAGCGTCAAATCGCGCGACGTCTCGTGCGCCGTCACCTTGGCGATCTTGAGCGATACGCCCTGGTGTTTCCCATCGCCCGGCCTCGCCTGGCGATTGTGAAGGCCGTGATCGGAGCTTCGAAAAGACGCGCGCGAACCCTGGCGCGGCTTGAAGCCGCCGCCGAGCGCGCCGATGGAAAGGGTCTTGGCTTCGAGGCCTCCCTGGCGCGCCAGATCCACGCCGATGTAGCCGATCGCCTGTAATTCCCGACCGGAGCCTTGCCATGCCGCCGTCCACGCTTCCCATCTTCATCCGCATGCCGGGCGATATCGTTGGCTCGCCCCCCTATCGGGCCAAGGGTTGCCTGATGCAGGGACTTTTTCTCAAAGGTGACCGCAACGCCCAACAAAGATTCTGCGACACGGTTCTCAACCGTCCCGCGAGAGGTGAGCTGGTTTTCCATGCCCTGACCGATCATGTGCTGATGACGTCGATCTACGCCGACACCATGAGCTCGGCCGACCCGATCGACGCCAGCAAGGGCGTGATGCGGGAATGGGACGTGGGGTTCTGGACAGCCGTTCGTGGTGGCAGGATCAAACAGGAGGCCGACTGGCAGGTCTATTGGCTGCCCAGTTTCCTTTTCGTGGATTCACCATCGGCCATGGCCAGCGGAAGAGAAATCTACGGCTATCCGAAGACAACGGCGGGCTTCGAAAACCGGCAAACCGGAGACCACGCCGACGCCACGGTCACTCTGAATGCCCAGCATTTTCCAGTCTTCGGTCCTGGCAGGCGGCCCGTTACGGAGCCCCTCGTTGCTATCGGCTATGGGGGTCCGGGCGTGGTCGCACCGGACTTGTTTTCCATGATTCGGACTGCCTGGGATCTGATCGGCGGAATTGTCGGCGGAGCGCCTATCCAGCATGATGGTTTCCACCTGCCCCCCTGGCCCAGCCTGTCGATGCCGCAAATTCTTCTTCAGCAGGTACGCGATCCGGTGTCGATCGGACGGGCTTCGGTCCAATCCATCGTCAGCGTCGCGCCGAAGACCCTGAAGGTGACCGGCGCGGGACTGTTGCACGCGCCGACCGTCGTGGACATCACGCCTTCGGCGAGCCACCCGATCGCGGAAACCCTGGGCCTGTCGGCATCGCAAGAGGCGGAACTAGGATTTTGGATCACGCAGGACTTCGAGGTCGGCGCGGCGGAACGATTGGCGTGACGCTTTTGCCACGGCGCGGAACCCGCTTTCGTTGACACATCCCGCGCACGGTCTAGAACGTATGCCAGAGATACACACGGGCAATATAATTCGATGGCTTTAGCCTCACCAGGCGCTCGGGAGCGCCCTCTTTCTCCACACCTGTTGATTTGGCGATGGCATGTGACCATGGCCATGTCGATCTTTACGCGCGTGACCGGGGGAGCGCTCTACGCAGGCATTTTCCTCCTGGCCGGCTGGGCGCTGGCGCTGGTTTCCGGAGAGGAGACCTATGACCGGTACATGGGGCTTTTGGGCTCGTTCCCCGGGAAACTGGTGCTGTTTGGCTTCACAGTTGCGGTTTTTCTCCACTTGGCGGGTGGCCTGCGTCATCTGATCTGGGACCTTGGCAAGGGCTACGCCAGAGGCGAAGCCAGCGCGAGCGCCTGGGCCGCGATGGTGTTTGCAGTTGTCGCCTCTATCGCCGTCTGGGTGATCGCGGCCGTGACGGGGGCGCTCTAGATGTCGGCCAATTCGAAATCCTCGGCCTATCGCACGCCCTTGGGCCGCGCCCGGGGTCTAGGCTCCGCTAAAAGTGGGGTTGGCCGTTTCATCGGCGAACGGGTCACCTCGGTGGCGCTGATATTCCTGGTGATCTGGGGCGTGTGGTCGGCGCTGACTCTGGCGCGCGGAGGCTATGCCGGCGCGATCCAGTGGATCGGCTCGCCGGTCAACGCGGCACTGCTGCTGCTGCTGGCGACCGTCAGCTTCTATCACATGCAGGTAGGCATGACCGTGATCATCGAAGATTACATCGGCAAGCCGACCACCAAGGCCCTGCTGCTGATGGCCAACGCCTTCGCCTGCTGGGGTGGCATGGCGCTGACGATTGTCTGTGTTTTGAAAGTGGCCTTGATCGGCGGGGGAAGTTGAGTATGGCGTCCTATGAGGTGATCGACCACCGCTTCGATGTCGTGGTGGTCGGGGCCGGCGGCTCCGGGCTGCGCGCGGCTCTGGGGTGCGCCGCGGCCGGACTGAAAACTGCCTGCATCACCAAGGTGTTCCCGACCCGCTCGCACACCGTGGCCGCCCAAGGCGGCATTTCAGCCAGTCTTGGCAATATGGGTCAGGACGATTGGCGGTGGCACATGTATGACACCGTCAAGGGTTCGGACTGGCTGGGCGACCAGGACGCCATCGAGTATCTCGTGCGCAACGCGCCGGCCGCGGTCTATGAACTTGAGCACTGGGGCGTACCCTTTTCGCGCACCCCGGAGGGCAAGATTTACCAACGCGCCTTCGGCGGCATGACCAGGAATTATGGCGAGGCGCCGATCCAGCGTACCTGTGCCGCGGCCGACCGCACCGGGCACGCCATGCTGCACACCATGTATGGCCAAGCGCTTAGCAAGAGCGTCGAGTTCTTCATCGAATATTTCGGCCTCGATCTGATCATGGACGAGGGTGTCTGCCGGGGGGTCACCGCCTGGAAGCTCGATGACGGCACCATGCATCGCTTTTCCGCCCAGACCGTGGTGCTGGCGACGGGCGGCTATGGTCGC
>JAYVYH010000308.1:0-6248 GCA_043784385.1 Caulobacteraceae bacterium | reverse complement strand
GCCTCGGTGTCGCCCTCCAACACCAGATCGCCAGCGGCGAAAATCGCGGCTTCCTGGCCCGACAGGGGGCGATCAAGGACGGCCAAATAGCGCTTACGTACCTTGGCGCGCGGAGAAATCACGCGATGCAGCAGCGCTCCATCGTCGGTGATCAGCAACAGACCCGTGGTGTCGATATCCAATCGGCCAATCGTGGAGAGGGTCGGCTCACGCCGGCGCCAGCGCTGGGGCAGCAGCTCGTAGACACTGCGCCCAGGCTCGCGGTGAGAACAAACCACGCCCAGCGGCTTATGCACCATCAGGGTCAGCGGCGGCGGTGGATCAATGGGCGCGCCGCCGACGCGCATCCGGTCTGGCAAATCCGGGGTGAGCGGCAGTCTCTCGCCAGGATCCCTCAGACGGGCGCCATCCAGCACGATCAGCCCCGCCGCAACCATCTGGCCCACCTCCCGCCGCGACCCATAGCCGAGATTGGCCAGCAGGCGGTCCAGGCGCATCGTGGGGGGCTTCATTTGATGGCCTCGTAGACCTTGTAGCCTTGGGCCTGGGCCAGGATGTTCACCTTGGCGAACGCGGCGTTGAGGCGGCCTTCGTAGGGCAGGGCGATGTTGGCCACCAGGCGGCAGACGCCGCCTTTGCGCAGCATGTTGGCCGCCGCCGAGATGAAGGCTAGGCCGAGGCCGCGATTTTCGTTGCCACCTTCGTGGAACGGTGGGTTCATGATCACGAAATCCAGGTTGGCCAGTTCCGGATCGCCCAGGCGAATGTCGCGGTGCGGGAAACGCGCGCGCGGGTCGGCGATATTGCGCCGCGCCGCGTCGATGGCTCGCTGGTCGATATCGGCGCAGATCAGTTCGTTGACCGAGGCGCTTGCCAGCACGCGGCGACCTAATATGCCGATCCCGCAACCCAGGTCCGCGCCGCGTCCGCCGAGGCCTCCCACATGCTCTATCAGCAAGGCCGTGCCCGGGTCGAGCCGATCCCAGCTGAACACGCCCGGCTGCGACCAGAGGTCCAGGCCGGGAATGCGCCGCGCCGCGCCGGCGGCGATAGCAGCCTCCAGGCCGACCGGGTGGGCCGGGCGTTCGAGTCGACAGAGGCGATGGTGGCGACGAGCGTCCTCGCGTGGGGTCGCGTCGAAGGTGGCCAGTTCCTTCGCCAGGCGCGTGCCACCTTTGGTTTTGGGCGCCAGGGCAACCAGTTCGCCACCGACCCGCAACGCGCGCAGCCCGTGGGCCAGCGCATAGCGACGTTCAAGCGTTCCCGGCGGAGCGAGAATGACGAAGCGGGACAGGGTTGCGTCGCCAAGGGCATCGATCGACCTCGCGCCCGGAATAAGTGGCGAAACCTGGAGCGCGCCTGGCGACACGGCGGCCAGTTCGGGCGGCGGTGCGCCGTAGACGGCCTCGTCGACCGACACCTAGCCTCGCTCCCTGGTCCGCTCGAAACCGACTTTAGGGAAGCGCTCGGACAGATAGCCGATTTCCCAGGCCGACTTGGCCAGGAACACCGGCTGGCCGTCGATATCGACAGCCATGGCGGTGCGGTGCTTGCTAGCGAAATCCTCAATGTCCGCCTTGGCGCCGGACAGCCACCGGGCTTCTGAATAGGGCGCCGGCTCGAACACCACATCCAGGGCATATTCGCCGCCCAGCCGGTCGGCCATCACCTCGAACTGCAGCTGGCCAACGGCGCCGACCACGAAGTCCGAGCCCAGGGTGGGGCGGAACAGCTGGGTAACGCCTTCCTCGGCCAGGCCTTCCAGAGCCTTTTTCAGATGTTTGGCTTTCAGCGGGTCGGTCACCCGCACACGCCGCAGGATTTCCGGCGCGAAATTCGGCAGGCCGGCGAAGCGCAGCAGGCCGGTCTGGGACAGGCTATCCCCCACCCGCAGCACGCCGTGGTTGGGAATACCGAT
Organism: Caulobacteraceae bacterium; assembly: GCA_043784385.1. Classification (GTDB taxonomy): domain Bacteria; phylum Pseudomonadota; class Alphaproteobacteria; order Caulobacterales; family Caulobacteraceae; genus Acaudatibacter. The sequence goes on along the minus strand of JAYVYH010000308.1, from coordinate 4,330 downwards.
CACATCCCCAGCGAAGGCTTCCTCGGCGAGCTCCCGGTCGGAGGCGAAGAACAGGATCGGGGCGTTGACGCTCATCTGGCGGCCGGTGTTCTGGACCTTGAGTTTCATGCCCCGGGTGAAGCGCCCGCTGGTCAGGCGCACGAAGGCGATCCGATCGCGGTGATTGGGATCCATATTTGCCTGGATCTTGAAGACGAAGCCCGACACCTCTTCGTCGCCTGGGGCGATATGGGTTTCCTCGCCGCTCCGGCGGGCGGCTACCAGCTTGGGGGCCGGGGCGTAGGCGCCAAGGCCCTCCAGCAACTGGTCGACGCCGAAATGACGCAGGGCCGAGCCGAACAGGATCGGCGTCATATGGCCTTCCAGGAAGCTCTGGGGGTCGAAGGGTTTTGAGGCCTCCTTGACCAGCATGGCGCCTTCGCGGGCTTCCTCTTGTTCCTCGGGGTTCAACAGCGAATCCAGGGCGTTGGAAGAAAGCGGGACCGGCCTAGGCGTTTGGGCCTGCTCGCCCGCCGCCACCCGGTGGAAGGGCAGGAAGGCATCGTGACGTAGGTCGATCATGCCCTTGAAGCGATTTCCCGATCCGGCTGGCCAATATAGGGGGGCTGGATCCAGAGCCAGTTTCGAGCCGATTTCGTCGAGCAGGGCGAAGGGGTCCATCGCCTCGCGGTCCATCTTGTTTATGAATGTGATGATCGGAATGTCGCGCAGCCGGCAGACCTCGAACAGCTTCAGGGTCTGGGGCTCGATGCCCCGGGCGGCGTCGAGCACCATTATAGCCGCGTCGGCGGCCGTGAGCGTCCGATAGGTGTCCTCCGAGAAGTCCTCGTGGCCGGGGGTGTCGAGCAGATTGAACATCAGGCCGGCGTGATCGAAGGTCATGGCGCTGGCCGAGACCGAGATACCGCGCTCGCGCTCGATCTTCATCCAGTCCGACCGGGTGCGGCGTTGTTCGCCGCGGGCGCGCACGGCCCCGGCCGCGCGGATCGCCCCACCCGCCAGCAACAGGTTTTCGGTCAGGGTGGTTTTGCCGGCGTCGGGATGGCTGATGATGGCGAAGGTCCGCCTGCGGGCAGCTTCGGCGGCGGGAGAGTTGAACATCGTCGGGCGATACCCCGCGCGGCGCCACTAGGCAAATTTCCGTCTCGGCGCCGCGGCTTCAGCCGCCTTCCACGGTCTCCGTCAGGAAGCGCCGGCCCTCGGCGTCCTCGACCTCCACAACCCAGATGTCCGGATCGATCCGCGCCGCCCGGGCTATGTAGGCGTCCAGGTCCGCCTCGTTTTCGCTTATCACCGGCCGCATCCATACCGGGTTTCCTTCCGGGCCGGTGGCTTCGGCCCAAAGCCGGACCTCGCCATTCCGGCGGTTTATGGTCTTGACCAATACCGCCCCGCCCCGCGCGTCGCCCTTGCGCACAACGGTGGCGAAAGATCCCCCGAGCTCCACCCGGCGGATCAGGGCGTAGACCCAGATATCACTCGATAGCTGCATGGCTCAGATTTCCGGAAATACGGCCAGCCGAACGATGGCCATGAAGGCGCCTTCGGCCAGGTTGGCGATTGTAAGCGATCCGCCATGTCCGGAGCAGAGCGCGCGAACCAACCTCAGGCCCAACCCCATCCCCTCGACTGCCGATGCGGCCGGGGGAACGCCGTCGCACGGACGCGTGTTGGCCACGGTGAGCCGCAGTTCGCCGCCTTCTCTCGCCAGGTCAATGCGAACCTCACCGCCATTGGCGGTGAATTTCAGGGCGTTGTCGACCAGATTGATCAGTATCTGGGTCAAGGCTCGGCGGTCCGCTAAAACATCTCCGATACTGTCTCGGCCGCCAGTACGCAGACTCACCCCGGTCTTCAGCGCCCTGGGGTTCAGGAGCGTGACAACTTCATCCGTCAGAACTCGCGGATCGAACTGTTCCGGCGCGCTCGACCAGACCCCCGCCTCGGCGCGCGCGATGTCGGTCATATCGTTGACTAGGCTCAGCAGGTGTTGGGCCGCGCCGTGGATGATCGCGGCCTGCTCGTCATACGGCGGTGGCAGGGGCCCGAAGGTCTGGCGCCGCATGGCGTCCGCATAGCCGATCAGGGCGTTGAGGGGCGTGCGCAGTTCATGCCCGAGCAGAGCGAGGGCCTCGGAGGGCGGAGCGGAGCGTATGTCGGCGGTCACCATCACAGTATGGAGCCGAGCGGGTCCCCTGGCGAGGTCGTCGCGCCACGATGTTGCGCTGCCAAGGGATTTAGGCCTAAGGCCCGACCATGAACGCCCCCGAGGTCCGTCCCGCCCCGATCGAGTCCGCCCTGGCCGAACTTGAGGAAGAGTTCGATCTGCTGGGGGATTGGGAAGAACGCTACCGGTATGTGATCGATCTTGGCCGTGAACTCGCCCCGCTGAACGAGTCCGAGCGAACGGAGTCGAACAAGGTGCGCGGATGCTCCAGCCAAGTTTGGCTGGTCACCGAGCGTGTCGAGAGCGGTATTTTGCGGTTCCGCGGCGACTCCGACGCCCATATCGTTCGCGGCCTGATCGCCATCCTGATGCGGTTATATTCGGGGCGGGCGCGGGAAGAGATCCTCGGCTTCGACACCAAAACCGCGCTCGGGCGGCTTGGCCTGAACGCGGCGTTGTCGCAGCAACGATCGAATGGTTTGTATTCGATGATTGAGCGCATCCGCCTGGATGCGCTCAATTCGGTCTCAAGTTTTTAGCCTAGCGGCGCTTGGTGGCTTTGGGCGCCTGGCGTCCGCCCTGGCCCAAGCCCATTTGCTTGGCGAGGTCGGACCGCGCTTTGGCATAGTTGGGCGCCACCATGGGGTAGTCCTTAGCCAAACCCCACTTGGCTCGATAGTCTTCGGGGCTGAGATTGTACTTCGTGCGCAGATGGCGCTTCAGTGACTTGAATTTTCGGCCGTCTTCCAGGCAAACCAAATAATCCGGGGTGATCGACCGGCGAACCGGCACGGCGGGTTCCTTAGGCGCGGCTTCAACGGCATCCATGCCAGAGGCCACTGAAGTCAGCGCGCGGTGCACACTCTGGATCAGCGCGGCTACTTCCATCGCCGAGACACTATTGTTCTCCACATAGGACGCGACAATTTCGGCGGTTAAGTCGATGATTTCAGACGTGTCACTCATGATGAACGCTCACTTTCCTCTTTTTACGCATACACTCGATCGAACTGACGAATCGATGCGCCAACGTCTATGGAAATTCGCGAGCAAAAACAAGTCACCAAAGTAGGTGGCGATGTGAATATGTATAGCTAACCAGTTATCGCCAGCGTGACGCCATAAACTTCGCTTTTGGGTGATATCAACTGAAGTTACGGTCAGTCCAATTTGGCCAAATATCAGGCAAATCCTTTGACACGCGATTGGGGTAGGCGGCGGGACGCTTTTCGAGAAAGGAGGTGACGCCTTCCCGCGCATCAGCCGAAGCGCCCCTGGCCTGAATGGCCCGGCTGTCGGCCTTGTGCGCCTCCATCGGGTGATCGGCCCCCGCCATCCGCCAAATCATTTGGCGGGTCAAAGCAACCGAGACAGGCGCCGTATTGTCGATGATCTCCCGGGCCAGGGCGCGCGCATCGGCCAACAAATCCTCTGGCGCATGCAGCGAGCGAACCAGGCCTTTGTCGAAGGCTTCCTGGGCCGGAAACACGCGGCCAGTGTAGCACCATTCCAGCGCCGTCTGGATCCCCACCAATTTGGGCAGAAACCAGGACGAGGCGGCCTCCGGGTTGATGCCGCGCCGGGCGAACACGAAACCAAACCGGGCGGTGGTGGAGGCCATGCGGAAGTCCATGGCTAACTGCATGGTCACGCCGATACCCACGGCGGGTCCGTTCACGGCGGCGATTACCGGCTTGAGGCTATCGTAGATTCTCAAGGTCAAACGGCCGCCGCCATCGCGCTGCACCCCGCCGACGCGGGCCTCGAGCCTGGTGGTTTCGGTCGTGGCCCTATGATCGAAAGTCTCGCCGCCGGCGGATAGATCGGCCCCGGCGCAAAAGGCCCGTCCGGAGCCGGTGACAATGACCGCCTTTACCGCGTCATCGGCGTCGGTGGCGTCGAAGGCGGCGATCATGTCCGCCATCATCCGACCGGTGAAAGCGTTGAGCTTTTCGGGACGATTGAGGGTGATCGTGGCGATCTCATCCTCGACCGAATAGAGAATGGTCTCGAAAATCGGATTGGCCATGGTCCGGGGCGCCTTCTTGGTTCGTGCGGGGTAACGTTTCCGAGGGTGCTTAAATCAGAAACCTTCGCCCGAGACCAAGCGCTCTTTACGACGCGGCGCCGGGGGCGTCATAAGGCGTCAACAAAATCGCGCGC
>JAYVYH010000307.1:0-10080 GCA_043784385.1 Caulobacteraceae bacterium | reverse complement strand
CGGCACGAACCCAAGCCGAAATTCCGCTTTGCTGGTCACGCTCCGTCTCCCTTGAGCAGGCCCGCGAAGGCGAGAAAGTCGGCGGCGATGGCCGCGAGGGGCCGGCCGGAATCCATCGAAAGCTTGCGCAGCAGGCGATAGGCCGCCTCCTCTTCCAGGCCGCGCTCCTTCATCAGCAAGGCCTTGGCCCGTTCGATCGTACGGCGCGAGGCCAGGTCGCTCTTGGCCTTATCCAGGTCGTCGCGAAGCTGACGCATCAGCCGAAACCGGCTCATCGCCACCTCAAGGATGCTCCGCACACGGGCCGGAGCTAGGCCATCGACCACATAGGCGGCCACGCCGGCCCGGACGGCCTCCTCCGCGCGCCCCGGCTCTGATCGGTCGACGAACATCACCACCGGGCGGAGTTCGCCGACCCCGGCTTCCCGAAGGCTCTCGATCACGTCGCGGTCGGGACTTTCGGCGGCGACGACCACCACATCGGGGGCGAAGGCCGCGGCCTCGGCTTCGTCAAAGATCGCCGCCTGACGCACCTCGAGCGGCGCCACGCCGGCCAGTCCTTCGGCGACCAGCGTCGCCCGCGCGGAATCCGGATCGATAATGAGAACGCGCATGCCAACCGGACTAGTCGGTCATCATGGCGTCACCGCACGGGATTCCTCGCCCAAGACGGCGTAACGCGCCCAAACGCCTTAAATCCGATCAGACCGCGCCGCCTTGCTAGGCGCCTTCCTGTTCACGCAAGCGATCAAGCAGGGCTTCGCGCTCCAACGGCGTGTTGGCGCCGCGAATTCGCGGGCGAGCCGCGTCAGCGCATTCCAGCCGCTTCAACCCGGCCCGATCGACCAGCCGACCGATCGGCCAGTCGGCCCGCGCCTCCACCGGCAGCGCGCTCAAATCCACAACCATCGGAAGATGCAGCCCCTCGAATACGGCCCCCGCGCCCGGGCTGGCGATCAGCGGCTGGATATCCTCCAGGCGCAAAGTGGGGGCGTCCACGGCCAGGACGAGCGCCCGCACGCAGCCCGCCGCGCGCAGGACGGCCGCGCCGGCGAGAATACCTCCAACCGGACCCCCGCCTGGCGTCTCATCGGCCACATGCGGCAGACCGTAAGGAAGCCCCCCGACGGAGAAGATCGGCGCCGCGCCGGCCGCCGCCGCGAGGGCTGCGACCCGATCCATCGCCGTGACGCCCAACCAATCCACGGTCGCCTTGTCGACGCCCATCCTGACCGAGCCGCCACCGGTGAGCACCAATCCACCAAAACATGGTCCGTCGACCAGCTAGGCCTCGCCCATCATGTGTTCGAAGTTACGGTGATAGAAACCGGCCTTGGCGTCCTCGTCCAGACCCGCGAAGGTGCGCTCGAAGCGGCCGATCGGATCGTCGGTGCCCTCGGGGTGCGGATAGTCGCTGGAAAACAGGAAGAGCTCCGGACCCGCGTCGCGGATCATCTGGCCGACATCCTCGCCAGGAAACGGCGTGAAGCGAACGGCGCGCCGGATATAGTCCGACGGTTTCATGGTCAGAGAGGCGACGGTGACGTCACTCTTCCGGAACACCTTCTGGGCCATGTCCAGCCGACGCAGAAAATCGGGAACCCAGCCAGCCCCCAGTTCGATCACCCCGCCGCGCAGTTCGGGAAAGCGTTCGAACATGCCGTCGAACACCAGCGCGCTCAGGAACATCTGCGGCGCGAACGGCAGGACCATATAATCCTTGACCCGCAGGTTCTCGCCGCCGCCCAGCAGGTCGGACGGACGCGGCTTGCCGTTGTTCTCATAGGCTTTGGGCAGGACACGGCCCGCCGAGCCGATATGCAGCATGAACGGAACCTTGGCGTCCGCCAGGGTCCGCCAGATCGGATCGAAGTCTTCATGGCCGGGGGAGGCCTCGCCGGCCGGGCTGGACGGCATCCAGAAGGCTCCGATACCGAGCCGCAAACCTTCCTCGACCTCGGCCAGCGCGCGCGCCGGATCGTTCAGCGAGACCTGACCCACGCCGATTAGCCGGGAGTCCTGGCCACAGAAATGCGCCATCGCACGATTGTGCGCGCGGATGCCGCCGTAGAGCAGGTCAGGGTCGGTGGCGTTCAGATACTGGGTGCCGGCGAAGGTTGAGAACACCAGCTGGCGGCGGAAACCCAGGTCGTCCAACGCGCGTCCGCGCTCGGCGACGTCGAAGGCCCCATAGGCCGCCCAGCCCTTGGGTCCGGCAATCACATTGTGGTCGATTGCCGCGGTGCGGGCCGGGTCCTGAATGCGGGCCTCCGCCTTGCGGATGAACTCCAGGGTGGCGTTGCCCGCCGCGCCCAGGGCCAGCGGCGGCAACCGATCGCGGATATCCGGGTCGGCGAACCGGGTGACCCAGTCGGTGGTCTCCATGATGTGGCTGTCGGCGTCACAGCAATCGCGGCCCGCATAGTCCATGGTCTTCTCCAAACTCGCCGCCGATCTTCGCCGGTGCGATGCCGGAAGCTAGCCCGCTCCCTGATGCCACGCAATCCATAGTCAGGCTGGATAAACGCCGTAGGAGCCATCTGTGGCCTTCGGGCTGCCCGTCCACACCGCGCGGAGATTGATCAGGCTGATCTGATCGACCCCCTTGGACTTAACCCCATTGGCGCGGGCGTTCTCGATAGCCAGATCGCGCACCACCACCTGGTTGGAGGTGATCAAGAGGCCCTCGGCCTCGCCTTTCTGGTGATCGAAGGCGAGCACGGTCTTGTCGAGTCCGGCGCCGATGACCGTCACCCGAGCGACGTCCAGGGAGTGCCCGTCGGTGAGGTCGAAACGGCCCGGGGCCAGGCGAACCACGTCGCCGGGCTTGGCGCCGATCAGCGCCGTCTGGAGCTGCTCCTGAGCCTGAGGCCCGGGATTCACCTCGATCGTTCGGGCCATCGCCGCGCCGCCGATCACGGTGGCCAATACGACCATTGAGACGGTATTCATTGTCATGTTCGGCCTTCATGTCCGCGTTTCCTGCCCGCAGCATCGGCCTGATTGGATGTTGCTGACAAGCCGGCCAACGACGCGGCTCGCCCTTCATCCATCCTTCTTCAGCTGGGACGCCACGGCCATGGCCATGGCCGGGTTCATCGCGTCGACCATCGCCGTGGGCATCAGGATGGTGGCGCCACGCTCCTTGGTCGTCTCGTAAATGATGTTCATCGCCCGCAGCTGCAGGGCCGCGGGATTGCCCTCGTAGGTCTCGGCGGCTTTGAGGAACTGGGCGGCGATCTCAACCTCGGCGGAGCCCAGAATCACTCGGGCCTGTTTCTCGCGTTCCGCCTGAGCCTGGCGGGACATGGCGTCCTGCAGGGCCTCGGGAATAGCCACGTCGCGAATCTCGACACTGATCACCGTGACCCCCCACGCCTCGGTCTTGGCGCCGATGGTGTCGCGCAGCCGCGCATCTGCGGTCTGACGGTCGGACAGCAGGTCGGCCAGCATCGACGAGCCGATCATTTCGCGCAGCGACGTCTGAGCGACCCTGTCGATGGCCGTGCGATAGTCGGTGATCTCCAGGGCGGCCTGGCGCGCGTCGTGCACCCGCCAGAAGATGATCGCATCGACATTGACCGGCACGGTGTCACGGGTCAGGGCGCGCTCGGCGTTGAAGCCGGTGGTTTGGATACGCTCATCGATGATGGCGACCACACTGTCGAAGATCGGCAGGATCCAGAACAGTCCCGGTCCCTTGACGCCCTGCAGGTTGCCCGCCCGCAGCACAACGAACTTTTGCCAGGTGTTGGCGACCTTGAGGGAGAGCGCGACCAGGACGGCCGCAACAATCAGAACCACGCCCAGCGGGGGGTTGACGAATTGCAGAACTAGGCCGCCCGGTATGGCGAGCGCCAGAGCGGCAAACAGTGTGATAGGATTCATCGGCTCGCTCCGGGGCGACGGCTGAATTTCAGCAGGCGCGCCGTCGTCGCCCGCGTCAAGCTAGGTTCCAGGCCTGAACCACCCGCGAAATCCGTGGTAGCTGGGGGCGGGATCGAACCGCCGACCTGTGGGTTATGAATCCACCGCTCTAACCATCTGAGCTACCCAGCCCCATCAGCGTTTGGGGGCCCGCGCGCGGGAGGAGCGTCTATACGGCCTGGGGCGGGCGCCTTCAAGCCTCATCCATCGCCCATCAAACGCTCGGCCACGGCTTCGCCGATGGCCAGGGACGAAGTCAAACCTGGACTCTCGATGCCGAATAGGGCCATCAGGCCATGCAGGCCGTGAACCTCGCCGCCGTCGAGCCGAAAGTCGGGCTGGACCTCGCTAGGGCCGTGGATCTTGGGCCTCAGGCCGGCGTAGTCGGGGTCGAGGCTATCGTCGGGCAGACCCGGCCAGAAATGGCGGATATAGGTGTAGAAACTCTCCGCGCGGGCCGGATCAACGGTGTAGTCCTCGCTATCGACATAGGCGAGATCGGGCCCGAACACGGCCTGGCGGCCGAGGTCCCGGCGATAGTGGGTGCCTAACGCCCCGGGGATCGGAGGCGGATAGATCAGGCGGCTGAAGGGCGCGGGGCCTCGCAGCCGGAAATAGACACCCTTGCCATAGTGCAGGGCCGGGATCAGCGCGGCCGGGAATCCCTCGATACTACCAGCCACCAACTGGGCCGAGAGACCGGGAGCGGTTACCAGCAGGCGCGTCGTCAAGGTCGCGGGTGACTCGCCGCCAGCCCGGATTTCGAAGCCGCCACGCTCCAGCGGCCTGGCACCCTCGAAAGATGTCGCGAAGACCACCGCGCCGCCGCGATCCTCGATCTCGCCCTGCAGGGCCAGCATATAGCCGTGGCTGTCGAACACGCCGCTTTCGGGCGATACGAGGGCCGCCTCGGCGCGCAGGGCGGGTTCCAAGGCGACGGCCGCCGATCCGTCGATCAGGGACAAGCCCTCGACGTCATTGGCGAGGGCTTGCGCCAGAATTCCGTCCAGCCGGTCGACCTGTTCGAGTTCGCTGGCCACCACTAGCTTGCCGCACTTGTCGTAGGCGACCTTGTGGCTGTCGAGAAACGCATAGAGCGTGCGGCGTCCCTCGACGCAAAACCGGGCCTTCAGCGAGCCGGTCGGATAGTAGAGGCCAGCGTGGACTACCTCGGAATTGCGGGAGGAGACCCCCTGACCAATCGCCCGTTCCTTTTCCAGAACGACAACCGAGAGACCGCGTTTGGCAAGGGCGTAGCCGCACGCCAGTCCCACGGCGCCCGCCCCCACCACCGCCGCGTCGAAGTCGAAATCCATGCCGCCTGACTAGCGATTAGGGAGGCCGGTGTCAGCCCCACTTTGCCCATAGCGCCGCTTCGACGGCCTTGGCGGTCTCGACGGCGGCGTCCTTCACATGACCGAAGCCGCGCATTTCGCTCGGGACCTCGGCAATCTTGACCGCCAGCGGCAGGCGTTTGGCGGACAGGCCGGCGGTGAGACGGTCCAAGGCGGCTTCGTAGTGGGCGATCAGGCCACGCTCCATGCGCCGTTCCGCGCTGGCTCCGAAGATATCGAAGGCGCCGCCGCGCAGGCCTTTGAGCCTGGCCAACAATGGGAAACCCAGTTCGAGCATCCAGCCGCCGAAGGCCATCTTCCGGGGTCGACCATTGCGATCCTTGGCGGCGATCAGCGGCGGAGCCAGCCAGACCTTGAGCTTGCCACCGGTGAAGGTCTGGCCAAGCTCGCCGGCGAACCGGCCATCCGCATACAGCCGGGCGACCTCGTACTCGTCCTTATAGGCCATCAGCTTGTAGAGATTGATGGCCGCCGCCCGGGTCAGGGCTTCGCCGCCCAGTGGCGACTCTGCAGCTCTCACCGCGGCGACCCGATCCTGGTAGCGACGGGCATAGGCGGCGTCCTGATAGGCGGTCAGGTCGGCGGCGCGGCGGGCGATCAGGTCATCGAGGGACAGGATTTCCGGGCTCATCGCCGGTTGATTCGGCGTACGTGAGGCCGGATCGTGGGCGGCGATACGGCCGGCCTCGAAAGCCTGGAGGTTCAGTTCGGCGGCCACGCCATTGAGGGTGATGGCGCGGTAGAGGGCACGGCTGGAGACCGGCACCAGACCCTTCTGCCAGGCGAAGCCCAGCATGATCATATTAGCGTAGAGGGTGTCGCCGAACCGCCGTTCGGCGAGCTCGGCAGCCGCGCAGCCGTCATAGCTCTTGCACGCCGACGCCAGACGCCGGGCCATGGCGGGGGCGTCGAAGCGCACGTCGCGATTGACCACGAAATCGGCGGTGGGTTGCAGGTCGGCGTTGCCGCAGGCGACCGTGCGGTCCTTGGCATAAAGCGCAAGGGCGTCCGGACCCGCGGCGACCAGCAGGTCGCAGGCGATCAGTACATGGGCGCTGGCGGCCGGCACCCGGCCGCCGACCGGAGCCTCTTCGGTGTCGCCAATCCTCACGTGGCTGAACACCGAGCCGCCCTTCTGGGCAAGGCCGGTCATGTCGACCACCGACGCGGCGACGCCGTCGATGTGCGCAGCCATGGCCAGGATCGAGGCGGTGGTGGTGACCCCGGTGCCGCCAATGCCGGTGAAGACGATGTTGCGGACGCCGGTGAAGGCCTGAATGTCCGGCAGGGGCGTGGAGTCAGCGGTCAGGGCGGGGAGCGGCTTGGCCTGGGCGTTGGCGGCGCCCTCCAGGGTGACGAAGGACGGACAGAAACCGTCCACACAGGAATAGTCCTGGTTGCAGGTCGACTGGTCGATCCGCCGCTTGCGGCCGTATTCGGTGTCCAACGGCTCAACGGACACGCAGTTGGAGGCGCGCGAGCAATCGCCGCAGCCTTCGCAGACCAGCGGGTTGATGAATACCCGGCGCGGAGCCTGGGCCAAGGTTCCGCGCTTGCGGCGGCGGCGCTTTTCGCTGGCGCAGACCTGATCGTAGATCAGCACCGTGACCCCGGGGGTGTCGCGCAATTCTTCCTGCACCGTAATCAAATCGGTTCGATGCCGCACCGTCACGCCGTCCGCCAAGCCCTTGACGCCTTCATAGCGGGCGGTGTCGTCGGCCACGATCACGGTTTTGGCCACGCCCTCGGCGGCAAGCTGGCGGGTGATCTGCGGAACGGTGAAGCCGCTGTCGGCCGCCTGGCCGCCGGTCATCGCCACAGCGTCATTGAACAACAGCTTGTAGGTGATGTGCGATCTCATCGCGACCGATCCGCGAATGGCCAGGGAACCGGAGTGGTTGTAAGTGCCGTCGCCGAGATTGACGAACACATGCCCCTCGGAAGTGAACGGAGACGCGCCGGCCCAGCTCAGCCCCTCGCCGCCCATCTGGCTGGTCAGGTCGGTGCTCGGGTCGGAAAAGCTGGCCATGTAGTGGCAGCCGATACCCGCAAGGGCGCGGGAACCCTCGGGCAAGCGGGTCGAAGTGTTGTGCGGACATCCCGAGCAGAAGAACGGCTTGCGGATCTGGTCGGCCGCCAGAGTCACCGCCGCCATGCCGGCCGCCGAGACTCGGTTAAGATAGCCATAGACCCGCTCCATGTGCGGTCCGGGTGGCAGTCGGTCTGCTATGGCCAGCGCGATATCGGCCACCGACAGCGCGCCGAGTTGCGACAGCAGCGGCGCGCCCTGTTCGTCGATCTTGCCGATCACCCGAGGATGGGCGTGGGCGGGCAGGTCATAGAGCGCTGCGCGAGCCTGGGTCTCAAGCAGCGGGCGCTTGTGCTCGACCACCATCAGCGTCTCCAGCCCGGCGGCGAAGGCGCGCAACCCAGTGGGCTCCAGCGGCCAGGGCATGCCGACCTTGTAAAGCGAGACGCCGAGGTCGGCGGCTTCGGCCAGGCTGATCCCCATGGCAGAGAAAGCCTCCATCACATCGGCCCAGGCCTGGCCGTGGGCGGCGATGCCCAGGCGCGGCCGATGGGAGGTGAGAACGGTGCGGTCGATGCCATTGGCGCGGGCGAAGGCCAGCGCGGCCGGCAGTTTGTGCAGGCGAAGCCGCCGCTCCTTGTCCATTGGCTGGTCCTTCAGCCGGATGCCCACCCCACCGGCCGGAAACGGGAAGTGGTCCGGCAGGACGAAGGCGCCGCGATCAGGTCCCACCGCAATGGTAGCCCCGGAGTCCATGGTATCGGCCAGGGCGATCAATCCGACCCAGAGGCCCGAGAACCGCGACATGCCGTAGCCTAGCAGGCCGTAGTCCAGCACCTCCTGGACATCGGCCGGGGCCAGCACCGGCATTTCGAAATCCTGGAACGCATATTCCGACTGAGACGGCAGAGTGGAGGATTTGCAGGCATGGTCATCGCCAGCCACCGCCAGGACACCGCCCTGCCCCCAGGTGCCGGCGAAATTGGCGTGCTTGAAGACGTCGCCGGTCCGGTCGACGCCCGGGGCCTTGCCATACCAGAGGCCGAACACGCCGTCGTACAGCGCGCCCGGAAACAGGTTGGCCTGCTGCGTCCCCCACACCGCCGTGGCGCCCAGGTCTTCGTTGATGGCTTCCTTGAACAGGATGTGGCGCTCGGCCAGGGCCTTGGCGGCCCGCGCCGCCTGCTGGTCCAGACCGCCCAACGGCGATCCCCGATAGCCTGACACGAAGCCGGCGGTGCTCAGCCCGCTCCGCGCGTCGCGGCGGGCCTGATCGAGCATCACCCGCAGCAGGGCCTGGACGCCGGTGATGAAGACGCGGCCCGTTTCGAGCGAGAATTTGTCGTCAAGAGTGACCGTGGCGTGCCGCATTCGAAACTCCCTTGATCACCCCCCGACCGGACCCAGCAATATTATAGAGAAATCCAGAACAAGGCTTGCCAAATTTGTGCCCAGAGTCCCGGATAGGTTGGAATGAAAGATGGGCGATGTCGCCAATTAGGGGTGTATTTTGTCTGAAGCTTTGGACGCCGTTGGCGCGCGCATCCTGGACCTGGTGCAACAGGACGCCAGCCTCTCCGTCGCCGAGATCGCCGAGCGGGTGGGACTGTCGTCCAGCCCCTGCTGGCGGAGGATCAAGAAACTGGAGGATGACGGCATCATCCAGCGCCGTGTGACCATACTCGATCGAGAAAAGCTTGGTCTTAACTTCGAGGTGTATTGCACCGTAAAATTGTCACTGCCCACAAAGCAAAATCTCGAAATCTTCGAACAGGCGGTGCTGCGATGGGCCGAGGTTGTGCAGTGCGCGACGGTGACCGGCGCCGCCGACTATGAATTGCGCATCGTAACGCGTGACATGCACACCTTTGACGACTTCCTACGCGACCGGATCCTGTCTCTGGGGCTGGTCTCCAACATAGAAAGCAAAATCGTGGTGCGGGCTGTGAAGAACACTACCGCCGTGCCGCTAAGCCTCGTCGGCCCGTTTATGGCGACCATCTCGCCTCGTGGAGCCATCTGATCATCAACCTCGTTCTCAAACCGCATCAACACGACCTTGGCGGCTTCACCGTCGGACGCGTCCTGCCTTAGATCGCGCGACGGATGGTCGAGCCCTTTGTGATTTTCGACCACTTCGGCCCCGCGCGATTCGCGCCGGAATTCCCGAAGTCGGCCGACGTTCGCCCGCATCCGCATATCGGACTTTCGACGGTAAGCTATCTGTTCGAAGGCGAGATCACCCATCGCGACAGCGTCGGTTCCGAGGTCGCGATACGGCCGGGCGAGGTCAACTGGATGACGGCCGGATGAAGCTGCCCGATCTAGACAACGGCGAGTTCAACCCGCTTCCCGTCTAGCGTGGTCCGCCGCCCAAGTTGCGACCGCTCTACTTCAGAGGCCTGAGGATCTCATCAAGGCTCGCCAACGGCCCGGCGAGCCGCTCCAGGCGCGGATAGCGAAGGCCATCGTGGTAGTCGATGCGCACCGTCCGGAACGTGTCCTTGTCCTTGACCAGCAGTTCGATCGGGGCGGTTCCACCCTTGGCCATGCGGATGGCCTGTTTCATGTCCTCGGCGGCGTAGGTCTCGCCATTGACGGCCACGATCTGAGTACCTTCGGTGAGGCCAGCCTTGAAGGCGGGTCCATCCCACGCCACGTCCGTCAGTACGGCATCCTTGCCGATCACCATGCCCACCGAGAAGCTCAGATCAGCGCTCTTTCGCCGGGCCTCGACACTCTTCAGATACTCGGTGGGGGTGTCTGTGT
>JAYVYH010000306.1:0-9926 GCA_043784385.1 Caulobacteraceae bacterium | reverse complement strand
GCCGCCCTGACCGCTTTTCGCAATCGCGAGCGGCTGATCGACCCGGCCAAGTCGTCGCTCGCGGGCCTGGACCTGGTGGGCAAGCTGGAAAGCGACCTGGCCACCCTGCGTGCCGAACGCGCCAGCCTCTCGGCCGCGGCCCCGGAGAGCCCACAGCTGCCGGTGCTGGATCGCCGCATCCAGGCCTATTCGGGTCAAATCGAGCTGGAGCGGTCAAGGGTCGCCGGGGAGGCCAACTCCCTGGCCCCGCAGATCGGCGAATATGAGCGTCTGGTCCTTGAGCGCGATTTCGCGGAGCGATCGCTGGCGGCCGCGGTCACGACCCTCGAGGCCGCCCGGATGGACGCCCGCCGCAAGCAGCTTTACCTTGAAAGGGTGGTGAGCCCGAACCTGCCGGACAAGGCTGTGGAGCCCCGCCGCTTCCTAGCCATCCTGATGACGCTGGTCTCGGCTCTGCTGGCCTATGGCACGGTCTCCCTGGTGATCGCCGGGCTGAGGGAACACCGGCAGTCATGACACTCTCGCTCACGGTGCGCTGATGCTCACGGTCCACGGCCTGACGAAGCACTACTTGCGTCATGGCGACCGGCGCGTGCTGTTCAGCGACCTTTCCTTCACCTTGGCGAGACGCGGCCGTCTGGCCGTGCTTGGCCGTAACGGCCAGGGAAAATCCACGCTGTTGAAAATTCTCGGTGGCGTGCTGTGGCCTACCGCGGGCAATGTGCGCTGGGACATGAGCGCGTCCTGGCCACTCGGCTTCAACGGCGCCTTTCAGGGCGGCATGACCGGAATGGACAACATCCGCTTCATCGCCCGGATCTATGATCGCCCGGCTGCCGCCCTGATCGACCGCGTGGAGGATTTCGCCGAGCTGGGCGACGCGCTCACCATGCCGGTGAAATACTATTCATCCGGTATGCGCGCCCGCCTAGCCTTCGGGCTGTCGCTGGCAATTGAATTCGACTGTTATCTCATAGACGAGGTCATCTCGGTGGGGGATGCGTTGTTCCGAAGACGGTGCGAGGAAGAACTCTTCGAGAGGCGTGGCGACCGGGCGTTCGTGATCGCATCGCACGACCTGCACTTCATCGAGAGCACCTGCGCAGACGCCATAATCATCGAGCGGGGTCGCGCGAAATATTTCCCCGACATCGCGGTGGCGACGGAGATCTACGCCGCCCTCTGTGAGGATGAGCGGCGTATCGAAGAGATGGCTCGCGAGGAGCCGGCCCATGGGTGAGCGGGAAGACTTTGGTCGCCGCCAAGCGGAGATGACGGCGCGTTGGATGAGCAACCTTGTCGCACAGGGCGGAGATCACGGCGCTCATATCGAGGCGCGCAAGCGGGCGTATATGGATCGCTGGCGCGAAGCGGCGCGATTCGTTCCGGATGGAGCCAGGATCCTGGACGTGGGCGGCGGCAATCTCTGGCCTGGCCTGATCCGGTTCTTCAAGGATCGCGGTTTCGACTACTGGTATATGGATGTGGATCCGGACAGCGTGGCGTCATCGGCCGCCGTGGCGCGGGATCTTGGGTTCGACGGGACGAAATTCGTCACCGGTTTCAACGACCAGTTTGCCTATGACGACGCCAGCTTCGACGCCGTATTCTCCTCCCATTGCCTGGAACATAGCTTCGATCTGGCCACGACCTTCGCGGGCCTTTGGCGCATTCTGAAGCCTGGCGGCGCCCTGCTGATGGCCGTGCCGTTCGGCTGGGAAGCCAATCCCGAACACCCCTATTTCCTGGGTCCGTCGGAGTGGTGCGTGCTGGTGGAGGACGCCGGTTTCGAGATTCGCGTGGCTCAGGTCGGCCGGGAATATCCCGAGAGCGGCTACGACTACTTCATCGCCGCCCGAAAGACGGCCGGGCCCATCGGCGGCCAGCGGCTCGATCCGGCGGATTACCGAAAGACCCACATGTCCTTTCTCGCTTTTGACGACGACCAGGTGCGCTGCGAGAGCGTCCTGGCCGTGGCCGAGGATCACCTGATCTGTGATGGGGACTGGTCGATGGCGGTCGCCGTTCCCCCCGGCGCGCGGGTCGCCATGCCGATACTGGCCAATCATCCGTGGTCGGCGATCGTCGAATTGGGACTTGGTGGCGAGAACCGTCTCGTGGATCTCCACAGCTGGTTTTCATTTGTCAAACCCGAGCGGCTGGTGTCGGGCGCGCCCGGCCAGGCGGAGGGGCGGGTCACCATTCGCCCTGCGGGCCGCAACCCGTTGAGCCGCGGAAACCAGTGCGCTTTTTTCGGCCTGCTCTATCGATGAGCGGCCGCGAAGCCGCTTTCTGGGAGCGCGAGCGGTTTCTGTCCGACTTGGCTCAGCCGTGCCCGCCAGTCATCGATCTCACGGGTCCGCCGCGTTTTGTCGCCTTCGGCCCCTATGTGACCCTGGCCCCCGGCTGTTGGCGCGCGAAGGTGATCTTGGAACTCTGCCCTGAAGCTGCCCGGCGTCGGCTCGCGGCGCAGTTCGGCGCCGAACCCGACTACGCCACCGTCGCATTGCCCGCCGGGGTTCCCGGTCACCATGCCATCGTCATCGACCACACCTTCGCGGCCGGCGATCTGGCTCAGGCGCGGCTTTGGCTGCAGGGAGCCGCGTTCCATGGAGAGGTGCGCTTCCTGGGCGTGGAGATCTCGCCCCTGCCAGAGTCGCCGGAGGGTCCTTGCAGGTGATCCGGACATTATTCGGCTTCGAGCGACTGAGCCGGCTGTGGCGCGAACTGACCGGCCGGTTGGACGGCGTCGCTCTTTCGCAGAACGATTTGAAAGACCAGCTTGACGCCGTCGCCGCGTCCACGCGCGCCAACGCGGATCGGCTCGACCACCTTTCCCGGCAGGTCGATGTTCTTCAGCGGGAAAGTCGGGTTCTGCTCAGCCAGCTAACCCTGCCCCCAACGGCGCTATGGCTGGGGCGGCCCGCCGCCCATCCTGGCGACCCGGCGTCGGCCGCCTTTCCATGTTCGACCCTGTGCCGGCAGGAGAGCTTCGACCAGCCTTGGTTCTCCCATTGGGCCCGGCGTCTGGCGCAGCCCCTACGTTATCATCGCAAGCTGTGGGAGCATGTCTTCATCTGCCAGGCGTTGTGGGAGCGAGGCTCCCTAGGTCCCGACGCCTGCGGCCTCGGTTTCGGCGTGGGCCGCGAGCCGCTGACCGCCCTATTCGCCGCGGAGGGCTGCCGGGTCCTGGCCACCGACATGGCCGCCACGGAAGCGGCCGCCCTTGGCTGGAGCCAGACGGCGCAGCACGCCTGGGGGCTGGAGACCTTGCGCCATGACGCCATCTGCTCGCCGGAAACCTTCGCCGCCAAGGTCGCGTTCCGGGAATGTGACATGAACGCCGTCCCGGACGATTTTCGCGACTTCGATTTCTGCTGGTCGGCCTGCGCCCTCGAGCATCTGGGTTCGATCGCCCGGGGCGTGGATTTCATTGAGGCGGCTCTGGACTGCCTGCGGCCGGGCGGGTGGGCGGTGCACACCACCGAATACAACGTCAGCTCCAACGATCACACGGTGGAGACCGGCGGCACGGTGTTGTTCCGCCGACGCGACCTCGAGGCCATGGCCGAGCGGCTGACAGCCCGCGGACACAAGGTCGCGACCTTCGACCTCGAGCCGGGCCTCGCGCCCATGGACCGCTATGTCGATGTCGCCCCCTACCGTGTCGAGCCGCACCTGAAACTGGCGGTGGAGGGCTATGCGGTGACGTCTGTAGGGCTGATCATTCAGCGCGGTTTGTGAAGCGTGGCCATGGCTACGCTTCGAGGACTATATTCGGCGGCCTTCCGATGGGCGACGACGGCGAAAAGGGCAAACGTTTTGAAGAGAGAGGCTGGTCGCCTTCATCCCCTCGGCGGGGCCGCGCCGGCAACGGACAAGGCCGCATCTATCGACGCCCCGGATCAGACCGTCGCGGGTCGCTCGGCCTGGCGGCTTGGGCGAACGCGCCAGGAAAGGCTCGCCCTCACCTTCAAGGCGGCCGCGCAGGACGAGGAATTCCGCAATCTGACCGCGGAGGCGGACGCCGCACGCGATGCCGGGCGGTGGGAGGCCGCCGAGCGCGCCTATGAGCGCGCCCTGGCGATCTACCCGCTTCACTTTGGTTATCGCATTCAGCATGCGCACATGTGCAAGGAGCAAGGCCGCTTCGGCGAGGCGGAGATCGGCTATCGCGACGCCCTTACGCTCGGCGCGCGGACCGCGGACGTGGCGGCGCATCTGGCCTTCGTCGCTGGCCGCCAGGGTCACAGCGGCGACGCTCCCGTGGCCGCGGGGGCGGTGTCGGGCCCGATGGGGGAAGCGCCCTGCGTGGCGGATATCGAGGCCCTTGGTTATGTATTGTGGCGCGACGCGCATCTTTCGCACCACGACGTGCTGGCCCTGCTTCGCGCCTGCGCCACCTGCGATGCGATCGCCGCGCGAATGATCGCCGACGAGCGATTCTCGCAGCGCAACGGGCCGTTCCTAACGCTAATGGAGGCCCGCCGGTGAACGACGCCTTCACGCCTACCATCTCGGTGGTCATCAACACCCTCAACCGCGCTGGCCACCTGGAGGACGCACTGAGGGCGCTCCAAGGTCTCGACTACCCTTCACTGGAGGTGATCGTGGTCAACGGCCCGTCAACCGACGGCACCGAGGCGGTTCTCGACCGGTGGGAGGGCCGCATCAAGCGGGGCCGTTGCGCGCAGGCCAATCTGGCGGTGTCGCGAAACGTCGGCATCGGTATGGCCGCCGGAGAGATCATCGCGTTCATCGACGACGACGCGGCGCCGCATCCCCGCTGGCTCGCCGAGCTGAGCGAAGGTTTCCGCGACCCCAGGGTTGCAGGCGTCGGGGGCTTCACGATCGACAATACCGGTGTTTGTTGGCAGGTCCGCAAGACCGTCTGCGACCGATTTGGCAACGCCTTCAATGTTTCCAATCTGTTCGACGAGCGCCCCTTGTGTCGTCCAGGCTCGGCCTACTACCCCAGCCTCCTGGGCACCAATTCGGCCTTTCGCGCCGCAGCGCTGCGGGCGATCGGTGGTTTCGACCACACCTTCGCCTATCTGCTCGACGAGACCGATGTCTGTCTGCGGCTGGTCGATGCCGGCTGGCGCGTCGCCTACGAGCCGGCCGCGATGGTCTATCACCAGTTCGCTCCGAGCCATATCCGATCGGGTCAGAGGGTGGCGCGCACCCTATATCCATCGGCGGTGAGCAAGGGCTACTTCGTGATGCGCCATGGCGCGGCGCAATCCGTCACCGAGGCGTCGGCGGAACTGGACCGATACCGGAGCGAGATCCTTGCCGCCAACGACTGGCTCAACCGCCACGGCCGGATCGACGACGATCATCGCTACAGCCTCGATCAGGATCTCGAGCGCGGACTGGCCCACGGTGGCGAGGCCGCGCGAAAGCGCACCGCCTCGAAGGGCGATCTCGCGCCAACACTTGCGCCGGCGCCGCCGTTCCTGACCTTCGAGGCCGGGACAGGCCTGAGGATCGCGCTGGTCAGCCAAGGCTACCCCCCGCAAAACGAGGCCGGCATCGCCCGATGGACCGCCCTGGCGGCCGCCGGGTTGGCCGCGCGGGGCCACCAGGTCCATGTGATCACCCGGTGCGACGGCGAGGAAAGCGTGACGTTCGAGGGTGGGTTGTGGCTACACCGTCTACGCGCCGAAGGAATCGGCGCCATGGCCCTGCGCGAGATCTTTGATGTGCCCGCGGATGTGGCCGATTGGGCGGCCCGGGTCCGGCGCGAGACCCATCATCTAAAATCTTTCGGGCTCCAGGTGCTCTCCTTTCCGATCTGGGACCTGGAAGGGCTGGGGGTGCTAGACGACCAGGATCTGGCCGTGGTGGTCAGCTTGCACACCACCTTCGCCATGGCCAAGCCGTTCAAGACGGAGTGGACGCTGCGGCCGCTGTTCGAACACTTTGTGGTCAATCGAGTGATTGCCGCGGAGAAGTCGGTTCTGGGCCGGGCGCCGGTGCTGCTGGCCAACAGCGAGGCGATCATCGGCGCGGTCGAAATGATCTATGGCCTACAGGT
This sequence comes from Caulobacteraceae bacterium, assembly GCA_043784385.1. Lineage (GTDB taxonomy): Bacteria > Pseudomonadota > Alphaproteobacteria > Caulobacterales > Caulobacteraceae > Acaudatibacter. Next base: position 3,886 of record JAYVYH010000306.1, on the reverse strand, counting down.
GCGCGACCGATGCGAGCTGGTCGCGCACGGAACCCCCGATCCACTGATCACCCGCGCGGCGCGGGCTGCGGACCGTGAGCGCCAGGCTGTACAGGGCGCGGCTCTGAGGGTCCTGTTCGTCGGACGCTTCGAGCTCCGGAAGGGCTTCGATATCGCCGCGAGGGTGGCGATGGGGCTCGCCGGTATGTCCCGCGGCGTCGAGTTGTGGTTCGTCGGCGGCCTGCTCAGCGATTCCGTCCGAGATGACCTGACGGCCGGCGGGGTTGATCTGACGAGCGCCGGAGTCCGGTTCCTGGGAGACCTCGATCGCGAAGCGCTCGACGACGCCTATGTGGATTGCGACTTGCTCCTGGCGCCCAGCCGGTTCGAATCGTTCGGTTTGATCGGAATCGAGGCGATGGCGGCGCGTCGCCCGGTGCTGGCCCTGGCTGGCAGCGGGCTGGGCGAGGTGATCGAGGATAATGTGTCGGGGCGCGTCTGGCCGGAAACGCCGGATGTCGCTGAGCGGATCATCGCCGAGGTCCTGCGGCTCGATCGCGACCGGCCGGCGCTCCTCGCCATGGGCGGCGCGGCGCGCGCGGCCTATGAGCGCCTCTTCACCGTCGCGCGAATGGCGGAGGGGATGGAGCGGTGCTATCGGCGGGCGCTCGCCGAATCGCGAGAGGCGGCACGGACATGACCATCGACACCGATCGCTTCAGCCAGGCGATCTTTCTCGCGGTGGGTGATCCGCCGACGGCGGCCGAGGTCGACCGTCTCGCGCGCCTGCTCTCGGCCTCCGACGAAATCCTGCCCTACCTCCTGATCCGACGGAACGGGTTCGAGGGCTGCCGGCAGATGGCGGCGGCCCTGAGGGCGGCCATGGCCGGCTCGCCCGGCCGACCCGTCACGCCCCGGACGCCGGACTTCACCGACTCGCTGCAGCTGGCCGCCGCACGGAAGGCCGTGACGGCCGCCACTCGAACGGTAATCGACCACGACCTCGCCGGGCGGAATGCCCAGGCCTGCCTTGACGAGGCCATACTCGAGTTGGCCCGCCTCAGTCAGGCGAGCCCGGGGGACGCGCCCCTCCGGATTCGCCGTTAGTTCACGGTGCTTTTCGGCAAATTCGGCGTCCCGCCTATCAGCCTCAGGCTCGATTTATCGAGAGCAGGGTAGGAGAAACTCTGGAGAAAGACTGAGTCGCCATGTCCAGAGATGTGGTCGCTGAGCCTCCGAGCCCAGCCATGGCGTGGGTAAAGGCGGCCACCGCGTTGGGCGCTGCCGGCGTGATTCGGCCGTTGGGAGCCAGCAAGCCGTACGACCCGCCGGGCGCTCCAATTACGCCGCCGCCAGCGATGATCGCGGTGTCGTTGATCGCCCAGGAGGCATAGGCCCCCGAGGCGTCGACGAAGACGATGTCGCTCTTGCCGTCCTGATTAAGGTCGGCGACGCCGGCGAAGGCGAAGGTCCCCCCAGGATTGCCCAGAGTTCCTCCGCCAATGATCGCCGTCCCATTCAAATCCCAGGTGGCGTAAGTCCCGTTCGTGTTCTCGAACAGGATGTCGCTCTTGCCGTCGCCGTTGAAGTCGCCAACAGCCTTGAACGTCCAGCCCGGACCCGGATTGCCGATGTCGCCGCCGCCGGTGATGCTGGTGTCGTTCAGCTGCCAGGTGGCGTAGTCGCCGGTGGCGTTGTTCTGGAACAGGATGTCGCTCTTGCCGTCGCCGCTGAAGTCGCCGATCGCCTTGAACGTATAGCCCGTGGCCACGCCCAGCGTCCCGCCGCCGATGATCGCCGTCCCGTTTATATCCCAGGTAGCGTAGGTTCCGTTGGTGTTCTGAAACAGCAGGTCGCTCTTTCGGTCGGCGTTAAAGTCGCCTGAGCCGATCAGCGTCCAGCCCGGGCCGGGGTTGCCGATATTGCCGCCGCCGGTGACAGAGTTCCCGTTGGTCTGCCAGGTGGCCACTAGGCCAGTGGCGTCCTGGAACGCCACGTCTGACGTCCTGTCGCCGTTGAAGTCGCCGATGGCCTTGGCCACGAAGCTCCCGCCCGGGGAACCCAGGTCGCCGCCGTCGAGAATGCTGGTCCCGCTGACCACCCAGGTGGCGATATCGCCGGTCCGCTGCTGGAAGAACAGGACAGGCGGAGGGGGAGGCGACAGGGTGATGTTCGTGCCGCCAGCCCCGTCGCTGGTCACCACGAGGCTCGGCAACACCGACGCCGCGAGCTTGAAGCTGTCTGTAAGGGCTACACCGTTGAGTGTGCCATCCAACGTCACTACCGACGCCCCGACACTCAAATTACGGATCGTGTAGGCGGTCTCGGCGAAGCCGGCCAGATGGATCACGTCGCCGACGCCGAAGCCGGCGATCAGGGCCTTGGAGGTGACCGCCGTCTCGAACACGAGCGTTGAGGTTGCACCCGCCGGAGCCGCGAATGTGATCGTGCTCGCCACGGGCCCCGACAGGTCAAGCGTGGCTCCGCTGGCGATCGTGACCGTACCTGTTCCGGACAGCCCCCCCCGGATGGTGAGGATTCCGCCGTTGGCGGTGATTGCAGCTAAGTTCGTTACATTGGCGATCAATGTCCCGGCGCCAGTGAGCGCGCCCTTGCCGAGTGTCATGCCGTTCACCACCTCCAAGGTCCCTAAGAGGCTCAGCGTCGCGTTGGCGTTGCCGATGGCCAATGACAGGGCCGTGGCGTTCTCGCCGACGGGCACGTAGACCGTGTAAGTCCCGGCATTGAAGATGCTGGCTGCGATAGTCGAAACGGGCGCTGTCCCAGGCGACCAGTTGGCCGCAGAGTTGAAATCGCCGCCCGCGATATTGTTCCATGCCACCTTTGTCGGCGTCATGGGGGCGTCAAACAGTCCAATGTAGCGAGAATTGACGGACATCCCTGGCTCCTCCTAGGATTAACATTTCAGCACCCAACACTATATCCAATTTCGATATCATTCCAGATCACCACGCTTTGGACTATCGTGACTCAGCCTGTGCGTATCACCCAGATTAACCAGAAGTGGGCTATCTCAGTTTTTCCAGTCCCAATATTAGTTACAGTGAGAATGCCATCAAGTAACATTCGACCCGCAATGCAATCAATTCACTGATTCCTCAAAGTGAGACCGGGTGCTTAACGCGCGTCGGGGAAAATCGATCCATGCGCTCCCCCCAGTTCATGCGGCTTGCGTCGCCGCCGCCCATGCCTTGCGGGCCTCGGCCCGGAATCGGCGAAAGGTGGGTCGGCGGATCGCATGAGCTTGCGTATCTAAGACGTTGTGGACTGTGGCATGCGTTGAGAGGAATCTCTGAGCTGAAACCTAGAGCAAGATGAATACCCTGCCTGTTCAGCAATTTCCGCAGCACTTGCAGCGAGACGGCTTTATTTTCGCGCTTATGAAACGGTACGTCCGGGATCTTACCCTTGTAGTCGACTGCCTCCACAGACGCCTCCGGCGGCGCCCCAGGGCAGTGTAATACCTGTGTCGCGCGGCAACAGAAAAGGGCCGCCTTTCGGCGACCCCTTTAAGCGCCGATATGTCTGAGAGATTTAAGCCGCGAGGGAAGCCGTCGCGGCGGCCCGGCGACGCAGAGCGACGCCCAGGGCGCCAAAGCCGACGAGCATCATTCCCCAGGAAGCCGGTTCCGGAACCGAGGATGTGATGGTGCCACCGGCCACTTCTCCGCTTGCGGAGATGTAGTCTACTTGCACGTAGTAGTTACCAACAGTAGGCGTAAAAGCGACTGTCGGGGCGAAATCCAGGCTCGATTGCGATTGGAATACGCCCGAGCCCGGGGTGCCAGCGTAAAGGCTGTACTGGATAAGTTCCGGGACGGACGAGCCGTGGATCAGTTTCTGAGCCGCAAGCTGCACCGAGCTGCCGGTACCGAGCGGCATTGCC
>JAYVYH010000305.1:0-4567 GCA_043784385.1 Caulobacteraceae bacterium | reverse complement strand
GGAAAATAGGTCGAGCGACCGCTCGTCGGCGGCCCCAGGTCGGTGTCCTCGAAAAAGTCGGTCAGGACGAAGCCCGCGGCGAGTTGGCCGCCGATCTGCGCTTCCAGGGTGTGGCTGAACTCGACGGTATGGTCTCTGGCGATCAGGCTCGCCAGAGAGCCGTCATCAAGGGCCGCCACATCGGCATAGGGCAGGGGCCGGGTCACGATGAGCTCGCCTCGCTCTTCCGCTTCGGGATCGAAGACATAGACGATAGGGTTCATGAACCCCGCCAGAAGCACGCCGCCCGGCCTCAGGGAGCGGAAACATTCCCGCCAGACGGGAAGGATTTCGGACGCGAAGCTGTTGGAGACCGGATGGAAGATCAGGTCGAAGCTGCGTTCCGCGAACATCGACAGGTCATGCATGAAGCCTTGGCGGGTCACCAGCGACAGGCCATCGCGCCGGGCCACCATCTCGTCCTGGCCCAGTTGCGCCGCGAAGGCGTCGAACACCGTCACCCGCGCGCCGGCCGCCGACAGGATCGGACCTTGCTGGCCGCCTCCGGAGGCTAGGCACAACATGTCCTTCCCGGCCAGGTCGCCGAACCAGTCAGCGGGAACCGGCTTGTTCGGAGTCAGTACCACCGACCAGTCGCCGAGGCGGGCCCTGGCGACCGCCCCGGGCGAAACCGGAACCGTCCAGACGTCACCCTCCTCCACCCGGGCATCCCATCCAGCCCGATTGATGGCTCGAATTTCGTCGGCGTTCATCTCAAGTCCCCCGGGGCTGGGCGCGGGCGCTCCGCCCGGCGCTTAACTCAGATCGAGCGCAAGATAGAGGCTGTCCACCCATTCGTCGCCGACCTTCATCGTGGCGCTGGCCTGCCCAGTCTGCACAAAACCCATCCGGCGCAGCAGGCCCAGGCTGGCGGTGTTGCGTGGATCGACGTCGGCGACGATCGTTGTCACCCCCCGCGATCGCGCGCGGGCGATCACCAGCCCGGCGGCCTCCCGGGCCAGGCCGCGGCCCCAATGGTCGCGCGCCAGGATGAAACCGATCTCCTGGTTGTCCCACAGGCCGGCCTTGCCGATCACCCGGCCCTCGAACAGGATCACCTGATCGTCGCCCCGGCCCTCCGACGTCGCGGCGATGGTGGCGTTCACATAGGCGCGCGTACCGTCCAGCGTCGCATGCGGCGGGCTGGACCAGAACCGCATGGCCTCTGGATCGGCGAAGATCGGATGCAGCGCCTCGGCGTCCGCCTCGCGGAACGGGCGGAGCGTGATGCGGACGACGCCTCCGGGGATCGCCGACGTCGGATTAAGTTCCGAGTTCTCGCCTATGCTCACTGCGTCTGTCCGCCAGTATTTTGGAAACACATAAGACCACGAACCCTCCTGCCTCGAAATTGACAATCAGCAGGCCGCCGGCCCGAAGTCGCGCCGATGAGCCTCGCTAAATCTCTCGCAGAAGAATCTCCGCCTGGGCCAGAACGGTCTGCACGGCCTCGTCGGCCAGGTCGGGCGGGTAGCCGTATTTCTTGAGGATGCGTTTGACCAGGATCCGCATCCGCGCCCGGGCGCTCTCCTTCTGCTGCCAGTCGACGGTGGCGTTCTTGCGCAGTTCCTCCAGCAGGTCATGGGCGATCACCCGCAGCCTAGCGTCGCCCATCGCCTCGACCGCGCTCTCGTTCTCGGCCAGCGCGTCATAGAAGGCGATCTCTTCCGGGCTGAGCCCCAACGCCTCGCCCCGCGCCTTGGCCGCCTTGAGGTCCTTGGCGATGCCGATCAGTTCCTGGATCATCTCGACGGCCGAGATGGCGCCGGCGTGATAGCGGGCGACGGCCTCTTCCAGCCGCTTCGAGAACGCCCGGCTCTCGACCACGTTCGACTTGGTGCGGCTGGCGATCTCGCCGGCCAGCAGCTTCTTCAGCGCCTCCAGCGCCAGATTCTTCTTCTCCATCCCCTACACTTCGAGCAGGAATTCGTCGGACAGGATGGAGATGTCGGCGGTCTGGATGCCGGCGATCTTCAGGATGTCGATGATCTCGGTCGACGCCACCGCCCGGTCGATCAGCTGCTGGACGGCGAACACCCTGTCCTTGCCGCTGATCTTGCCGGTGGCGGTGGTCTTGGCGATGGTCGCGCGGACGGCCTGGAAGAAGCCGATCTCGTCGCGGATCTGGCGCGCCGCGTCGCTGGCCGAGGCCAGGGCGTAGGTCTTCGACAGTTCCAGCACCAGATCGAGGTAGCGGCGGTGCGCGTCTTCCTTTTCCTTCGGGTCCGCGGTCTTGGCGGCCTCGGTTTCAGCCCATCGCAGCACCCAGTCCGTGGCGCCGGCCAGGCAGGCCAGCCGGGCGCGCGGTTCGCCGACGATACCGGGCTGGTAGTCGAAGCCATGGAAAACGTCGCGGATCACGCCGCAACGCTCCACCATCGCCGCGACCGCCTTCTCCTCGTCGATGCCGGTCTGTTCCTGGTCGTCCCGCGTGTAGTCGCCGAGCGCCTTGCGCAGGTTCTGGGCGATGCCGATGTAATCGACGATCAGGCCGCCGGGCTTGTCCTTATATACCCGGTTCACCCGGGCGATGGCCTGCATCAGGCCATGCCCGCGCATCGGCTTGTCGACATACATGGTGTTCATGCACGGCGCGTCGAAGCCGGTCAGCCACATGTCGCAGACCAGCACCAGCTTCAGCGGATCGTCCTGCAGCCGCGCCCGCTTGGCCAGCCCGTCGCGCCGGCGCTTGCCGCCGATGTGTTGTTGCCAGGCAATCGGATCGGACGCCGCCCCGGTCATGACGATCTTGATGGCCCCCGCCTCGTCATCGTCGGAATGCCAGGCGGGCCTCAGCGCCACGATCTCATTGTACAGATCGACACAGATCCGCCGGCTCATGCACACCGCCATGGCCTTGCCGTTCATGGCCTCGACGCGGGCTTCCAGGTGGGTGACCAGATCGGACGCGATCAGCGACAGGCGCTTTCTGGCGCCCACCAGCATCTCCACCGTCGACCACTTGGCCTTGGCCTTCTCCGCTTCGGTCAGGCTCTCGTCCTCGACCAGGGCCTCGATCTCGGCGTCGATCAGCAGCTTTTCGGCCTCCTCCAGCACGATGCGCGCCAGACGGCTCTCGTAATAGATCGGCACCGTCGCCCCGTCCTGCACGGCGCGGGTGATGTCATAGATGTCGATATAGCGGCCGAAGATCGCCGGCGTGTTCACGTCGGCCGCCTCGATCGGCGTACCGGTAAAGCCGATGAACGAGGCGTTGGGCATGGCCTGGCGCACATAGTGGGCATAGCCATAGCGGCGCAGGCCGGTGGTCGTGTTCAGCTTGGCGTCGAAACCGTACTGGCTGCGATGAGCCTCGTCGGCGATGACGATGACGTTGCGCCGGTCGGTCAGTTCCGGGAAATCTTCCTCCCCCCGCTCGGGCGAGAACTTCTGCAGGGTGGTGAAGATCACGCCGCCCGAGGCCCGCCGCAGCAGCCGCTTCAGATCCTCGCGGCTGTCGGCCTGTTCCGGCGTCTGACGGATCAGGTCACGGCACAGGCCAAATGTCGAAAAAAGCTGGTCGTCCAGGTCGTTGCGGTCGGTCAGGATCACCAGGGTCGGGTTTTCCAGCGCCTCGGAATTGACTGCGAGTCCTGCAAAGAACGCCATCAGCAGGCTCTTGCCCGACCCCTGGGTGTGCCAGATCACCCCGATCTTGCGGTCGCCGCCCGTCCGGGACGCCGCCAGCGCCTGCCGCACCGCCTTGCGGGCGCCGTGGAACTGATGATAGCCGGCGATGATCTTGAACGGGCCGGCGCCCGCGTCGCCGAACACCACAAAGTCGCGGATCAGGGCGAGGAAGTTCGCTCGTTCGAACACCCCGCGCAGCAGCACGTCAAGTTCGCCCTCCTCGCGCCCCGCGAAGCTCTCACCATCCACAGTCCGCCAGGGCATGAACCGCTCGCGGTCGGCGGTTAGCGAGCCAATCCGGGCGTGCAGGCCGTCGGAGATCACCAGCACCCCATTGGCGCGAAACAGGCCGGGTATCTGGTCCTTGTAAGTTTCGAACTGCCGGAACGCGCCGTCCAGGGTGGCGTTTTCCGCCGCCGCGTTCTTCAGCTCCAGCACCGCCAGCGGCAGGCCGTTGACGAACAGCACCACGTCGGCTCGCCGCTTGGACCGTCCCTCGACCACCATGAATTGGTTGACGCAAAGCCAATCATTGGCGTCCGGGTTCTCGAAATCGATCAGCCACACCTTGTCGCCGACAATCCGTCCGTCCGCCGCGCGGTATTCCACATCCACCCCGCCGGTCAGCAGCCGGTGCAGACGCCGGTTTTCCTCGATCAGTGACCCGCTCTCGCTGACCATCACCCGGCGCAGGGCTTCGGCCCGGGCCGCCTCGGGCACGGCGGGATTCAGGGCCGCGATCGCCCGCTCCAGCCTGGGAATCTGCACCACATCCGAAAACGATGGCCGCTGGGGTGCGGGCCCATCGGGCGCGATCATCGACCCCGGTAGATAGAACCAACCGAGATCCTTCAGCGTCTCGATGCCGGCCTGTTCGACGATGTCTTCGGAAAAGCCG
>JAYVYH010000304.1:0-4339 GCA_043784385.1 Caulobacteraceae bacterium | reverse complement strand
TTTCAGGAATGAAGTTCGCAAGGGTCGATAGACCATGTCCATAACCACGCATTCGGGGTCCAGAGGCTCAAGAGGCAGCATCTGGAGGCTTGCGTCGCCCAGGCCGAGCGGCGTGGCGTTGATGATGATCCTGACGCCAGCCATGGCCGCGTCCGCCTCCCGTTGGTCAAAGGCCCGAACACCACCACCGAACAAGCCCGCAAGTTGCTCGGCACGGTCGAGCGTACGGTTCAGGAGACGGATTTGCGGGGCGCCTGCGTCCAAAAGGGCGACCGCTGCGCCTCGCGCCGCTCCGCCCGCGCCCAGGATAAGAACTGGTCCGGCGGCCGGGTCAAAGCCATCGATCGTGGCGCGAAAGGCATGAAGAAGGCCCTCGCCGTCGGTGTTGTCCGCTTTTACGGACCCATCGGATTCAAACACTAGGAGATTGGCGGCGCCGGCGCGCACGGCGCGTGAAGAACGGCCATCGGCGAGCGAAAGAGCCAGTTCCTTGAACGGCGCGGTGACGTTAAGGCCCCGGATGATCCCACCGCGCAAACCGTTGGCAAATCTTGCGAAGGTCTCCGGTTCGGACTCGAAGGCGACGTAGACGGCGTCTATCGCCGTCTTGGCGAGCCACGCGTTGTGGATCATCGGGCTCAGGCTGTGACGAACCGGCGCGCCGACCACCCCAGCGACCATGGTCTGGCCCGATATGGGCTTGCCGCTGACGGACACCTGAACGGCAGGCGTCACCCGACAACCTCAACCTGGGCGGTGCCCCCCGAGAGAATATTGATAACCGCCGCGGCCGTTTCCTCTACCGAGCGTCGGGTGACGTCGATGACTGGCCAGCCAAGTCGATCGAACAGTCGGCGTGCCGCCACGACCTCGGCGCGGACGGCGTCATTGTCAACATAAGCGCTCTCGCGACTCTCGTTCAAACTCCTCAGCCGGTTTCGTCGGATCTGGATCAGCCTGTCTGGTGACAAACTCAGGCCGACAACGGGCACGTTCCTCAACTCTAGCAAGCTGGCCGGCACGCCCGAGGAGGGAACCAGGGGGATATTGGCCGCCTTCACGCCGCGATGAGCCAAGTAGATGCATGTCGGGGTCTTCGACGTTCTTGATACGCCAACTAAAACAACATCAGCCTGGTTAAGGTCCTGGCCGCCTTGACCGTCATCATGCCCAAGGGCGTAGGAGAGCGCATCCATGCGGTTGAAATAGTCGCTATCGAGTGAGTATTGAGCGCCAACTCGCGTTGAAAGCGGGGCTCCTAGATACCAGGACATCGCCGACACAAGAGGGTCTAAAGCTCCGAAACAGGGCATGTCGAGCTTCTGACATCCCGCTTCCAACGCGCCACGCAGCGATTCATCGACAATGGTGTGCAGGACGATGCCTGGTGCATTGGCGATCTCCACCAACGCCCGATCAAGTTGGGCCTGAGAGCGGACGAGGGCATAGATATGCTCGATCTCCAGGACATTATTGAACCGCGCGCAGGCCGCTCTGGCCATGGCGTTCAGGGTCTCGCCCGTCGAGTCTGACACCAGATGAACATGAAAGTACGTGGCGAGGCGCTGGATCGACGTCATGGCATAAAGTCCTGGGCCTGATGCTGTGGATCGTGGATTGATGATATCTTAACCAAATCGAGCCTTCGGTGGAAATCGTGTGCGCGATAAAGCGCCCGGCGCGGACCAGACCCTCGGCTGGGGACAATGCCTACTCGAAGGGCTATGCCATCCCCAGCCGCCGGCATGCTGACAATCGATGTTATGTTCTATCCGCGGCCTTGGGACAGAACGTCGTCCGGCATAGGTTATCCACAGTGGCTGATATTTTTAATCCATTTAATTCAATAAGTTGTTAGTTTTCCAACGTATGTGTCAAGCCGGATTGAAGCTGGCGACATTAGTGCATTTCCACTGTATCCCTGGCGATGGCGTTAAGGAGTCGGATATATCCACCATTTGCGAGGGCCTACTACCGGCTTCTCTTAACTTTCAATCTTTTAAAAAGATGGATAGAAGGACGGTGAAACAGAACCCTTGAGGCTAGACGCGGGAACCTGTCTAAGGCCCTAATGCACCAGGGTCTTCATTCATCGCGCAAGCCAAACGCGGCCGACCGGCGGGCGACTTCATGGAGAGCCATGACGTGGTCAACGCGGCAGTATAGTATGTGTTTTTGGGATCCCTTGAGCGCAGTCCCGCGGTGACTGCCCCACGGATGCGCATCGCCGTGGCGCTTTTTAATCTCGGTGGACCGGATTCCCCTCGGGCTGTCCGCCCATTTTTGGAAAACCTGTTTTCCGATCCGGCGATTATCGGCGCGCCTTGGTTTATCCGCCGTCCCCTCGCGATCCTGATTGCCCGGCTCCGACAGAAATCCGCCATAGTCAACTACGCGATGATGGGCGGCGGATCGCCAATCGTCCCCCAGACGGAAGCTCAGGCTTTGGCCCTGCTGGCGGTGCTCAAAAACCGCTTTCCAGACGCCGACATACGGGTTGTCATCGCCATGCGCTATTGGCGCCCCTTCACCCAGGAAGCCGCCGCGGAAGTCACTTCATTCGAACCTGATCACATCGTGCTAGCACCTCTATATCCTCAATATTCGACGACAACGACTGGCTCTTCGTTCGATGCTTGGCGACGGTTCTATAAGGGATCGGGACAGATACACGGGATTTGCTGTTGGTATGAGAACGCCGGATTGATTGAAGCTCATGTCACGAGAATTCTACGGACCTGGGAGGCTGCTGGCAAACCTCCCGTACGGTTGCTATTTTCCGCTCATGGTTTGCCGGAACAAATCGCGACCAGCGGTGATCCCTATCAATGGCAAATAGAAGCAACATGCGCAGCTGTGGCGGAGCGACTCGGCCCGGGGTGGGATTGGCAGATCTGCTATCAGAGCCGAGTTGGACCTTTAAAATGGATCGGACCCTCGACCCCTGAAGCCATCACCGCGGCGGCCCGTGACGGGGTTGGAGTGCTTATCGATCCCATCGCTTTCGTTTCAGAGCACATCGAAACCCTGGTTGAACTTGATCGGGAATATTCGGAGATGGCGCGGGAACTAGGTATGGAAGTCTATCTCCGAGCTCCGGTTGTTGGCATTGAACCGACCTTCATCAATGGGCTCGCGGATGCCGTTGGGGATGCTTTGGGAAAGTCAGGTTTCTGTCCCCAGATGCGCGCCTGCGTGGCGGGTCTAAGTCGGTGTGGACGCTCGACTGTGTCTGGGGAATCGGGATGATTTTCAATATAATCAAGGGGTTACACATCCTGGCCGTAATCGCATGGATGGCGGGGCTGCTCTATTTGCCTCGGCTGTTCGCTTACCACACGCGTTCCGCGCCAAGTGGTGAGCTTGATGACGCCTTCAAGATCATGGAGGAGAAACTGTTGAAGATTATCATGAATCCGGCAATGGTCGCGGTTATAATTTTGGGTGCGACACTGGTGTATTTTGATGGTGTATCGACCCTTTCAAAACCCTGGATGATTGTTAAGCTCGGTGGCGTGATTGGTCTGGTGTTCTGGCATATGTATCTTGCCAGCGCTCGGCTGAAGCTAGCCTCAGGCGAGCGACCGCATAGTGAACGATTTTGGCGAATGACCAATGAATTGCCATTCATAGCTGCCATTATCATCGTGTTGTCCGTCACCACAAAGTTTGGATCGTGATCGGTCCCGTCGTGATTCCCTTGACGGCCAGCCAGCGGTGTGTTTCGGATGTTCTCGGATTTCGAACCCACCGTATCCGTTCTCCCATCCAGTCAATGAGAGCATCCGGCCCAATCTGGGTTTGAGTGTGCCTTTTCTCCAACGACCGTCGTTGCGCCGACCACACCCTGGCAGGCGCAGTCGGAACCGCCACCAAGTCCCGCGTTCGGGCTGGCGACCAACCTAAAGAGTTAATCCACCATGTCTGATGTTTTGGATTTAGAGTCGCCCGAGCGCGCGGATAAAACGATGTTCTCAGGAGCGCTGCAGTCGGATGAGAGCGATGGAGTGCGGGCTATAGCCGCGCTTGGCCTCACACGGATGTCCCTACAAGAATTAAAAGAAAAGTCACCGGCTGAACTTCTAGCCTTTGCGGAACAGTTTGACATTGAGAATGCTAACGCAATGCGTAAGCAGGATATGATGTTCGCGATATTGAAGGCCTCCGCTGAGGAGGGGTTGGAGATATTCGGTTCTGGCACCCTGGAGGTGGTCCAGGATGGGTTTGGATTTCTCCGCAGTCCGGAAGCTAATTATCTCCCCGGACCCGACGACATCTATGTGAGTCCTTCACAAATTCGTAGGTTTGGCTTGCGGACAGGCGATACGGTCGATGGTGG